>JBJXDR010000145.1:0-2521 GCA_046155245.1 Rhodoglobus sp. | reverse complement strand
TGCGGCGATGGCTTGCTCTTGATACGGTCTGAGGGTAATGTCGGTCATCGGCTGCGCTCCTTCCGGCGCAATAGTCGGTCACTCGTCCGAGCGGTTGGCGCCGCTGCGGACAGCTATGGTACCGTGGGCGTCACCGCGCTGCAAGCACCACTGCCCACCCCTCCGCGTCGCGCGCTGTGATCGTGCGCGTCGCGCCGTACCACGACACCACCAGCGACGAGACGGACGCGAGCCGCCACGCGGGCATTCGCGCCCGCAGGCGCACGGCGAGCACGCGCGCGTAGCACTCTCGCCCGTCGTCAGCGCGCAGCCGCACCACCTCGCCGACGCTCACCACGACGTCGCTCCCGGCGGCGCCGACACCGCGACGACCGTCCATCCACGCGAGCGCCCGTGCGCCGCAATGGCTTCGGCGATCGGCACCTCGAGCGGGTAGCGGTCGCCCTCGACGTAGCGCGCGTGGTCCACGGTGACGACTTTCACGCGCTTGACCGCGCCGTCGGCAAGATGCGCGCGATAGAGCAGCGGCGGGCTCATTTCGTTACCCCCCACGGGTAGCGCCCCGTTGCATGCACGTCCCGAGGGTGCGGCACCATTTGCAAATGCACCGCGGGGAGATCGTCGACCGGCGCGGGCCGAGGTCGCGAGACGCGCACGTGCACCGGCTCCTGCACCACCGGGAGCTGGCGCACCGGGCGTCGTCCTGGCGTGCCCGGGATCCCGAGTCGCGCGGCCGCGACGGCGCCGAGCTCGCAGCCCGCCCACGCCGGGTGTCGCGCGGCCGCGGCGACGTCGTGCCCGTGGCGGTGGCCGCGGTACTCTCGCGCGACGTGCCGCGACGCGCACCCGAGCGCCGACAGCTCCGCGTGTTCCGTCGGGCACCGAACGCGGTCGGTGGGAGCGGTGATGTCGGCGTGGCGCGTCACTGCGCCACCCTCGCCGCGACCCGCGACGCAAATCGCATCACGTCCGCGGGGCCGTAGCCATGCGCGCCACGGGGCACGCGGCACAGCCCCCACCGGAACGAGGCCACCGCCCCTTCCGGCGTTCCTCCGCAGCGCCGGTAGCCCAGCGCGAGCGCCGACGCGGCGCGGTCGGCGCCGCCTGCGACGCCTCGACGCGTGCGCGAGATCGGAGCGCCCCAGCACCCGCCCGAATGCGCGGAGCACCCGAGGTGCGACTCAAGGTAGGCGACCGAGAGCAACAGGGCGACGGGTACGCCGTGCGCGGCCGCAGCGGCGTCGGCAGAGGCGGCAATCGTCTCGCGACGGGCGAGGATACAGGCGCGCTCGCGAGCGGGCACCGGCACCGCCAGGAGCAGCGCGGCGAGCCATGCGGCAGCGGCGGTCACCGTCGCACCAGCCCGGCGGCGGCGGCGGTCTGCGCGATGGCCTCCGCGATCCGCGCGAGCCCGAGGTCGATCAGGATTCGCCGCTCGTCGTCGGGCCGCTCGCCCTGCGCGATTGCCTGCCGCAGCGCAACGAGCTCGTCCCGCAGCGCGGTGAGGCGGCGGCTGATCTGAGCGTCGGTCACGCGCCCGCCGAGTCTGCGGTGAGCCCGCACGCGATCAGGCCGAGGGAGGCGACGATCGCCCCGAGAATCGGCGCGCCTGTGAGGACCAGCGCGCCGCCGGTCCCGGCGAGCAGCAGGGAGAGCGCGTAGTCGCGCGACGAGCGACTCACGCGCACCCCGCGAAGAGCTGCTCGACGGTGACGTCCAGCGCGCGGGCAATCCGCAGCGCGCTGCGGACGCTGACGCCCATGCCGGATTCGGCGCGCTCGATGGTGCCGCGTCGGACGGACGCGCGCTGTGCTAGCTCGGTGCGGGAGAGATGCTGTTTGGTACGCAAGGCGGCGATTGGGTGGTCCATGCGTCCACAGTACACAGCAGGCGAGAAGCGTCAAAGTTTTTATCAGTAAACTTTTTTCTTGCGCTCCCTGCCGTCCGGGCTTAAACAGGGTGCATGGACATCGACTCACTCCTGACGCCCGGCTGCCTCGCCCTCGGTATCCGCACCCCGGCGCACCTCTCGATCGCGATCCTGACGAGCCGCACGCTGTCGGCGACGGAGCGGTCGATCGCTCGCCGCATGGCCGACGCCCGCCGCTCGGGCGACGCGGTGGCGGCCCGGCTGGCGAGCGACGCGGCGGTCGCGATCGGTGACGGCTGTCTGGCGGTGTCGCTGTGATCGCCGCCTCCGACCTCCGCGGCCACGAGCACAGCCTGCTTTGCCTGATCGAAGATGCGTCGCTCGACGTGCTGCCGGTCGGCCACGGCTGGGCGGTCAGCGACCCCGACGCCGACGGCTTTGTGCTCGGCGACGGCCTGACGCGCGACGCCGCGGTGCTCGCCGCGCTCCCTGTCGCGCTGGCCGAGGGCAACGTCGACCGCCGCGACATCGACGCGCTGCTGCACAGCAGCATCGGCGACGACACCATCATGTGCTGGTACTGCGACGGCACGGGCACCGGCAACGACGGTCGCCACAACTGCCCGCGGTGCAGCGGCCGTGGCTACGCGG
>JBJXDR010000144.1:0-4644 GCA_046155245.1 Rhodoglobus sp. | reverse complement strand
TGCTTGTTGGCCAACGAAGTGCGATACGCACCGTACCCGGCCACAACTCAGACTTTCGCCCTTCGGACCTGTGAGCTCACTCTGCTTAGCCCGATGATGACTGCAATGGGCTCGATAGAGTCTTCGTCGACCTCGCCATAGCTACCTAGCTGACCGCCAGCTTGGCCGCTCGCGACGCTTTCTTTGCGCGTCCCCTCTGTGTACCGAACGCCAGATGATGCAGTGGCTTGATGGGCGATGGTCTCTGCCTCAGCCAAAGTGCTCTTCGCGGCCACTTGGACCGTCGCCGTCCCGTGCAACCGAGGTCCAAACCCAGCTCAGCTGCAACCGAGTGACGGCAACCGCGCCCATGGTGTTGTTGAGAGCGGTCGCGTTCCGTTAGTATGTGCGTATGCATGTAGATACGCGGGAACAGGATCTCGACCCGGAGTCCGCTTACGTCGAGCTGGCGGTCGAGGTGTTCACGATGCTGGCCGACGCCACTCGGATCCGGTTGATTCTGGCGATGCGCGAGGGGGAGATGTCGGTGAATCACCTTGCCGACATCGTGGATAAGCAGTCATCGGCCGTGTCGCAGCACCTCGCGAAGCTCAGACTCGCCCGACTAGTGACGACCCGCCGCCAGGGCACGACCGTTTTCTACTCGCTCGCCGACGAGCATCCGTTGCAGTTGGTTACCGCCGCGCTGCTCCAGGCGCAGCACGCCGTCGACGGTTCGCCGCGCCACCACAACGCAAAAGTCGACGGAAAGTAGGACGCCATGGGTCACGGACAAGAGCCGCAATCGCGTGAACAACAACACGCGACCAAACACGAACTTGACGTCGATCACGCCCACGACCCGGATCACCACCACTCCCACGGCGACGATGGGCCTCGCACGCGAGAGGACGGGCACAGCCATGAGGCCGGCGGTCACTCCCACGGCCGTGGCGATCACGGTCACGACCACCCGACCGGCCTCAAAGGCTTCTTCCTGAACATTTTCGTGCCGCACAGTCACGACGCGTCCGACACGATCGATGACGCCCTCGAGTCCAGCAAGCGTGGAATCCGGGCGCTGAAGATCAGCCTCATCGCCCTCGGCGTGACCGCGCTCCTGCAGGTCGGGGTGGTCATCATCTCAGGTTCGGTCGCGCTACTCGCGGACACCGTTCACAACTTCTCGGATGCGCTCACTGCCATCCCGCTGTGGATCGCGTTCGTCCTCGGGCGACGTGCGGTGACCCGCCGTTATACCCACGGCTTCGGTCGTGCCGAGGATCTGGCCGGCCTTTTCATCGTCGCCATGATCGCGCTCTCCGCGATCGTCGCCGCCTTCGAGTCCATCCGAAGGTTCTTCGACCCCCAACCCGTTCAGAACCTCTGGTGGGTGCTCGCCGCGGGCATCATTGGGTTTGCCGGCAACGAACTCGTTGCCCTCTATCGCATCCGCGTGGGCCGACAGATCGGCTCTGCCGCGCTCGTCGCCGACGGCATCCATGCGCGCACTGATGGGTTCACCTCACTGGCTGTCGTCGTCGGCGCCGTCGGGGTGATGCTGGGCTTCCCACTCGCCGACCCGATCGTGGGCTTGCTGATCTCGATCGCGATCGTCGTGGTGCTTATCGGTGCAGCGCGCAGCATCGGCCGGCGGCTCATGGACAGCGTCGAACCGCAGTATGTCGACAAGCTCGAACGCGCCCTCGCCGACAGCCCCGGCGTCCTCACGGTGACCGAGCTCCGCCTTCGCTGGGTCGGCCATCGGCTTCAGGGCTCCGCGCAGCTCAAGGTCGCCGACGGGCCGGTGTCAATCGCCGAAGCGGTGACTCACGAAGCAGAACACGCCGCCCAGCGCGCCCTGCCGAGCCTGGACAGACTCGAGCTTCGAGTCAGCACCACCGACTCCCCTCATCCTTGAAAGGAACATCCCCATGGCCCGCTCACCTCAACGCGCGCTCGCGATCACAGCGCTACTCGGAATGACGACGCTCGGCGTCGTCATTCCGGTCGCGCCGGCGATCGCCGATGCCGCGCTTGCGGAGGCAACCCCACACGAAGGCGAGATTCTTGACACTCGCCCGGCCGAGATCGTCCTCATCTTCAACGAGGACCTGCTCACCGGAGTACCCCACACGATCCAGGTCACCGACCCCGACGGCAATGAGGTCACCACCGGCGAAGCCACCGCCGACGGCGCGACCCTGACCGTGCCGATGGACGCGGATCTCGAAGGCACCTACCAAGTGACCTGGCAGACGGTCTCGACAGACTCTCACCCCATCTCAGACGCCTAATGGACGTGGGGACGCAAGAACCATAGAAGTACTTGGTTAGTATCAGACAAAGTGATACAATACAAGCATGAAAGCCAGAGATGCGCTCCGCGAGCTGGCTGAGATATCCGCCTCGCAATGGGGCATGGTTACCTCGGCCCAAGCGGCCACGCGCGGAGTGACCCGGCTCGACCTATCACGCCTCACCGACTCCGGCGATCTCGTTCGGCTCGCGCACGGTGTCTACAAGGATGCTGGCGCACCCAGTGGTGCCCACCTCGATGTGCGCGCAGCGTGGCTCAGTAGCGATCCTGTGCGTCTGGCAAGCGAACGTCTCGGCGACGGTCATCGCGGTGTCGTGGTCTCCGGGCAGACTGCCGCGTGGCTGCATGACATTGGCGACCTCCGTTCCAACCGGACCGAGCTGACCACCCCGGTTCGTCGTCAAACGCAGCGCGCAGATCTCCACTACCGCAGACGCGACCTGTCAGAGGAGGACGTAACGATCCGCGACGGACTGCCCGTAACGACGCCGGAACGCACGATCGCCGACCTCGTCGAGGACAGAACGGAGCTGTCGATCGTCGCCGATGCACTGCGTGACGCGAGCCGAAAGACCGAGCTCGATCTCGGACTGCTTGGCCGCGGCCTCGCCCCACTTGCGGAACGCAACGGCCACCGCAAGAGCGACGGCGTAGCCCTACTCGATCAGCTCCTTGTGATCGCCGGACTCGACCGCGAGACGATTGCCAAGCAGATTGCATCGCTGGATGGGATCGGTGCCCTTGTCGCACGGAACTATCTGATGCATATGCCGAAGATCGACCTGGCTGCGCTGATCGACACGACCGCACTCCAGAGTGCGCTGCGTGCGGCGCTCCCGGACCGGGACATACAACTTGAGTCGATGCGTGCCGCGCTGGGCAGCATGAGCGCCGCCCTCGGCCAGCTGCCGACCGCCAAGATGCTCGAGGGCCTTGCAACACGCACGTGGGCGGAGAACATGAACGCGGCCCTGTCTGCACAGATGAAGGCGATCGACTGGACGCAGCTCGCGCGGTCCACCGCAGCGCTGGATGGCATGAGGACCGCGCCGGAAGATGCTGAAGCATGACGGAGCCGTACAAGAGCGCGGCCGCCGTCGAGGCCGCGATTCGCGATGCTGCCCGAAACGCCTTTGCCTCCGACAAGTCCATGTCTACTCAGGACCGGATTCGCCAGGAATACTTCCGGCGCTTCCTCAGCCGTATCTTCTCCGAGCGCGATGACTCAGACTGGCTCCTCAAGGGCGGCACCGGAGTCCTTGCCCGCGTCGCATCCGGCCGACGCACGACGGATGTCGATCTCTTCCGTGCCAACAACACACTTGACGGTGCCCTCGCAGAACTGATCCGCCTCGCCAGCATCGACCTGGGCGACTTCTTCCGATTCGTACATACGAAACACGAATCCGTCGTCGGCGGAGACCAGCAGACCTACACCGAGGGCTACGGCGTCGACTTCGACGTCTACATCGGCGCCGACAAGAAGGAGCCACTGCACGTCGACCTCGTCGTCGGAGTCATCGTCACCGACGAAGTCACGGTCACGGCACCGGCCAACCGCCTCGACCTGCCTCGCCTCCCGAGCAACGACTACCGCCTCTATCCGATCGTCGACCAGATCGCCGACAAGGTCTGCGCGACGATGGCGAACTACAGCGGTAGGCCGTCCAGCCGCGAGAAAGACCTCGTCGATCTCGTCGTCATCGCCAAGACACAGACCTTAAACGCCGATGCGCTGGGGCGCGCTATCGACGCAGAGGCCCGCGCGCGATCGCCTATCCCATTCACCCAGCTGACCCTCCCACCGACCTGGGGACGCTTGTACGCGAAGCAGGCGAAAGACGTGCCGTATTGCGCCGACTATCGGACGACCGATCTCGCGGCCGAATTGATGCGCACATTTATTGACATGGTGTTGCAGGACGAGGTCCGCGGCAAGATCTGGTCTCCGGATTCGCTCGCCTGGAGTTGAAAGACTGGCATGTTGCCTGATGATGACCATTCGCGTCCGCCGACAGGAGCTTCTTCACCTGGACGACTTGACTGGGCGCCTTGCGATTGAACCTCAACAACCTTCCCCAGGTTCTGCACTACGCCCGCCGCACCCGAGGCATCATGCTGCAAAACGTCAGCTTGTCCCTGCTCCTGATCGCGATTCTGATCCCCCTCGCACTCTTCGGCGTGTTGGGGCATGCCGCCGTCGTGTTGGTTCACGAGCTCGCGGAGATCGTAGTCATTGCCAACGGTGTCAGAGCGGGCAGGTCGCGCGGCGCACGCCGTTTCGCGCAACTCAACAACTCGCGCACCCCGAATGCGGCATCATGACGATCGCGCAAACCACGAAA
>JBJXDR010000143.1:0-13617 GCA_046155245.1 Rhodoglobus sp. | reverse complement strand
GTACAACGAGGTTTGGAATCCTGACACACAAGAAATGGTCAAAACATATATTGCGCCACGTTCCTGGATGACGCTCGAGACGTAGAGCCCACTGCCGCCCACGAGCATGGGCACGGCCCCGCGGGCCTCGATTCCCTCGATGGCGGTGCGGGCATCCGACTGGTAGTCAGCGACGCTCGCCTCATCAATGGGCTCGAGCACATCGAGCATGTGATGCGGGATGCCGCGGCGCTGCTCGACCGTCAGTTTGGCCGTGCCGACGTCCATGCCGCGGTACAGCTGCATCGCGTCGGCGTTGACGATCTCCGCGGCTCGGCCCCGCGAGGCGAGGCCCTCCGCGACCGAAAGCGAAAGCTCTGACTTACCGGTGCCGGTCGCCCCGACGATCACGACCAGGGTCATGGATGCCGCTGCCCTCAGCGCAACTCGTCGGCGAGATCGTAGATCGGCACGGTAGCCACCCGTACCGACGGTAGCCCCAAGGACACCCGCGCCGTGTCCGGCGCGGACGGCACCGCACACGACGCCGCTTCGGCGCGATCCCAGGCATCTCCGGCCCGGGTTCGACGAATATCGAGCGGCGCACCGTCGACCGAGTCAGCGAGGAGGTGGAACGGGGCCGCCCGACTTACGACCAGACTGACAACGTCTCCGGGTCGCGGGACTTGACTGCCCTCAGGGACGTCGAAGTGCACGAGCCGGCTGTCTTCGGCCCGGCCCGAGAGCCGGTGGGTTTCGGCGCTCTTGCGACCCTCGGCGGCCGTGACGAGCACGTCGAGTCGACGCCCGACCAGCTTCTCGTTCTCCTCCCACGAGATCTGATCCTGAAGGGCAACGAGCCGCTCGTAGCGCTCCTGCACGACGGTCTTGGGCACCTGATCAGCCATGGTCGCAGCAGGGGTGCCCTCACGGATCGAGTACTGGAAGGTGAAGGCGGTGGCGAATCGCGCCTGCTCGACGACGCGCAGCGTCTCGAGGAAGTCCTCCTCGGTCTCCCCGGGAAATCCCACGATGATGTCAGTGCTGATTGCGGCGTTCGGGATGCGAGCGCGCACGCGATCGAGGATCCCCAAGAACTTCTCTGACCGGTACGACCGCCGCATGGCCTTGAGTATTCGGTCGGAACCGGACTGCAGCGGCATGTGCAACTGAGGCATGACCGACGGCGTCTCGGCCATCGCATCGATCACATCATCGGTGAAGGCCGCGGGATGCGGGCTCGTGAACCGGATCCTCTCCAGCCCCTCGATCCGCCCGGCGGCACGCAGCAGCTTCGCGAAGGCCCCGCGATCGCCGAACTCCACTCCGTACGAGTTCACGTTCTGGCCCAGCAGCGTGACCTCGATTGCACCGTCGTCGACTATTGCCTGAATCTCGGCGAGGATGTCGCCCGGGCGCCGATCCTTCTCCTTGCCCCGCAGCGCAGGAACGATGCAGAACGTGCAGGTGTTGTTGCATCCGACCGAGATCGAAACCCATGCGCTGTGGGTTGATTCCCGGCGGGTCGGCAGTGTGGACGGGAACACGTCGAGCGACTCGAGGATCTCGAGTTGGGCCTCACCGTTGTGGCGGGCCCGCTCGAGCAGAGCGGGCAGAGCGCCCATGTTGTGGGTTCCGAACACCACGTCGACCCAGGGTGCCTTCTCGAGGATGACCGACTTGTCCTTCTGGGCGAGGCATCCACCGACCGCGATCTGCAGGTCGGGCTTGGACCTCTTGACGTTGGCAAGCATGCCGAGGTTGCCGTAGAGCTTGTTGTCGGCGTTCTCGCGAACGGCGCAGGTGTTGATGACCACGACGTCAGGCTGGCCCTCGGTCGCCCGCACGTAGCCCGCGGCCTCCAGAGAACCGCTCAGACGTTCGGAGTCGTGCACGTTCATCTGGCAGCCATACGTGCGCACCTCGTAGGTACGGGGCGCGCTCAGCACTGCGTTGGTCATGCCCACCAGCCTAGGCGAGCGCGATACTGCTGGTCAGCGGAGGCGCTACTAACGACACCGTTCAGCGGAAGACCGGGCCACCGGACGGTGCGAGGGCCGACGCCACGGCGGTGGACACAACCGAGCCGGAGTACCCCTTGCGCATGAGGAAGGCGCCCAGCCGTCGCTTGGCGGTCGTCTGATCGAGGGAACGAAGCTGGGGTGCGCGCTTGACCGCTATCGCGATCGCGCGCTGCAGTTCGTCGTCGACCTCGGGTTCGTCGAGTGCCTCGGCAATCGCACCGGAGTCCAGCTTGCGGCGACGAAGCTCGGCGGTGAGCGCCGAACGGCCTAGTCCCTTGCGGTCGCGTAGCGTGCGAACGAGCGTCTCGGCTAGAGCCTGATCGTCGAGCAGTCCCACGCCCACGAGCCGCTCGATCTCGAGCTCAACAGCGCCTCGGTCGAACTCGCGGCCAATCAGGTAGTTGCGCATCTCGTCGACGGCCATGCCCCGGCGAGCCAGGGCGTTCATGCTCACGTTGTTGATCCGCTCGTAGCCGCCGCGCGGTCCCGCACTGGGTTCGGCGGTAGTCGGCACAACGAAGCTCGGTGGAGCGAGTTCCTCCGGCGCAGCGGCGGTCGGGGGTGTACCGCCAAAGAGCCAGGTCACGGGGGCGAGCTGCTCGCCAGCGCCGGAGGAACTCACGATTATTCGCCTACTGCTACTGGGAGGTCCGCAGCCGGGAGGTCAGCGGCAGGCTCTACCGCCAGCACAGGACCAGCGGACGCCTTGGCGCTCGCTGCCTTGACCTGCTCGGCCTCGGCCACTACCGCGTCAGCGGCAGCTTTGGTTTGCGCCGCTTTCGCCTCCGCGCCGATACCGAGCTTGAGCATGATCTTCTGTTCGATCTCGGCAGCGATCGCGGGGTTCTCGAGCAGGAAGTTGCGCGAGTTCTCCTTGCCCTGCCCGAGCTGGTCACCGTCGTAGGTGTACCACGCGCCCGACTTGCGCACGATCTCGTGCTCGACACCGAAGTCGATCAGGCTGCCCTCGCGGGAGATTCCGACGCCGAAGAGGATGTCGAACTCGGCCTGCTTGAAGGGCGGGGCCATCTTGTTCTTGACGACCTTGACGCGGGTGCGGTTGCCCACCGCGTCGGTTCCGTCCTTCAGTGTCTCGATGCGACGGATGTCGAGCCGCACTGACGCATAGAACTTGAGTGCCTTGCCGCCGGCAGTGGTCTCGGGGCTGCCGAAGAACACCCCGATCTTCTCGCGGAGCTGGTTGATGAAGATCATCGTGGTGTTCGTTGAGCTGAGACCACCGGTGAGCTTCCGCAGCGCCTGCGACATCAGTCGGGCCTGAAGGCCGACGTGCGAGTCGCCCATCTCACCCTCGATCTCGGCGCGCGGCACGAGGGCAGCAACGGAGTCGATCACGATGAGGTCGATGGATCCCGACCGCACGAGCATGTCGGCGATCTCGAGTGCCTGCTCACCGGTGTCGGGCTGCGAGACGAGCAAGGAGTCGATGTCGACCCCGAGCTTGGCCGCGTACTCCGGGTCGAGCGCGTGCTCGGCGTCGATGAAGGCCGCGATGCCACCGGCGCGCTGCGCATTGGCAATCGCGTGAAGCGTGAGCGTGGTCTTGCCGGAGGACTCCGGTCCGTAGATCTCGACGATGCGGCCCCGGGGCAGTCCCCCGATGCCGAGCGCGACATCCAGAGCGATGGAGCCGGTGGGGATCACCTCAACCGGAGCGCGCTCGTCGCTGCCCAGGCGCATGACTGAGCCCTTGCCGAACTGACGGTCGATCTGCGCGAGCGCTGTCTCAAGGGACTTCTCGCGGTCTGCTACTGATGGCATGTGCTTCTCTCCGGTCTAGTCGGCTCGCGCCGCTTGGTTGCTGCCCATAGGCTGTCGATTCGCCCCGGACCGATGGTGCAAGGTCCTTGGCCTCCCGACAAAGGCTGTGGTGCTTGTGCCCCACGCTACGCGCGGGCTCCGACATTCACTCGGAGCGCCATGCGCATTGTGGGTGAAACCCGTCTTCGATAAGACGTTAGGGAGAAGCTAGCACTCTTCGAATGGATGTTCGAGGCGCATCCTGCGGCGTGTCAGCGCCTTTTCGGCTCGCGCTGGCCGACCCCGTACCGACGATGGGGGGGCACATCCGTCGCCTCGCAGAGGGCGAGCCAGATCTCGCGCGGAGCGACGCCCTGGGCGATGCCCTGTCGCGCGGTCAGGCCGCCGATCTCGCCGAGCACGAGATCATCAGTCAGCACGCGCCCGTACTCCGGCCCGAACTCGTCGGACACGGCCAGCCAGAACTCGCTGAGACGCATTGAACCACGCTAACGGAAATAAACGAGCGCCCCAGCCGTGTTGGCCGGGGCGCTCGATGACAGCTGATGTCAGCGCGAGACGAGGTCGGAGTCGAACTCCGCCACGAGCTCGTCGGGCAATGTGTCGGGGATGTGCGTCCCGGTGATCGGGGCAAGTCCCTCAATCACGGCGAGACGATCGCCCACCTCGCGCATGATGACGGAGATAGGGGTGTCGAGTGCCTCCGCTACCGACGCGAGGATCTCGGAGCTGGCCTCCTTCTGCCCGCGCTCCACCTCGCTGAGATAGCCGAGTGCAACGCTCGCCTTGCTCGCGACCTGACGGAGGGTACGGCCCTTCTGCAGACGGAAGTCACGGAGAACGTCACCGATTTCTTGACGTACCAGAACCATTGGACCCTCCTTCTAATGACTAATCAAACTCTAACCACTGACACTGAGCAGTGAGTGTGAACTCACCACATGTAACGAGATCGAAACGAGCGGTATTCCCGTGGCTAACCGAGCAGCCGAGCGAGTTCTGCAAGTGATTCGGAGACGGCGGCCTCGCGGATGGCCTGGCGGCTGCCGGACAGGCTCAGTCGCTTCACGCTCACATCGCCGCCAATCGCGAACCCGAGGTAAACAGTGCCGACGCTCGCGCCGTCCTGCGGGTCGGGGCCAGCGACTCCGGTCGTTGAGATTCCGACGCGGGGCGGCCCCGAGGCGAGAGCGAGCGCGGCACGCACCCCCGTGGCCATCTGCGCTGCGACATCCGGATGCACGGCACCATGCTCTGCGAGCGCCCCTGTATCGACGTTCAGCACCCGGGCCTTGAGTTCGCTGTTGTATGCCACCACTCCGCCCACAACGACCGCAGATGCCCCGGGTGTCGCGATCAGCTCGGCGATCAGCAGCCCGCCCGTCAAGGACTCCGCGACCGCGATCTGATACCCGCGCTCGGCGAGCGTCGCGATGATCGCCGCAGACTCGGTCCCTTTCTCGATCACTTCGCCCGGTTGCCGCGCCACGCCTGCCACAGGTAGTCGAGCCCGGTTACGACGGTCAGCACCAGGGCTGCCCCCATCGCGATCCAGTTGACCCAGAGCACCCAGTCACCGACGACAGTGTTCAGTGGCACGAGGAAAAGCGAGATGGCCACCGACTGCACGATCGTCTTGAGCTTGCCGCCGCGTGACGCGGGAATGACGCGGGTGCGGAGCACGGCGAACCGGAACGCGGTGATCCCCAGCTCACGAACGAGGATGACGATCGTGACCCACCACCACAGCTCCCCCAGCACCGAGAGCATGATGAGCGCGGCGCCCGTGAGCACCTTGTCGGCGATCGGATCCAGAATGATGCCGACGTTGGTCACAAGGTTGCGGCTGCGCGCGAGCGAGCCGTCGACGCCGTCCGTGGCGATGGCCAGGATGAACAGTCCGGCGGCGAGCCAGCGCAGAAGGCCGTGTTCACCATTGTCGGCCGCGAGCAACCAGACGAACACAGGCGCCAGCAGGATGCGCGCGACGGTGATGATGTTGGCCACGTTGCCACTCGAGGCCTTGGTGTCGCCCTTGCTCGACACCCGGCCCTTCATCGACTCCTTGACCGCATCAGCACGCTTGGCATGAACCGATCGGATGTCGGGGGGAGGCGGGGTGCCGTCCGAGTCAGGAACCACGCGCGCCTACTCCCGATCGGTCAGCTTCCAGGCGTCGTCATCCGATTCGCCGTCAACGACATCGTATCCGCTCAGGGAATCCTCCACGGCGTCGCGGGTGCCGACGCCCTCGTCGAACCCACGGAGGCGGGCCAGCACACTGGGCAGCTGTTCGGCAGTCACGAGCACATCGCGCGCCTTGGACCCCTCGGACGGACCGACGATCTCGCGCGACTCGAGCAGATCCATGAGCCGACCGGCCTTTGCGAAGCCCACCCGCAGTTTGCGCTGGAGCATCGAGGTCGACCCGAACTGGGTACTGACGACGAGCTCGGCGGCGGCGAGCAGAAGTTCGAGATCGTCGCCGATGTCGGCGTCGATCTGCTTGCGAGTCACCTCGGCCGCGACATCCTCACGGTATTCGGGGCGAGCCTGCGCGATCACGTGCTGCACGACGGCGTTGACCTCGGCCTCGGTCACCCACGCCCCCTGCACACGGATCGCCTTGGATGCCCCCATGGGCAGGAACAGCGCGTCGCCCTGCCCGATGAGCTTGTCGGCCCCCGGCTGATCGAGGATGACGCGGCTGTCGGTCATGCTCGACACCGCGAACGCCAGCCGCGACGGCACGTTGGCCTTGATCAGGCCGGTCACCACGTCGACCGACGGACGCTGGGTCGCGAGCACCAGATGGATTCCGGATGCCCGTGCCAGCTGCGTGATGCGCACGATCGAGTCCTCGACGTCGCGCGGGGCGACCATCATGAGGTCTGCCAACTCGTCGACCACCACGAGCAGGTATGGATATGGCGTGAGCTTTCGCTCGCTCCCGGCCGGCAGCACGATTTCCCCCGCCACCACCGCCCGATTGAAGTCGTCGATGTGGCGGAAGCCGAAGCTCGCCAAATCGTCGTACCTCATGTCCATCTCCTTCACGACCCACGCCAGCGCCTCTGCCGCCTTCTTGGGGTTCGTGATGATCGGCGTGATGAGGTGCGGCACGCCGGCGTAGATGGAGAGTTCCACGCGCTTGGGGTCGATGAGAACCATCCGCACTTCGGCCGGTGTGGCCCGCATGAGTACGGAGGTGATCATCGAGTTGACGAAGCTCGACTTGCCCGAGCCGGTGGAGCCGGCAACGAGCAGGTGAGGCATCTTCGCCAGATTGGCGACAACGAATCCGCCCTCGACGTCCTTGCCGAGGCCGATCGTCATCGGATGGAGGCTCGATGTGCTGGCCCCCGAGCGAAGAACGTCGCCCAAGGACACGATCTCGCGATCCTTGTTGGGGATCTCGACCCCGATCGCACTCTTGCCGGGGATGGGCGAGAGGATGTTGACCTCGTTGCTCGCGACCGCGTATGAGATATTGCGCGCGAGCGCCGTGACCCGCTCGACCTTCACCCCGGGGCCGAGCTCGAGCTCGTACCGGGTCACTGAGGGGCCACGGCTGAACCCGGTCACCTGCGCATCGACCTGGAACTGGTTCAGCACCTCGGTGATTGCGGCGACCACCTCGTCGTTGGCCGCGGAGTGCTTCTTCGGCGGCGTTCCGGGAGTCAGGAGCGCCGCGGCTGGCAACCGGTACACGGCCGCCGCCTGCCGAGGGCGGGTCGCCACGGCGACATCGAACTCCCCCGCGACTCCTTTTTCACTCGCCTTGGTCGCGAATCCGGGAAGGAGGCCGGGCTCATCCTCGCGCAGTGAAGTGGCACCGGTGTCGACCTCGCCGGTGAAGCGCTTGACCGCTTCCTCCGCCTTGAGCAGCTCCTCGAGGAGGTCGATTCCGAATTCGTCGGCAGCGACCGATGACTGCAGCGGGGAAATGACCTCGGTGACGGGTTCCCGCGAGATCACGGGACTGTCGAAGGCGGGCTCGCCGCCGCTCGGCGCCTTGTTGCGCCTCCACCACGGGATGCTCGCCGGGTCCTCCACGATGCCCAGATCACTCAGCGTGCCGAACTCGACCGAGTCGTTCACAGCGGCTTTCGCGGCGGCTCGCTCCGACTCGTCGGGCAGCTGGGCTCCGAACAGGTAGGCGTAGAGCTCGCGCAGGCGCGATCCGATTCGGTTCGGCGGGGTCTTAGTGATGATGAACAGCGACAACACGAGCACAAGGATGATGACCGGCACGGCGAACAGGGCGGTGCCTACATACACCAGCGGGCTCGCGAGCACCCACCCGACGATGCCTCCGGCGCGGGCGAGAGCCTCCATGCCGTCAGTGGGTTGCGGCTGACCGCCAAACACGTGGCAGAGCCCTGCGATGGTCGTGACGAGCAGTGTGACGCCGATACCGATCCGGGTGTTGTCGTGCACACTCGACGGGTGTCGGAACAGCCAGATCGCGAAGAGCAGCATGATGACCGGCAGCGCGAACGCGACGCGACCGAACAAGCCGCCGAAGGTGTACGCGTCGAGCGCGATGGCAACGGGATCCGTGGGATTGAACCACTCGACCACGGCCCCGATCACCGCGAGGATAAACACCAGGAAGGGGACGCCGTCGCGGCGCTCCTCCTTGGCCAGGGTCTCCTGACCGAGCACGCGGAACGCTCCACCGGTCGCGTGAGCGAGCCCCATCCACGCTGCCGTGAACAGGCCCGGCTTCTCTATGACGACCTGTTTGCCCCGCGGCAGCCGCTTCGTGGGCTGATTGCCCCGGCCGCGCGCGGTTGTCGACGTGCGGGCGCGCGACGTCGACCTGGTGCTCGTAGCCATGCGCCCACGGTACCCGCGGGGTGCGTCTGCACCGGGCAGCGACACTCATCGCTATCCTGTGTGGACGATGTCTGAGCGCGCATTCGTCCCCCGCCCCAAGGTCTCCGACGAGGGCCACCGGGTCACGACCTTCGAGCTGCTCTTCGACCTGGTGTTTGTCTTCGCGTTTACGCAGGTCACCGGCTTCATGACCGACGCTCACAGCGCGGTTGGAGTGTTGCAAGCAATGATCATCCTGAATATGCTCTGGCTGTCATGGTCGTCTTATGCGTGGCTGGCCAACCGCATCCACGTCGACGAGGGAGCTGTCCGCCTCGGGATGTGCGGGGCAATGATCGCAATATTTGTGGTCGCGCTGGTGATACCCGAGGCATTTCAGGATCTGCCGGGGGGCTTGTCGGGACCACTGGTGTTGGTTGGTGCGTACTTCGTCGTGCGAGTGATTCACAGCGGTTTGTTTGTTGTAGCGGCAGGTGATGACGTAGCGCTGCGCAAACAAGTGTTGCGCACTGGCGCAGGAGTCGTCGTGAGTGTGAGCCTGTTGATCGCGGGTGTCAATGTGGGTGGGGTCGCGCAGACGTGGTTCTGGCTCGCTGCTGTTGTCGCTGACGGCGTAGTGATCTACGCAACCTCGTCAGGGGGAAGCTTCCGAGTCCACTCCGCCGCTCACTGGGCCGAGCGGCACGGGCTAGTAATGATTCTGGCTCTTGGCGAGTCAATCGTGGCGATCGGTGTTGGCGCCGCAAACGAGGCCGTCAGCGCCCCTATCTTGCTCGGGGTGTTGCTTGCGATCACGCTCACCATCTCGTTGTGGTGGACCTACTTCGGTCGCGTTGCACGCGCCGCTGAACGTCTCCTTGCGCAGAGCCAAGGCATACGGCGCGCCGAGTTGGGGGGCGATGCCTACACGATGCTGCACTTTCTGATGATCGCCGGGATCGTCATCTCGGCCCTCGGCGTCGAGGAGGCCATCGCGCGTGCGGCAGAGGCCGAACCGTTGGGCATCTTCGGGGCCGCGGCGCTTTTCGGCGGCACCTCGCTCTATGTAGCCGGCCACGCCTTCTTCTGGCGACGGGTGAGCGGCCGCTGGAACACGTGGCAGTTCGGCGCGGCGACGCTACTCCTCGCGCTGGGCGCAACTGCTCTCGTATTGCCGGCCCTCGTGTGCCTTGCCTTGGTCGCCGTGGTGGTCATCGCGAACGCCGCGCTTCAGAGCAAGACCGTCAACTAGTCCGCCCGGCGCCTGTACAACATCGTGGTCGCGTTGTCGACTCTGCCGACGGGCACGAACCCGCTCTTGCGGTAGAGCTCCTGGGCCGGGTTGCCGTCTTCGACGCTCAGACTGAGGCTGACCGGGGATGCCGCGATCATCACGTTCAGCAGCGCACGGCCGATGCCCTCCCCGCGTCGACCCGCAACGACTCCAATGCCGATCTCCGGAATGTCCTCGGCCACGAACCCGTAGCCGGGCTGATCGGCCGTGAAGTAGCGCGACCAGATCGCGCCGACATCCTGACCCTCCCGCTCGGCGATGAACCCGAGATCCGTGTCTCGAGGGAAGCCGCCGATGTACTGCTGGAACGTCGGGTCTGCCCGCCAGTAGGCCGCGCCCTTGGAATTGTCGGGGTTCCAATCCGCCGTGATGACGAAGACCTCCTCGAGAAACGGGAGGTCGGCAGCAGTCGCCCGACGAGCTGTGGTCATGCTTCGATTACCACCGGAACGATCATCGGGCGGCGGCGGTGCTGTGTGTTCACCCAGCGGCCAACCGTGCGGCGGATGACCTGCGCGAACGCGTGCGGATCGCGCGTGCCGTTTTCCGCGGCATCCGTCAACGCCTTAATGATCTGCGGGAGTACGGCGTCGAAGACGTTTTCGTCCTCTGCGAATCCACGCGCTTGGATCTCTGGGCCGACGATGACCTTGCCGGTCTGCGGGTCCACCGCGACGAAGATCGAGATGAAACCCTCCTCGGCGAGGATTCGGCGATCCTTGAGATCGGCATCCGTAATCTCGCCCACGCTCGATCCGTCGACATAGACGTAGCCGAGGTCGAGCTGGCCCACGACCGTCGCGATGCCGTCCCGGAGGTCGATGACCGTGCCGTCCTCGGCGATGATCGTGTTCTCCTCCGGCACGCCGGTCTGGATCGCGAGATTCGCATTGGCCACCAGGTGGCGCTGCTCACCGTGCACGGGCAGCACGTTCTTCGCCTTGAGGATGTTGTAGCAGTACAGCAACTCCCCCGCTGCCGCGTGGCCCGAGACGTGCACCTTCGCGTTGGCCTTGTGCACGACCGTCGCACCGAGCTTCATAAGCCCGTTGATCACCCGGTAGACCGCGTTCTCGTTGCCGGGGATCAGGCTCGACGCGAGAATCACCGTGTCGCCCTTGCCGACCTCGATCTGGTGCTCGAGATTCGCCATGCGCGCGAGCACGGCCATGGGCTCGCCCTGGCTGCCGGTAGACATGTAGACGACCTGATTGTCGGGCAGATCGGCGGCCTTCTTGGCCTCGATCAACACGCCATCGGGAACCTTCAGGTAACCGAGCTCGGCGGCGATGCCCATGTTGCGCACCATTGAGCGGCCCATGAGCACGACCTTGCGCCGGTTGGCGGCGGCGGCATCCAGAACCTGCTGAACGCGGTGCACGTGGCTCGAGAAGCTTGCGACAATGACGCGGCGCGGCGCCTTGGCGATGACGGCTTCGAGAACCGGGCCGATGTCGCGCTCGTTCGGGGTGAACCCGGGAACGTCTGCGTTGGTCGAGTCCGGAAGGAACAGGTCGACGCCGGCCTCCCCGAGACGGGCGAACGCGCGCAGGTCGGTGATGCGATCGTCGAGCGGCAACTGGTCCATCTTGAAGTCGCCGGTGTGCAGCACGACCCCGGCGGCCGTCGTGATGGCGACGGCAAGGGCATCCGGAATCGAATGGTTCACTGCCACGAACTCGAGGTCGAAGGGGCCGAGCTTCTCCTTCTGGCCCTCCTTCACCGTGAGGGTGTAGGGGGTGATCCGGTGCTCCTTGAGCTTCGCCTCAATGAGGGCAAGGGTGAGTGTCGAGCCAACGAGTGGGATGTCGCCGCGGAGCCTGAGCAGGTACGGAACCGCGCCGATGTGGTCTTCATGCCCGTGCGTGAGCACGATCGCGAGCACGTCGTCGAGACGATCGCGGATGGGCGAGAAGTCGGGCAGGATCAGGTCGACGCCGGGCTGGTTCTCTTCGGGAAACAGCACTCCGCAGTCAACGACCAGTATCTTGCCGTCGATTTCGAAGGTCGTCATGTTGCGCCCGATCTCGCCGAGGCCACCGATAGGTGTCACGCGAAGGGTGCCGGGGGCGAGCTGGGGAGGAGTGAATACTGAGGCTGGCATCAGTGCCGAGCCTAGTCGCTGGGTCAGCGGGTGGTGCCGGCGACCTTCGGGAGTGCGCCCCCGGCAGCGGCGTTGCGGTTGGGCCTGAAGTTGTCGAAGCTCACGCCTGCGATGTCGCTTGAGGTGTTGGTTCCGACGAGGTCAATCTCGTCCTCGATCTGAGCTGCCTCCCACTCCTCGGGACCCACCAGCGGCAGGCGCACGCGCGGGCTCGAGATGCGGCCGAGGCCATGAAGGATGTACTTCGTTGCAACAGTGCCCGGCACGTGGGTCATCGTGGCTCGCACGAGTGGCTCAAGAGCCTTGTGTGCCGCAGTTGCTGCCTTGAGGTCGCCCGCGTTGACCGCGTCAACGATGTGCCGATACGGGGTCGGGGCGATGTTGGCGGTCACACCGATGAGGCCGGTCGCACCGATCGCGAGGCTCGGGAGCACGAGCGCGTCGTCCCCGCAGAAGTAGTAGAGGTCGGTCTGGTTGAGCACTCGACTGACCTCGGCCAGGTCGCCCTTGGCGTCCTTCACCGCGATGATGTTGGGATGCTTCGAGGCGCGCAGGATCGTCTCGTAATTGATCGGAACGCCCGTGCGACCGGGGATGTCGTAGAGGATGACCGGCAGGTCAGTCGCGTCAGCGATCATCCTGAAGTGGGTGAGGATGCCCGCCTGAGTGGGCTTGTTGTAGTAAGGCGTGACGATCATGTTGCCGTCGGCGCCGGCCTTCGCGCTCTTCTTTGCGAGTTCGATCGCGTGCGCTGTCTCGTTTGAACCGCCGCCGGTGATCACCTTGGCCCGGTCGCCCGCAACCTTTTTGGCAACCTCGACGAGCTTGACCTTCTCGGGGTCGGTCAGCGTCGAAGTCTCACCCGTCGTGCCCGTCACCACGATGCCGTCGGCCCCGGCGATGATGACGTCATCGATGTGCTTTTCGACGTCGGTCCAGTTCACTTCACCGTCGTTGTTGAACGGGGTGACGAGGGCGACAAGCACCTGGCCGAAGGGGTTAGGCAGCGTGGACACGCCCTAAACAATACTGTCTGGGGGTTGAGTGGGGTGGCCGCGCCCTCGCTGACAAGATCAACGACGCCCTGGCCCGTCTGACTTCGTCGCTGCAGTAGCCCAACAGGAGTCCGCCTGCGCCCGAGCGGTCTCTGGGTCGACCGCGACGCGATCGCCGGTGTCAGACACGGACATCCAGTGCACCACGGCCTCGCGCGACTTCAGTTGACTCAGCCGCCTGCGGCGGTCGGTGGGAGCACGTAGTCGAGATGCGTGTGCTATCACACCGACGTGGACTTCGTCGGGCGCGGGGCCAAGAAGGCCGTGATGGCGTAGCGCACTCACACACGCAAGGCGACCCCCAACCCGCCACGCGAGCACCGCGGCCGGTGGGGAGTCGCGTCGGGCGTACCATCCCTTGCGCACTCGGATAATGCGCCCATAGTTGCAGGCAATACGAACAATCTCGGGGTCATGGCCGCGCAGAAGCAGTGAATCGCCCCGGGTTGTGTGGAGGGTCTGATTCAACGAAGGATGTTGATCATGCCAGCACTGAGAAAGTATCCGCCGGAGCTTCGTGAGCGTGCGGTTCGGTTGGTTGCCGAGACTAGGAAGGAA
>JBJXDR010000142.1:0-15670 GCA_046155245.1 Rhodoglobus sp. | reverse complement strand
CATCGCCTACACTCATCGATCGGATATCTCACACCCATCGAGAAGGAGAACGAGTACCGTGAGATCAACTCCCAGAACCAGCCGGCTCCGGGAGAACTCGCCCTCCACTAAACCCGGGGCGATTCAGATGGCCCAGCCGGCATCACCCAAGAGCCAATCAACCCGGGCGACACCTTTAGCTACGAGTACACGGTCAAGCAGTGGGGTACCTATTTTTACCACTCGCACGACCATGCCGATCGGCAACAGTCGCTCGGGCTCTACGGGGCAATCATCATCAAGCCCCTGAACCCCACTGAACAGGTGTCGGCCGATCAGGACTACACAATCCAGCTCGGCCAATGGCTGGAGCGCGAAGACCTTACCTACCCAGCCATGCCGATGGAAGGAGGTATGGCCAACTACTTCACGATCAACGGCAAGTCATATCCAGCCACCGACACCATCAGCATGAAAGTGGGGGAAACCGTCAGGGTCCGTTTCATCGGAACGGACTCGGTGGGCATCCACCCTATGCACATCCACGGGGGACCGTTCACGGTGGTGGCGGTGGATGGTAATGAACTCCGGCCAGATCAGCAGTACCAGGCAGACACCGTCACTGTCGCGCCAGGGCAACGGTACGACGTCATCTGGACGGCTCTGGCGCCGGGGCAGTGGCTTATCCACTGCCACATCAACCACCACACGACCAACAACAATGTTGAGATCGACGGAGCCGGCGGCTTGACCATGACCATCAACGTCACCGAGTGAAGGCCCGCGGTGCGGGCCGGGTGAGTGGCCTCGGGCCGCCATTGCGGCATCGCTCAGACCGGTTCCCGGGATTGGCGCGCCGACCTTCGTGACGCCAGCACGAGCATGAGCATGGCCGCGACAACCACTGCCGTTCCGATCCAGGCCCATATGCTCTGCCCCTCACGGAGAACCGCGATCGACAGGATCACACCGAAGATCGGTACCAGAAGCGTCCATGTCGTGAGTTGATCGAGCCGCGCAGCGCGCGCCTCGATGATCCACGCTACGTTGGTGGCCGCGGTTCCCAGCACCGACATCCAGAGCAGGGCTAACACTAGCCGCGGGGTCCAGTCGATGCGCGGCAACCCTTCGACGAGCAGCGCGACGACGGCGAGAATGATCCCGCCGATTGCGAGTTGCCAAGCGGCTACAGTCAGGGGTTCAGCATCGATCACCCGCGCAATAAGGGTACCGGCGGTGACGGCAACCGATGCGGTCAGTGCCAACAGGGCGCCCGTGCCAAAGCCCGCCGGTATGACTAAGAGAAGGAGCCCGACGACGCCCACCAGCATCGCCGCCAGCGTCGGAATGGATGGTGCCTCGCGGAAGAACAACCAGGCTGGAAGAAGAATGAGAAGTGGTTGAGCGTTGGCGAGCACCGACGCGGCTCCCGTAGACATTCCAATCAATCCGCCGAACATCGCACCGTACGCGAGCGCAACATTGGTAATCCCCATTACTGCGATTAGCAGCCAGACCCTGCGTCCCCGCGGGCGCGGCGCTCTCCGAACTCCCGCGACCACCAGCAGTATCACCGCGGCGAAGAGGGCACGCAGCGCCGCCAGCCAGAGAATCGGAGCGTCTTGCAGCCCGATGGAGATCGCCACATAGCATGACCCCCAAGCGAAGGTGATCCACATCATCCGCCACGGTCGGGGCGATCTCACTGCAGGACCCTTAGCGCTGGGGAGTGGATGGAAAGAACTCTTTGCGCATTCCTAAGGTCGAATCTGTTATCGCCATCGAGGTGTGTGCATCGGGCGCGAGACTCAAGAGAGCCCGGATCGCGTCGATCGTCTCCGGCACCACGATGGCTTCGTTGTAGACCTGATAGGTCAAGAACGCTTCATCGCCTTGAACGGTCACCAAATCCTCCCAAATCGCGACTTCCCACATGTCGCCGCGCGGGCGACCCAGATCTCGCATGAGTTCGAGCGTCGAGTTGAGGGCGACCAGTCCATCCGATATTCGAATGAAAGCAATCCTTGGCGCTGCACGAAGCGCCTCGACGACTTCGTCTCGCGGTGCGGCTCGGGTCAACTGCAGAGTCCAGAAATGATTGTGGGTTTGTGTGTGCGCTCCTTTCGCCGCGATGGTGACGAGATCGAGCCCCGGGAGGACCGTCTGCGCATCAGGTCCCTGGTGGGAAGGGATCGTCGGTTCGGGGACCATCGTGTTCATGATCCCTCCGAGGTGTGACTCCCAGGGGTCGGTGGCGCGTCGGATCAGCACTCCGCGTGAGCGCAGGAGTAGCCCGGCCGTGTCGAGCGCCCCCAGAACACGTACGATGCTGGTCGTGTTGCACGACACGACCCGAGTCGTGTCGCGACCCAGCGCGCTCTCATAGTTTGCTTGGGCTACGAAGGAATGACCAGTGGTGGCATGGGACTCTCCTCCTTGGAATACTGCTTTCACACCTGCGGAACGGTAGCGCTCAAGGTTGCGGGCGGCGACGTGCTTGGGCGTGGTGTCGATCACGATATCGCACGCCTCGAGCAACTCATCGAGAGTGCCCCGCGGGCGTATCCCCGCGGTCCGCATCCCGGCCGCCGCTTCCTCGGTGGCAGCGAACACGGGGAGTCGGTCGGCTACCGCTTTTATCCGCCAGTCGGTTGCGACGTCAGCCACGCCCGCCAGCTCCATGTCCGGCTGCAACGCAACGGCATCTGCGACGCGCTTGCCGATGACGCCATATCCATTGACGGCCACCCGTGCATTCATGGTTCTACCCTTCGTTGTTCGGTGTCTCCGCGGCACCGGTAGGAAATTCGTGGGTTTCGCCGCCGCCGAGCAAGACTGTGGCATCGCCCACTCGAATTCGGACGGGCGCAGCCCGGGTTGGGAGCGCGTGAAGTCGGAGTGATGTCCGGTCTAGGGTCACGTGGATGCAGTGGCCTCTGAATTCGATCGGGAACCGCAGACTCGGAAGTTTGGCGGGTAACCGCGGGACGAAGTGGAGTTCTCCACCGCTGAAGCTCGCTCCGGTGAAGCAGCTCATGACCAGATCGATCGTGCCGCTCATGGCACCGAGATGAATGCCCTCGCGGGTCGTACCACCCTGAGTGTCATCGAGGTCCGCGATCAACGCCTCGCGAAACAGCGACCACGAGCGCGATGCATCAAATCCGGCCAACACCGATGCATTCACCATCCTGCTGAGGGACGATCCGTCTGAGCTGCGAGCGAGGTAGTACGAAACGGTGCGTTCCAAGTCGGATGTCGATGTCGTGTAGCCGAGCCTGTCGAGCTGCTGCCTCACGCCCTCGGGTCCGAGTAGGTAGAGGAGCATCGCGACATCCGGCTGTTTGGAGACCTTGTAGCGATTCGTCGAATCGTTCTCTGATTCGAGGATGAGATCGAGGCGACCGATGTTTCCATAGCGGTCCCGGTAGGCGGGAAAGTCGAATTCCGCGAGATTCTGCCACCCGTCGAATTGGCTGAGGATGCCGTCATCGTGAAACGGCACGACGAGACGACGCGAGAGATGGGCCCAATGCGACATCTCCTCCGGGGTGACGCGAAGTCGTTGAATTAGGTCCGACGCTTCGTGACCCGAGAGCAGATCAACCGCATCAAGCGCACGCGAGCACACCCACGCCGTGAGGATGTTCGTATACGCATTGTCGTTCACGCCGGTTCCAGGCGAATCTGGATAGCCGTCGTGATACTCGTCCGGCCCCATGACACCGTCGATATGAAAACGATCGCTCTGGGAATCCCACCGTGCCGACGAGGCGAACATGCGGGAGACTTCGAGAATGAGTTCGGCGCCGCGCTGCGACAACCAGTCGAGATCGCCTGTCGCCTCAAAATGCTGCCACGCGTTGTAGGCCACGGCCAGCCCGACATGTCGCTGTCGGTGAGAGTTGTCGGGCATCCATCGTTCGGACCGAGGGTTGTAGAGCGTCACGGGAGTCTCCTCCCTACCATCGCTGCCGCTCTGCCATGGGAACAGCGCGCCCGTCAGACCGGCGCCGGTCGCCGACCGTCGTGCCGCGCCGAGGCGATGCCAGCGATAGTCGAGGAGGGAACGCGCGATCTGTGGGTCACGAAAGTTGAGCACGCGCAGAACGAAAATCTCGTCCCAGAACACGTGCCCACGGTAGCCCTCGCCGTGTAGCCCACGCGCAGACACCCCAGCGTCTCGGCCGATGGTGTGGGGTGAGATGGATTGCAGCAGGTGAAACACGTGAAGGTTCAACACCAACTGACTGAGCGGATCCGCTTCGATGGCCACCGAGAACCGATCCCATAGCCGACTCCACGCGGCTTGGTGCTTGTCAAGAGCGCCGTCCAGATCTGCGGCCGCCGCCCGGGCGAGTGTGCTCGCAGCCTCGTCCGGAGAGGCAATCGCGGAGTCACGAGAGGTGAAAATTGCCATGGTTTTGGTGACGGTGACTGGCTCGGCGCTCAGCAGCGTGACATCCGCTTCCCTGAAGTAACTGCGAGCCTGCACGCGGTCGTCTCGTCGCCAAGTAACCTCGGCGCCGACCACCCCGACGTGAGTCGCCATGGCAATAGCTACCTGGCTCTGCCTCGTATGCACTCTGCACAGGATGACACCGTCCCGGTCGCGGAATGTCGGTACCGACAGGTGGCCCGAGTCTACGCCAACGTATGCTGCGACATTGCGGTTCCGCACACTTGCATCGACCCCGACGCGGATGGTGACCGGACCACTCCATCCGACGGAGGTGATTCGTGTCTGGAGCGCGGCAAGGTGCGGATCATCCATGGAGACAAGAGAGAGCTGTTCGAGCCGTAGCGCCTTACCGTCTGGTGTGACAAGCGTGACTTCACGACGGGATACCCCGGTGCGCAGGTTCAGTTCCCTGCGCTCATCGCGCGTGTCGAGTTCTCCCGTTGACCACCACGGACCCCCGCCCACCCGGACGTCGAAGGGCAGCCAGTTGGGCACGTTCACCAAGTGCTCTTCCACGATGAGACGTCCGTGAACGCGGCTGCGCACACGGTTGTACACACCCGCGAGGTACGTCCCCGGGTAGTGCACCGAGTCAGCGGAACGCTCAGGGCGAGCACCCCTAGTCGCCACATATCCGTTCCCCAGCACGGTCAATGCTTCTCGATGACCCTCGTGGCCCGGGTCGAACCCCTCATAGACGAGTGACCACGGATCTGTGCGTGAGGCTCCGATGTCCAGTTCGCCGACATCACCGATAACCACGTCAGCTCCGGCCGCCTCAAGATCTGCCCGGTGGCCGGTGCGGTCCACCCCCACCACGAGGCCGAAGCCTCCCCCACGGCCAGCCTCAACTCCTGCGATGGCATCCTCCACGACTACCGTTCGCTCGGGTGACGCACCCAAGCGCGCCGCTGCTTCCAGGAACATGGCCGGATCCGGTTTGCCGGGCAATCGCAAATCACTGGCAAGTTGTCCGTCGACCACCACGTCAAAGGTGTCAGCCAGCCCCGCTGCGTCGAGAATCTCGTGCGCATTCCTGCTTGCCGTCACCAACCCGAGGGGAATGCCAGCAGCGCACAGCCGCGCAAGCAGTTCCGTAGTACCCGGAAACGTGCGAAGCCCCTGCTCGCTAAGCGCAGCGAGGAACAGTTGATTCTTTCGTGCCGCGAACCCGCCAACAGTCCATGCGTCGGGCGTATCCGAGGATCCCCCTGTCGGAATCTTCACGCCGCGGGATTGCAAGTACGACGTGATTCCGTCCTCGCGGGATCTTCCGTCGACATATCGTTGGTAGTCGGCATCATCAAAAGCACCTAGGTCAACGTCGGGACGCCAGCGCGGGTCGAGGAATACCGAGTCGAACAGGGCCTTCCAGGCAGCGGCGTGGATGACAGCCGTATTGGTGACTACGCCATCCATGTCAAAGAGCACCGCATCGTATCCGGTCTGAACCGCGTGAGCAGTGGGCTTGTGGTGGGTTGGCGCGCTCTCAGCCATCGCACGACTCTCGCGCTTCTTCAGGGGCGTCTTCGACGTCATCTCGATTGCGAGTCGACCAAGTCATGCGGCGGGGATGGCTTTCGCATCTGCCGCAGCAGAGCAACGCTTACAAAGAAGATCACGAGTTGAACAGCGGGCAGCAAGCTGTCGAGGTCGATTCCCTCGTCGAAGGGGTCGCCAGGAAGCAGCCACGGATGGCTCGCCCCATTCAATACGTGGAGGGTGATTGCCAGTACGGTGGCGGAGATCGACGCGATGGCTGTGAGTACAACCAAGAGTATGTGAGCCAGGCGGGGAAGCCGATCTAGCCGCCACGCCCACAGCGCAGCGGCCCCGATCAGAGCGACCCCGAGCAGCGTTTCAGCAATCACGATCGTTGCGGCCCAAAATTCAGGTGCGGGCAGGACAACCGCCGTGAGAATCGCCTTGAACCACTCTGGAGCGGCTTGCGACTTGTCGGGCAGCTCCGTGGCGAACTGTGGAACGAAATCGCCGAAGATCTTGGCGAGCCCGGACACAAGCCACTCGTAACCGATGATGGCCTGCACGGCCAGGAGGCCCAACAGTCCAATCCTGCCCTGACCTGCCATGCGATGTAGCGGTGTTGTGCTCGTAGTGGGGTCTGCGGATTCTTTGTTCGAACTCATAGTCTTTTCTCTCTTCGTGAATTCGCGGGATCGCGATGTTGTGTGCTTGCGCCGTAAGGCGCCAATGGCCACCAGAATCAGCGAATGAACCGCTGCCAGGCTCCGTACTGCTCACGGATGGGCCCTCGGCGGATGCTGAGGAGGATGAGAGCGACCCCAACCGCGACATCATTCCAGATTGATGAGGTTGATCCCCCGCTGAGGAACCAAGGCGACACGAGGAACCAAATCCCGAAGAGGATATTGACCCGCCGGAAAATGCGACCGACTTCGGCAGTGCTGGTCACCGCGACAACCACCACCAGTGCGCCGACCACATGATCGCTGTGAGCGGCCAGACCCGTCGTGCCGAATACAGAGGGCGCGGCCATCAGCCACACACCGAGCGCCGCGCTGGCTACCAAGTTCCACGGCACCGTCACGCCCCACACCATCGCTCGCAACGAGAGCCGGTCGACTCGAATGTTGCTCACGATCGGTCCGTCTCCTCTCAATTCTCCGCCGAGCCAGAAGGTTCGCCAGAGCGATTGGCCTTCTCGTCGTGCTTGAGCCAAGAAAGCTAGGGTCGCGACCACCTCATCCAGAGTGAGAGCGATCATGATCAACATCGCTACACCCGCAATGAGGCAGGGCGTGCACCATTCGCCAACAGAGACGGGCTGCAGAATGATCAAGCCAACGCTGACCACGCCGAGCGGAACGACCAGAATTCCGAAGAACGCAACCATCCAGGGCATCGTCCTCCAGCGGCGCTTGTCTCCCATGAATCCCATCAGCGCCTCGACGATGTAGGCCACGGCACCAAGTCCGGCATCGGAGATAGGGAACGACTTCGACACCGAAGACGTCAGAACGGCGGCAGTGCCCGGGTCAAAGAACGGCTCCCACACGATCGGGGTGTAGCCCAACTGGTAGCCAGCCATCTGTCGAGAAAGGAAGAATCCGAGCAGGGCTAGGCCGATTATGGGCGCTCGCTGTGGCCAACTCGAGGGATTGTACGACCAGCCGCGGGGGATGTCGGGGCCCGGCTCCGCTTTCATCGCCGGCATCCCCGGCATGCCCGGCATGAGCAGAACAATGGCAATGATCAGCACGCCAACCAGAGTGTTGTTCGCATACTCGACGGCCGTAGGGACCTTGACAAGCAGGGGCGCAAACAGGAGCCAAACTCCGACAAGAGAACTTGCCCAGGGCGCCCACGACGGCTTGCGAACGAGCGTGATAACGGAGAATCCGACAACCAAGCTGCCGCTGATGGCGTCACTGACGGTGAGCACTGCGCTGGTATATCCCAGCGCGAAAGGACTCGACAGCAGCCAGATTCCCAAGATAATCGACGCGAAGAAGTGCGCTGACGGAGTGCCCTTTCCCATGGTGGTCATCGCGCCGTTGGTCATCGCGCCCGGGGGCATCTGCTCCATGTCAGTGCTGCCCGGCATGGCGGGCATATCCGCCATGTCCGCTTTCTCCGCCGTGTGCGGCATATCCGCCATGTCCGCTGACTTGCCAGTCTTATCCATTGACAGGAGACACCTCCGCGGTAGGGGAACTTACGTTTCGTTTGCGCATTGACCGCGAAGGCTCGAGGTCATTGGCCGCGTACCACGCAAGGGGATCTTTCTTCATTGCTTCGACCATGAGGGGCAGCGCTTCCCGCAACGTTCGCTGGGGTCTCCAGCCGAGGAGCGACTCGGCGAGGCTGAGATCGAGGGCGTAGTGGTCGTTCGCCCGGTCGATCATCCACGGCCTGAGGAAAATGTCCCGGCCGGGCAACCGGTTCAACACCCACGTACCTAACTTGGCGAGCGGCGCGAGGAAGATGGGGATCTCGAGCGTTTCGGCCCCTCTCCTCCCGTGGATCAAGTAGGTAAGTGAATGCTGCAGCTCGTCGTAGCTCAGGGGATCCGCTTCGCCGAGCACAAGGACAAGATCCTTGGGAACGGTTACCCGACGCGCGATGACTACTTCGATCGCATCTACCAAATCGTCCATGTGAAGGAACGATTGGCCATGGGCGGTACTTCCCGAGTACACCCGGGCAGTCATCCATCGCTCATAAATGCGTTGAATCTGGTGAGCTAGCGGGATCGAGTGGCATTCATCATCGTAGACTCCCGCGATGCGCAGGATAGCCGTGGGAACGTCTCCCCGCTCCTGTGCGATCACTTCTTCAGTTCGCACTTTTGAGGCCGGATAAGCCCAAGTCGCTTCGATGGCTGAGGTCTCGCTAATGAACTCGCCCGGCGTGACGGGACGATGCACCAACATTGTGCTGGAAAAAATGAACTGTTCGACTGTGAAGTCGAGTTCGTGTAGGGAACGAAGCAAGCGTCTCGTGCCCTCGACGGTGATGCGCTCATACTGCGGGCTCGGTGCGCCCAGAAAGTCGTAGTACGCCGCCAGATGAACCACGGCAGCCACTCGGCTTCCGTGATGCTCCCGGATGGTCGCTAGGCCCTCGCGCACACTCTTATCCGAGGTCACGTCAACGGGTACATGCACGCATCCCGGTGGTGGGGGATTGGGCGCCTTGCGATCGAACCCCACGACTTGGTCGAACTGGCCCGCAAGGCGCCGCATTACGGCGTCGCCGATGCGACCGTTAGAACCGGTCACGATGATGATCCCAGCGGTATCCGCCACGAGATAGCCTCTTCCTTCACACTTATTGCTTCCACCGCCAACGCTAGAGATCGGCGCGTACGGCCGGGTAGGGCCGAAGGTCCCGCTGAAAATGACTCAAGGGATTGACATAGCAATAGGACCTTCGGCACTGGCCACTGGGCACGTGATGCGTCTGGATAGATCACGAGAACGGGGCCCAATTGGAAAGTACATCACCGCAGCCAGCCCGGCAGGAACGTGCGAATCATTACAGTCGGCACCAGACTTCGTCAGCCGGCCACCGCTGGATGGGGTTGTCCGCTTTCGCGGTTGCTTTTTTTCTCGCGATCGAAGCCGCGACCAAACTCACCATGGGAAGACGCCCAGAACTGGATGACTCCGCGGCGCTTGTCGACTACATCCGCGATCGGACGACGCAAACGTTCGTCGTCATTCTCGCCGACACGTTCCTCCTAGCATTCCTCATCGTATTCCTCGCCTGCTTCCAACACCTGGTGACTATTTCGGCGCCCGAACTAGCGTGGGTGGCGCAGATCACGTTCGGGGCTGGCCTCGTCTTCGTGACCGTGACCCTCGTGGGCGATTCACTGGACGGCGGCGCGGCACTCGACGTAATCGGGCTGAAGCCGGATCCCTCGGTCATCCGTGCGCTGATGATTGGGCACAGCATCATGTTTGGGTCTACCGGGGCCGTGCTCCTTGCACTAGTTTCTGCGACGGCTGCTTACTTGACCTTCACAACGCGAGCGGTGCGTCGCTGGACCGGAATTCTCGCCGCGCTCACCGCCGTCTCAAATCTCGCTCTGGCGGCTGTTGGTTTCGCCGGCACGTCGCCGAGCAGCTTCTTTGCGGTAGGTGGCATCGGCAACGCTCTGCTGGGAATCTTTCCTTGGTTGGCTTGGGTGTTCTGCGTGGGGCTCACAACATTCCGGGAGTACCGAGCTGGCACGCATGGGCGGTCGCTCGACAAACTCGCAGAAAAATAACGCTTAGATAACTAGACAGCGTTACCGTTCCGTTATACATTCATAGGGCAGAAGTTGTTTGCTGTGGCAGCTGATGCGGAATGTGATTGCAGGACACTCTTGGTGCAAGGGAGAGGGTCGGTTCCTAGCCTCTGGAACCGACCCTCAATCCTGTTAACGGGGGTTGCTTCGACGGGTCGTTGGTTTCGATACGCGCTTCGCGCTCCTCAACCGGCGGTAGTTTTACTAGGTGAGCGATCGAGCGGCAGCCGTCAACGCCTGGGAGGCGTTGTTCCGCGCGCAGGTGACTGTGCTGCGGGAGTTGCACGCCGAGTTTCCCACCGGCGAGATCTCACTCAACGAGTACGACGTGCTGTTTAACCTGTCACGCCAGCCCGAACGACAGTTGCGCATGCGCGACCTCAACCGACATCTGCTGCTCAGCCAGCCGAGCGTAAGCCGACTGGTAGACCGTCTGACCGCCAAGGGGCTGCTTCGCAAGGAGGCCGACCCGGGCGACGGCCGCGGTACGGTCGTGTGCCTGACCGATGACGGCTTCGCGTTGTTCCGAGCCGTCGCGTTGCCGCACTCTGCGTCGATCCGTCGCCAGATGGCGGCGCTGAGTTCCGAAGAACTTGCCACCCTCACTGCTCTCACCGACAAGCTGCGACTCGGCATCGAGCGTTGATGCCCGGCCCCACCATTGTCTGGTTGCGCGATGACCTGCGCCTGGCCGACAACCCCGCGCTGACGGCGGCGGCGGAGCGCGGCGAGCCCGTGGTGCTCGTGTATGTGCTCGATGAGGTGAGCCCGGGCATCCGGCGCCTCGGTGCGGCGAGTCGCTGGTGGCTGCACCATTCGCTCTCTGCGCTCTCGGCGTCGGTCGGAGGTCGTCTCGTGCTGCGGCGCGGTGCGGCCGAGCAGGTGATCCCCGCGCTGGTCGCCGAGACGGATGCGGCGGCCGTGCACTGGAACCGCCGGTACTCCGCCTCCCGCGAGATCGACGCCCGGCTCAAGACATCGCTGCGGGAGTCGGGTATCGACGCGCAGAGCCACCAGGCGAACCTCCTGCACGAGCCGTGGACTGTCGCCACGGGCGACGGCAACCCGTACCGTGTGTTCACGCCGTTCTGGCGCGCAAGCCTTGAGCTCTCGGTGCGCGCGCCGCTGCCCGCGCCCGATGTGACCTATGCGGATGCCGCCTCCGACTCCCTCGACGACTGGAACCTCATGCCCACCCACCCAGACTGGGCCGCGGGGCTCCGCGAGGCGTGGGCACCGGGCGAGGGCGGAGCTCATGCTCGACTCGATGAGTTTCTCGAGCACGGCCTACCGATTTACCACCGCCGCGACGAGCCCGCAGTCGCTGCCACGAGTCGACTCAGCCCGCACCTGAGGTTCGGCGAGATCAGCCCGTTCCAGGTGTGGGACGCCGCTCACGGGCGGCACAAGAATTCGGCGAAGTTTCTCAGCGAGGTGGGCTGGCGGGAGTTCAGCTGGAATATCCTGTTCCACTCGCCGAGGCTTGCGACCGAGAACTTCAGGCCCGCGTTCGACAGCTTTCCCTGGGGGCAGGCCGACCCCGTGGAGCTCGCGGCGTGGCAGGAGGGGCGCACGGGCATCCCGCTCGTGGATGCGGGCATGCGTGAGCTCTGGCGCATCGGCTACATGCACAACCGGGTGCGAATGGTCGTTGCGAGCTTTCTTGTGAAGAACCTGCTCGTCGATTGGCGGGTGGGCGAGCAGTGGTTCTGGGACACCCTCGTCGACGCCGACGAGGCCAACAACCCGGCGAGCTGGCAGTGGGTCGCGGGCAGTGGGGCGGATGCCGCGCCGTACTTCCGCGTATTCAACCCCGAACTGCAGGCGGCCAAGTTCGATCCCGACGCGGCGTACATCTCGCGCTGGGTGCCGGAGTACGGAACGGCTGCCTACCCCGACCCGATCGTCGACCTCGCCGAGACCCGGCGGCAGGCGCTCGAAGCGTACGAGGCCGTCAGGGGTGCGGGGGGCGCGACCGGCGGCGTGTCTACGGCCGGGACCGCGACCGACGGTGAGATGCGCTAGCTCCTTCTGTTATGCAGGAAAGCCGACGATTCGTCGCGTCGCGAGCTTTCGTCGAGCAGGCACTCTCCAGTTGTCGAGCAGAACTCCAGTTGTGGCACGTAGGAACTCCGGTTGTACAGGAACCAAGTTGTGGCGCACAGGGAGTCCAGCTCTGCAGGAACTCCAAGGAGTGGCGGCGTAGGAACTCCAGTTCTGCAGGACAACCGAGCAAACTTCGTGTCTCCTGCACAACAGGAGTGCGCGACGGGGAAGTGCCCGAAAATGATCCAGGCCGATCGGAGCCCGGGCCTGAAGGCACGCGCAGGCCGCCTTAGGGCCGCCCGCCCGGGGGCCGCCCGCCCGGGGGCCGCCCGCCTTAGGGCCGCCCGCCGTAGGTCTCCACAGCGCGGGCGCCGACCAGCACCCCGCACATCGCCGACGCGGTCGGGTCGCCCCGATGCACCCACTCGGCGAGAAAGCCGGCCGTGAATGCGTCGCCCGCGCCGGTCGGGTCCACGACCTCCGCGTGTGAGGCGATGACGCGCTCGACCACGTCGCCGAAGGCCATTACGACGCCATCCATGCCCATCGTTAGGACGACCATGTCGAACGTATTCGCGAGGGCTGCGGCGATCGCGTCCGGGGCCGCGAGCCCGGTGAGAAGGCTGCCCTCCTCGAGGCTCGGCAGCACGATCGACGCCCCAGCGAATGCCTCGAGGAACGCCTCGACCCCGTAGTCGGCGATGAACCCGGCCGAACCCGGGTCGACACTCACCGCGACCCCCGCCGCTGTAGCGCGCGCGATTAGCCGGGCGACACCGGCGGCACCGGCGTCGTTCAGGAGCACGTGGCCCGTCAGGTGGAGTACTGCGGCGTCGGCGAGCAGGGCGTCCGTGACATCCGCGGGATCGAGCGCTAGATTAGCACCGCGCTGGGTCAGCATGGTTCGGCTCTGGCCCTGCACAACGACGACGATCGTGCCGGTCGGCAGGGTGGGGTGGCCGGTGAGGTGGGCCGTGACCCCGGGCAGGGCGGAACTGTGGCGCGCGACATCCGCTGCGCCCACAATGCCGATGAAGTCGACGGCCGCGCCAAGCGAACCCAGCCAGGCGGCGGTGTTGGCCGCTGAGCCGCCGGGCAGAATTCGAATGGATGCCTCGGTGTCGGTGTCATCCCGAATCGGACCCGCGGGCACCGCAACCACATCGTCAATCACGTCGCCGAAACAGATGATGCGCTCGCGCGTGCCGAGCTCAGGCATTGAGCGCACACCACGCCGTGGCGATCTGGCCGGCGACACGCACGTTGTTTCGAGCCAGATCGAGGTTCACCTCGAGGCTGCGGCCGCCCGACAGCTCGACGATCTTCAACAGCAGGAAGGGCGTCACGGCCTTGCCGCTGACTCCGGCCTCGTGGGCAAGAGCGAGCGCTTCGGTCAGTACCCGGTCGTGCTCGGTGGGATCCCACTGCTGTTCGAGGGGGATGGGGTTGGCCACGACGATTCCCTGCCCGTGGCCCAGTTCGTCCTGCGAGCGCATGATCGCGGCAACCTCCGCGGGAGTCTCGACCGACCAGTCGAGCGTGAAGGCCGACTCGCGCAGCCAGAAGCTCGGGAAGCTGCGGGTGCCGTATCCCACGACGGGAACGCTGAGCGTCTCCAGCCGCTCAAGCGTCGCCGCGATGTCGAGCACCGACTTGACCCCCGCACTCACGACCGTGATCGGTGTCACCGCGAGTGTGGAGAGATCGGCCGACTCGTCGAACGTGTCGCTCGCGCCGCGGTGGACTCCGCCGAGGCCGCCGGTCGCGAAAACGCGTACGCCCGCGAGTGCCGCGAGGTGTGAGGTTGCCGCGACGGTGGTGGCCGCACTGGCACCTGTCGCCGCAATGATCGGGATGTCACGCACACTCGCTTTGGCGAGCTCCTCTTCGGCGATCCGACGTACGCCCTCGGCGTCGAGACCGATCTGGGGCACCCCATCGAGGATGGCGATCGTCGCCGGCGTGACACCCGCGTCGCGCAGGATCGTCTCGAACTCGATCGCGGCCTCGTGATTTCGCGGGCGAGGCAGGCCGTGGGAGATGATCGTGGACTCTAGGGCAACGACTGGCCGGTTGGCGGCGAGCGCCGCCGCGACCTCGGCAGAAATGGTGAAGGGCGTGGGCACCCGTCTAACTTACGCTGGTGGCCGCGCGAGCCCGAGTTCACGCATACCGAGCGGCTCGAAGTAGCGCTGCACGTCGGCAGGATCAACCTCTTCGAGAGTCGTGGGATTCCAGCGCGGCGTGCGGTCTTTGTCGATCACCTGCGCGCGGATGCCCTCGCGCAGCTCACTGCCCTCGAGCATCCGCAGGGCCACCCGGTACTCCTGGTCGAGCGCCTGCTCGAGGCTGCCCAGCCGGGCCGAGCGTCGCAGGGACTCCAGCGCCACAGCCACGCTCGTCGGCGACTTGCTGCGAATCACGGATACCGCGGCGCGAGCCTCGGGCGCCGCAGAGCCCTCCAGCCGCGACAGGATCACGACGGGGTCGTCGCCCGCGTAGGCGTCGTCCGCCCACGACCGCTGCCTGAGCAGGTCGGAGGCGGGTGGGGTAACCGCGTGGCTGGCGATCGCGTTGGCGGCGGGCATCCGCTCAAGGTCGGCACGCAGTTGGGGCAAGGAATCCGAAGGCACGAACCAGTCGGCGAGCCCCAGCGCGATGGCATCGGCGCCCGTGATTGTGGTGCCGGTCAGGGCCAGGTGGGTGCCAAGCTCGCCGGGGGCGCGGGCCAGCAGCCACGTCGAGCCCACGTCGGGAACGAATCCGATCGTCACTTCGGGCATCCCGAGCTTCGTCGTCTCGGTGACGACGCGGTGCGACCCGTGGGCGGAGATGCCGACTCCCCCGCCGAGCACGACGCCGGTCATGAACGCGACGAAGGGCTTCGGGTAGCGCGCGATCGCGGCATTCAGGGCGTACTCGTGGGCGAAGAAGGTGGCCGCGTCGGCTCCGCCAGCCAGAGCGGAGCGGTACATGTCGACCACGTCACCGCCGGCGCAGAGACCGCGCTCCCCTTCGCCGGCGATCGCGACGGTCGTGACCGATTCATCCGTCGCCCAGCTCGCGAGGGTCGCGGCGATCCCCTGCACCATGTCGTGATTGAGCGCGTTGAGCGCCTGCGGGCGGTTCAGCAGGATGTAACCAAGGCTCCCCCGCTGGGCGGTCACGATGTCAGGCACAGTGTTGGGCACGAGCGCAACACTAGGCCGCGGCGAGCGCGGACGAAACCTCGACGTCACCGCAGGCGCACAGCCCTCGGTCGCCTTCGCCGGCGATCGCGACGGTCGTGACCGAGGCGTCAGTCGCCCAGCGCGCCAGGGTCGCAGCGATCTCGACAACCATGTCGTAGTTGAGCGCGTTGAGTGCCTGCGGGCGGTTCAGCAGGATGTAACCAAGGCTCCCCC
>JBJXDR010000141.1:0-3419 GCA_046155245.1 Rhodoglobus sp. | reverse complement strand
ACATGTCGTCAAGCACCTTGACAGCCTTCGGATCGTCGAGCAACGGAAACATCGCGAACTCGGGGAGTTCGAACCCGTGCTTGTACATGATCTCGGTCTCCTGGCCTCCCTCGGTCAGGTACTCGAGGCCCGGGGTCTTCGCGGGGAATGCGCTCATAAACTGTCCTCTCCAGCATCCGACAATTAAGCCGAGGGTACCAAAATCCGGCGTCGGTGGAGCTGCGGCGCGAGTCGGCCATTCAACGCGTTAATTCACTCAACGTGCTCCATTGGCTCTGGATAAACGATCCGCCGGGCCCGGTGACCGGCTGACACCCGCCACCCCACCTCTATACCCCTTGTGCGACAGTGCCTCGGCCAACTGGTCGGGGCACTGTCGCGTACCGCCGGTCGCGGCGTCGCCCGTCGATTGCGTTGCGCCGCCGCTTGACTACCTACATTCTGTAGGTATGATGCGTTGATGCCGATCGCACCCGCCCGACCTCGCCGCCGCGCCGCCCGCACTGCGCCGGCGGATCGTCGGCGTCAGTTGCTCGACACTGCTGAAGAGATCCTCGCGTCCGGCGGGACGGACGCGCTCCGCATGGACGCGCGCGCCCGGGCTACCGGCGTCACTCGACCAGTGGTGTACGCACACTTCGGCGAGCGCGACGAGCTCATCGTTGCACTCCTCGCACGGCATGCGGCACGGGTCCGGGAACACGTGCGCGCCGCGACGTCGATCGACCAGGATTTCGCAATCGTGCTCCGGTCCGCCACGCGCGCGTACCTCGAGGTCGCGACCGAAGCCGGCGTCACGATGCGGGCGCTGACCACTGCCGAACACCTCTCGCCCGCGATCGAGGCTGAGCGCCGGTCGTACTGGGGTCAAGCGACGGAGATGTGGGCTCTGCGGTACCGCAGGTACGCACACATCGAACGACGAGACGCGCGTGCACTTGCGGCCGCCCACCTCGCAGCACTTTCGACGCTCGCCGGCCTCTGCGCGGCCGGCTCTTTGTCCGTGGCGCGCGGAACCGAGCTCCACACCACGACGACGATCGCAGCGCTCGACGCACTGCGCGACAATAAAGGGGATCCCCGATGATCCGAACGAGGTTCCACCATGCTGCGTCGGCCGTCACGGCAGCGCTGCTCCTGTCGCTCATCGCCGCGTGCGGACCCCTGCCTGCTTCGATGAGGTACCTGCCGTACGAGGGCACCAATCCCGCCTCCACGGCAACCGGCCAGGTGTCGGAGGGCACGATCACGACACCCGACGGACGCACCCGTCACTTCAGGCTGTACGTACCAGCGTCACTCCCTTCGCAGACCCCCGTCCCGCTCCTCGTGGCGTTGCACGGCGGCATGGGGACCTCGACGCAGTTCGCGATCAACTCCGGGTTCGACGCGCTCGCCGAGTCGAACCGCTTCATCGTCGTGTACCCGGACGGCATCGGGAATCTCGCAGGTGGCACCGGCCTCCAGACTTGGAACGGCGGATACTGCTGTGGACCCGCAGCGGCGAACAACGTTGACGATGTGGGGTTCATCCGTGCGGTCATCAACCGCGTTCGATCTCAGTTCACCATCGATCCGGATCGCACCTACGCAGCCGGACATTCGAACGGTGCGATCATGGCGTACCGACTCGCCTGCGAACTCACAGACCTGATCGTGGGCGTCGGGCTCCAAGCGGGAAGTCTCGGCGTGGACGCCTGCACCCCGAGCCGACCGGTCTCAGTCTTCCATCTCCACGGAACCGCTGACACGAACCATCCCATCGCCGGGGGCACCGGCACCGGGATCGCCGGCGTCGTCTTTCGGCCGGCTCGTTCGGCGGTGGACGCGCTCGCAGGTGCGAACCACTGCGTCGGAGCGCCGACGGTATCCATCGACCCATCCAACCCCGACGTCGTTGCGACGACATGGGCGCAGTGCGACGGCACGATCGCGGTCAAGTACGTCGTCGTCAACGGAGCAACCCACGCGTGGATGGGACACCCGGCAGCCTCGCCACTTGCGGCCGCATACCTCGGCGAGCCCTACCCCAAGCTCGATGCCAGCCGAGCGATCTGGTCGTTCCTCGCCGCTCACCCGCGCGCATGACCGGGCGGAGGAACTCTGAGTGCAGACTCCGGCTGATCCGTGTGCAAACTCCACACGGCCGCACCCGCCGACCCCCGCCGGCACTGGGCGAATCGTGAAGCGGTAAGACCCCACCTCTATACCCCTTGTGCGACAGTGCCCCGGCCAACTGGTCGGGGCGCTGTCGCGCTCATAGGTAATTTCAGACGATCGCTAGAGAGTGTCGTCAGCAAGGAGTCTGCAGATCACGGTGACCACTTATGGACCCGATTGTTGGTGCCGTCCACGACATAGAGATTGAGGTTCGAATCCACCGCCAACCCTCGGGATCGAACGGCCAATTTCCAAATGAGCCGTACCCGTCGTCACTTGCGACCGTCACACCCGCAGTCGCACCCGGCGCCCACCGCTGCACACGATGGTTCCGGTTGTCCGCGACATAGACATTGCCCTCTGCATCCAACGCCACCCCGTGCGGCCGGTTGAGTTGATTCGCAGCCGAGCCGGCCAGGTTGCCACCCGCGACCGTCACACCCGCGCACTTGCTCGTCTCCGTATTAACGCATCCCGACGCGAACTTCTGCACACGATTGTTGTATGAATCCGCGACAAAGACATTGCCCGCAGAATCCACCGCCACCCCGTAAGGCTCGTTGAGCTGAGTCGCACCCAAGCCATAGTCATCGCCCGCGACCGTCACACCCGCGCACTTGCTCGTCTCCGTATTAACGAATCCCGATACGAACTTCTGAACACGATAGTTCTGGGTGTCAGCGACATAGAGATTTCCCGCAGCATCCAGCACCACCTTGCTGGGGCCCCTGAGCTGAGTCGCACCCGAGCCATAGTCATCGCCCGCCACGTTGTCACCCGCGACCGTCACAACATTCGGGTACTCGGCGTTGCCGATCACCAGGGCACCACTGCGTTGCGATTTGCCCTGACCGCCACTGCGATCAATAGCAACCCATGCCGCCCCAACTACCAGGACAAGAGCGATTGCTAACCCCAGATAGGAACCCTTTCGTCTTGATGACCGCTTCCCGTTGCTTTCATTTGCAGTATCCACGGTGCCCTCACTTTTGAAGATTCAATATTCGAACAGGCGAATCATAAAACATTGAGCCATTAGAAAACTATTACAATTCCGCCCCGGCCAAAATCTCCGCGGAACGTCGCGTGCATACGTAATTTCAGACGATCGCTAGAGAGTGTCGTCAGCAAGGATTCTGCAGATCACGGTGACCACTTCTGGACCCGATTGTTTTCCGTATCCGCTACATAGACGTTCCCTGAATCGTCCAACGCTACCCCCTGCGGGAAGTTGAACTGATTCGGAGCCGACCCCTGCC
>JBJXDR010000140.1:0-2916 GCA_046155245.1 Rhodoglobus sp. | reverse complement strand
AAGCGAAGACGCTCCGTACCGATGACGCCGCCGGACCCGCCGTCCGGCGCGAGCAGCCCGGGCGCACCGAGCGTTCCAGCAGCACCGAGCACTCCGTTCGGGTCATCGCAGTGGTGCAGGATGACGAGGTCGTTGCCCTCCGAGTACGCCGGAAAGTAGCCGTATGCGACCGACGCGTCGAGCATCCCTTCGGCAAGAATGCGATCGAGCCAGTACCGAAGGCGCGGTCGCCCCTCGGTCTGCACGAGCTCCTCGTAGCTCGCGCCGTCCTCCGCCCGGCTGGGCTTGAGGCCCCACTGGCCCATGAACGTCGCGCGCTCGTCAAGGAACGCGGAGTAGTCGGCCAGCGCGATGCCCTTGACGATGCGCGTGCCCCAGAAGGGTGGAATGGGGATGGGGTTGTCGGAGGCGACATCCGACCGGGCGGGCATGTTCGCCGGCTCGGTGATGTCGATGCCGGTTCTCGCGTGAATTCTCTTCTTGAGTGGCGGCAGCCCGACCGAGTCCCGCCCCGCCCCGCGCGCGATCGCCACGAGCGGCTCCATGAGAGCGAGGCCCTCGAACGCATCGCGGGCATACCTAACTTCGCCGTCGAACAGAGCGGCAAGGTCGTCCTCGACATAGGTGCGCGTGAGCGCGGCGCCGCCGAGCAGGATCGGCCACCTGGTGCCGAGACCGCGTGCCGACAGCTCCTGCAGGTTCTCCTTCATGACCACCGTCGACTTGACGAGCAGCCCGCTCATGCCGATCACATCGGCGTTGTGCTCCTCGGCGGCGCGGATGAACTCGCTCAGCGGCTGTTTGATGCCGATGTTGATGACGTCGTATCCGTTGTTGGTGAGGATGATGTCGACGAGATTCTTACCGATGTCGTGCACGTCGCCGCGGACCGTTCCGATGACGATCGTGCCCTTGCCGGCGGCATCCGTTTTTTCCATGTGCGGTTCGAGCAGGGCGACCGCGGTCTTCATGACCTCGGCCGACTGGAGCACGAACGGCAGTTGCATCTCGCCGCTGCCGAAGCGTTGCCCCACGACCTGCATGCCCGCGAGCAGGTGGTCGTTGATGATCGACAGGGCGCTCATGCCGTCGGCACGGGCGAGGTCGAGATCGGGTTCCAGGCCCTTGGGCTCGCCGTCGATGATGCGCCGCTCGAGCCGCTGACCGACGGGTAGCGCGGCAAGCTCAGCCGCACGCTGATCCTTGAGGGCGGCCGAGTCCACGCCGTCGAACAGGTCGAGCATGGCCGACAGGGGGTCGTAGGTCAGGTTGCCGTCGGAGTCGTACTCGCGGCGGTCCCAGACGAGGTCGAGAGCGACCTTGCGACGGTCATCCGGTACCGAGGCGAGGGGCACGATCTTCGCCGCGTTGATGATCGCGGAGTCGAGCCCGGCCTCGACGGCCTCGTGCAGGAACACCGAGTTCAGCACGGATCGGGCGGCAGGGTTCAGGCCGAACGACACGTTCGACACCCCGAGAGTCGTGTGAATTCCCGGATACAGCGCGGTGATTCGGCGGATCGCTTCGATCGTCTCGATCGCGTCGCGTCGGGTCTCCTCCTGCCCGGTCGCGATGGGAAAGGTCAGGGCGTCGACGATGATGTCGTCAACTCGCATCCCCCAGTCGGTCACGAGGGTGTCGACGAGCCGGGATGCGATGCGCACCTTGTCATCGGCGGTTCGGGCCTGGCCTTGCTCGTCGATCGTCAAGGCGATCACTGCGGCACCGTGCTCGGTGACCAATGGCATGATGCGACCGAACCGCGACTCAGGTCCGTCGCCATCCTCGAAGTTGACCGAGTTGACGACCGGCCGACCGCCGATCAGCTCCATCCCGGCCTGCAGCACCGCGGGTTCGGTCGAGTCCACGACGAGGGGCAGGGTCGACGCGCTCGCGAGGCGCGAGACGATCTGCTTCATGTCGGCGACGCCGTCGCGTCCGACATAGTCGATGCACACGTCGAGCAGATTTGCTCCCTCGCGGATCTGACTCCGAGCGATGTCGACACAGTCGTCCCAGCGCTCGTCGAGCATCGCCTCGCGAAACGCGAGCGAGCCGTTCGCGTTCGTGCGCTCACCGATCGCGAGGTAGGAGGAGTCCTGGATGAACGGCACGTGCTGGTAGAGGCTCGCGACGCCGGGGTCCTCTTCGATCACGCGGACCGGCGCGCGCGCTCCGCCGATACGGTCGACGACGGCCTTGAGGTGCTCGGGGGTTGTGCCGCAGCATCCGCCCACGAGCCCGAGGCCGAACTCCTTCACGAACTGCTCGTGAGCGGTCGCGAGCTCGTCGGGCGTCAGCGGATAGCTCGCGCCGTGTGGCCCCAACACCGGCAGGCCCGCGTTCGGCATGCACATCACCGGGATGTGTGCGTGCCGGGAGAGGTGCCGCAGGTGCTCGCTCATCTCGGCCGGCCCGGTCGCGCAGTTGAGCCCGATCATGTCGATCCCGAGGGGCTCAAGGGTCGTGAGCGCGGCCGCGATCTCGCTGCCCATGAGCATCGTGCCGGTCGTCTCGACGGTCACCTCGACGAAGATGGGCAGACGGATGCCCGTCGCACGCATCGCGACCTTGCACCCGTTGACGGCGGCCTTGGTCTGCAGGAGATCCTGCGAGGTCTCGATGAGCAGGGCATCCGACCCGCCCCGGATGAGCCCGCTCGCCTGCTCGGCGAACGTCGTCTTCAGGTGGGCGTAGGTTGTGTGGCCGAGGCTTGGCAGCTTCGTGCCAGGGCCGATCGCGCCGAGCACCCAGCGCATCCGGCCGTCCGCGGCCTCGAACGAGTCGACTGCCTTCCGGGCGATTTCGGCGCCGGCACGGGACAGCTCCTCGATGCGGTCTTCGATGCCGTAGTCCGACAGATTTGACCAGTTCGAACCGAAGGTGTTCGTCTCGATCGCGTCGATGCCGGTCTCG
>JBJXDR010000139.1:0-5605 GCA_046155245.1 Rhodoglobus sp. | reverse complement strand
GGCACTGGCAGGCCGCGCGCTGGGGCGACTTCGGATCTGTCATGCGCACGAATCGTGCCGCCGTAGCGACCGAACTCGCGGCCGGTGCCTACAACTCGCTTGCGGTCACGTTTGTCGGCGCCTCGGCAAACACTGCCCAGGCCGCGTCGTACGTCTCGGGAGACAAGCTCTACCGAATCGGCCAGTACTCCGTGTCGGCGCTCGGTAATGCGCTCCAGGGGTGGGTCGTCGAGCGGGGATCGCCCGAGTTCGGCCGACGCATCCGGGTCTCCTTCGTGCTGCACCTGGCGCTTGGCCTTCTCGGCCTCGCCGCATTCGCGCTACTCGGCCCGTGGCTTTCGGGGCTGCTCTTCGGAGCGGAGGTCGCGATCGACGAGATGACCGCGATCGGTCTGGGCGTCGCTACCCTCGGCATCGCACTCGGGACCACCCTCGGCAGAATCACCCTGATCGGGATGGGCGCGAATCGTGCGTTTCTCGCGAGCGTGCTGCTCGCCGCGAGTTTCGGCGTCCCCTCGATCATCGTGCTCTCCTCGATGTTCGGCGCGGCCGGGGGCGCGTGGGGACTCGCCATCGGCGAGTTGGTGTCGGTGACGGCACAAACCGTCTCGATGCTGTGGCTGAGGCGCCGCGCTGGGGGATTCGTCGTCGCTGTGCGAGCCGGGGCATCCGCTACCGTTGAGAAGCTTGATTGACTTCACAAGCACGACGTAACGGGACGGCACAGATGACGCGCGCACTCATCACTGGCATCACCGGCCAGGACGGTCTCTACCTCGCCGAGCTGCTGCTCTCCAAGGGGTACGAGGTCTTGGGCCTCATGCGCGGCCAGAACAATCCGAAGAAGGCCCTGCTGGACGAGCTCATCCCCGACGTGAAGATTCTGACGGGCGACCTCACCGACCTTTCCAGCCTCATGCGCGCTATGAACACCGCGCAGCCGGACGAGTTCTACAACCTCGGGGCGATCTCCTTCGTGGCGTACTCGTGGGAGAACGCTCACCTGACCAGCGAGGTCACGGGGATGGGCGTGCTCAACGCGCTCGAGGCTGTGCGACTCTACGAGGGCACGAGCGGCAAGCAGGTGCGGTTCTATCAGGCATCGAGTTCGGAGATGTTCGGCAAGGTGCAGGCCGTTCCCCAGAACGAGGACACCCTCCTCTGGCCGCGATCGCCGTACGGGGTCGCCAAGGTGTACGGGCACTACATGACGATCAACTACCGCGAGTCGTACGGTATGCACGCGTCATCCGGTGTGCTCTTCAACCACGAGTCCCCGCGCCGCGGGCCGGAGTTCGTGACCCGCAAGGTGAGTCAGGCGGTCGCGCGCATTCACCTAGGACTTCAGGAGTCGCTGACGCTGGGAAACCTCGACGCCCGCAGGGACTGGGGTTTTGCGGGCGACTATGTCGAAGCGATGTGGCTCATGCTGCAGCAGGATGTCGCCGACGACTACGTCATCTCGACGGGCGAGACTCACACCATCTCAGCCCTCCTCGACGCCGCATTCGCGACAGTGGGAATCAGCGACTGGTCGCATCTGGTCACCCAGGACCCGCGCTTCATGCGGCCGGCCGAGGTCGACCTGCTCATCGGGGACTCGACCAAGGCCCGCGAGAAGCTCGGGTGGGCTCCCAAGGTGGGCTTCGAGGAGCTTGTGACCATGATGGTCGAGTCGGATGTCGCGGAGCAGAAGAGGCTCGCCGGCCTCGCATGAGACGCGTTCTCATCACCGGGGTCACCGGCCAGGACGGCTCCTACCTCGCCGAAGCCCTCATCGCCCGCGGCGACGAGGTGCACGGCACGGTGCAGCGCGCCGACGAGATAGTCGCGGCCGGGGTCACTCCACATCCGCTCGACCTCTCCGAGCCCGGCATCGGCGAACTCATCGCCGACCTGCGACCCGATGTGGTCGTCAACCTCGCCGCGATCAGTTCGGTGTACGGCTCGTGGCAGCAGCCTGACCTGACCGCGCGGATCAATGGTCTTGCCGTCGCCGAGATGCTTGCAGCGGCGCGCGAGCTGACCTCCGCCGGCCACGAACTTCGATTCGTGCAGGCCTCGAGCGCGGAACTCTTCGGTATTCCCGCCGAGGTGCCGCAAACCGAGACGACCCCGATTCGCCCTACCTCCCCGTATGGCGCCGCCAAGGCATACGCTCACCTACTCGTGGGCGTTTACCGCGCCGCAGGAGTCTGGGCCGCGTCGGGCATCTTCTATAACCACGAATCGCCGCGAAGGCCGGAAACCTTCGTCACACGCAAGATCACCGCGGCGGCCGCGCGGATCTCCGTCGGGCTCCAGGATTCGCTCGAGCTCGGCAACCTCGCTGCCCGCCGCGACTGGGGATGGGCGCCGGACTATGTCGAAGCCCTGCGCCTCATCGCGGCAGCAGAGCATCCCGACGACTTCGTCATCGCCACGGGAATCTCGCACTCGGTCGAGGACTTCGTACGAGCCGCCTTCGATCGCGTTGGGATCGTCGATTGGCGTTCCCATGTGAGGGTGAACGACGAGCTGCTGCGCACCGGGGATGCCCCGCAGCAGCTCGGTGACGCATCCCACGCCCGCGAGAGGCTCGGGTGGGCCCCCACGCTGGGCTTCACCGACATCGTGGGCGCGATGGTGGACCACGATCTTGCGCTCGCGGCGCAGAATTAGGCGGGGTCGACCTCGATTCGGGCGAAGGCCTGCCGCCAACTCAGCTCGCGGGCCGCCTTCACCGAACAGACCACGAAGGTCATCCAGCCGTACTCGACGAGGATTGAACTCTCGGCAAGAGACGTGATGAGCAGTGCGACGAGAATTAGTGCTGGCCACGCTAACACGAGGCTGCGCCGCTGGCCGGCGAGGAGCCACGATCGGGTAAAGGTCAGTACCACGAGGCCGACGAACAGCAGCAGGCCGATCAGCCCAAGCTGAAACCCTAGGTCTAGGTAGGCGTTCAGTGCCGAGTTGGGTTCGCGCTCACCAGGCAGTGCGAACGCGGGGAAGGGCTGCACGTCGGGGCGCCAGTAGCCGACCCAGCCCCACCCGGTCAAGGGATTGGTCGAGCCGAGCTGCACCACTCCGCGCCATAGGGCGAGTCGATAGCCCAGCTCGCTGTTCGCGCTGAACAGCGCGATCACGTTAGCGCGTGAGAACCACACGACGATCGCGGCGAGCACGGCGGCAACGAGCACGCCCAGTTGCCAGATTCGACGGCGGTCTGGAGCCACCCGGCGCACGAGCGCGAGTGCCCCGGCCGCCGCGGCGACGACCACCACCACGGCCAGAATGACGGGGGATTTCGACAGGAGCACACTGGCCACGGCGAGCGCCAAGGATGCCACGGCGGTGCGGCGGCTCACGGACTTCGTCGCGAATTCGATTCCGAACGTGACGAGCGCGAGCAGAGCAACGAGCCCGAACTGGTTGCGCGAGCCCATGATGCCCTGCAGTGGTCCCAGATCGGCGAGCCTGCCTTCTACGCCCAAGAAGCGCAGCGGGGTGTCGATCAGCAGCCCGGACACGATCTCGATTCCGATCGAGAGACCCAGCACGAGTCGAAGCACGTCGCCGTAGGCGCGCACAATCTGGATGGTGTCGCGCATGAGTGCGATAGAGACCCCCAGCACCGTGAAGGCCACGAGGTAGGCGACTCCGCCGAGGCTGGACCACTGGTACTGACTCCAGAGGATCGACAGGGTCGCGAGGCCCACGAACAGCAGTAACGACACGGGAAGCAATCCGTGCCATTCGATCTCACCGCGGCGGGCCAAAAGGGCCCCGCTCATCAGCGCGACGAGGGTGATGAGAATGGCCACGAGGCCCGCCCACCCGATCAGGTTCTGAATCAGTTGAGCGCTCACCGCCGTGCCCACGGCCGCGAGAGTCGATGCGCTCGCGAAGCGCGGATCCGCGAGGAATGCGCGGATCGCGGCGACGGTCTGGCTGCTCGGGGGCAAGAACGTCATGGGCTCAGTGCTTTGGCCGAGGCATCCGGAATCGTGGTCTTCACGGCGATGATCACGAGAAGGGCGAGTCCGTACTCGTCGAGCAGCCTGCTCTCGGCGACGCTCTGCACCAGCAGAGCCGTGAGCACGAGCACGGGCAGAAGCGTGATCGCCGAGTACGGTGCAGGCTCGCCCGGTACGGTCTGCCGGCGGTCGACCGCGAAGAACCACGATCGGATGCCCGCCGACACCACGAGCGCACCGAACACGATGAGCCCGATGATGCCGACTTGGAACCAGATGTCGATCCACGCGTTGTGCGCCTGCAGCTGCCGCACGCCATTGCGAAAGGCGAGCTCGTCGAAGGGGGCCGCCCACGGCACCCAGAAACTGACCCAACCCCAGCCTGCTACGGGCCTCTGCTGGCCGAGTTCGATGACCGCCTGCCAGATGCCAAGCCGCCCCGTGAGGTCAGAACTCTTGCCGAGCAACCCGAGAATCGGGTCGCGCAGCACCCACCCGAGCGTGCCGACAGCGATCACGCCCGCACCAAGCCCCCCGTAGACGAGGGCCCGCGCTCTGGGACTCGAGGCGCGACGCACAACCAGAAGGGCCCCGCCCGCGGCGATGACCACGACGAGGGCGACGGTAACGGTTGCCGACCGGGTGAAGGCCAGGACCACGAAAGCGACCACGATCCACGCGATGGCCCGACCACGATTGACGGTGCGATCCACCAGTTGGATGCTGAAGATGATCACGGCGAGGAGCGAGAGGAACCCGAGCGTGTTCGAGTTGCCCACGATTCCCTGAATGCGGCCCTCGTCGAACACCTGGAAGAGCTCGTTGCGCGACCAGTAGAGCATCTTGGGAATTGTGTTGTAGATCGAGTAATCCACGCCCGGCTGCGTGAAGAGCGGCAGCACCGGGGCGCGCACGACGACCGAGACGAACAGCTCGAAGACGAGGGACAGTGCGAGAATCGCCCTCAGTACGATCCCGAGCCCGCGCAGCAGCTGATCCCACGGAAACGCCACCGCCACAGCAACGCCCGCGATGACTGTCGCCCAAGTGGTTACGAGGCCGAGAGCGCTGGCGGCTGGGTAGGCAGACCATGCCAGCGACACCGTCGCCAGAACCATGAAAGCGATCAGCTGGTAGGGCAGCGCGCCGAGCCTCCAGCGCTCACGGTGGGCGACCAACAATACGACGGATGCCCCGACCAGCACCGCCGCGAGCACGGCCCACGCCCACCAGCCGAACGTGAAACGCAACGCGTCGCCCGCGAGAACCACCGCGAGTACAAGCATGAGGTAGGCCGACCGCGCCCTCGTATCCTCGATCACTCGCATGGGGCAAGGCTAAACGACGCACCGCTTGCTACGGTGAACCCATGGTCGTCCAGCGCGTGATCCCATGCTTCTAGCCATCGGCAACACCCCCCGCGACTACGCGTGGGGATCCAACTCTGCGATCTCCGAGCTGCTCGGTACGGCTCCCACCGGGCGGCCGGAGGCGGAGTTGTGGTTGGGCTCCCACGAGGGCTCGCCCGCGCGAATCCTCGACCCTGCGAGTGCGGGCGGCCACGAGGAACTCGCGGGGTTCATTGACCTGCCATTTCTGTTGAAGGTGCTGGCTGCGGCATCCCCCCTCTCGCTGCAAGCGCACCC
>JBJXDR010000138.1:0-2986 GCA_046155245.1 Rhodoglobus sp. | reverse complement strand
GCCGGCAGCAGTTCCGGGCGCGTGGTCTCGATCTCGATGTCGCCCTGGCCGTCCGTGCGGTGGAAAGCGACCCGATGGTAGGCGGCCGGCTGCTCCTTGTCTTCGAGTTCGGCCTGGGCGACGGCGGTGCGGAAGGTGATATCCCACAGCGTGGGGGCATCCGCCTGATACGCCTCGCCGCGCGCGAGGTTGCGCAGGAACGCTCGTTGGGCCACCCGCTGGGCATCGTCGCCGATCGTGCGGTAGGTGAGAGACCAGTCGACGCTCAGGCCGAGTTGGCGCCAGAGGTCCTCGAACTGTTTCTCGTCTTCGGCGGTGAGCTTCTCGCACAGCTCGATAAAGTTGCGGCGCGAGATCGGCAGCTGGTCTGCGGCCTTGCCGCTCGTGCCCTCGCCGCCGTGGTGCGGCGGCGTAAAAGTCGGGTCGTAGGCAAGGGTCGGATCGCACCGCACCCCGTAGTAGTTCTGTACGCGGCGCTCGGTGGGCAGACCGTTGTCGTCCCAGCCCATGGGGTAGAAGATGTTCCGGCCGCGCATGCGCTGGTAGCGGGTGACCAGGTCCATGTGGGTGTAGCTGAAGACGTGACCGATGTGCAGGCTGCCCGATGCTGTGGGCGGTGGCGTGTCGACGGAGAACAGATTCTCGGCTCCGGCGGCGGTCGCGGCATCCCGATCGAACCGGTAGGTGCCGCTGGCTTCCCAGACAGGGCCCCACTTGTCTTCGAGGCCCTCGAGGGCTGGCTTTTCGGGGATGCTCCGGCTGGTGGCGGACGCGTCGCTCGACGACATGGATTCTCCGGTTCGATATGTGCGGCACCGAGTCTGTTTGTGCCGCGAGATCTGGCCGGAGCCGGATTATCGCGCCACGAGGGTGCCTGAGTGTGGTTGTGCGTGCGATTCTACCGAAGAGCTGGTGGGCTGCTACTCCGTGTGTTGGAGTTCGCGGAGGAGTGGACTCTTGCTGGCGAGGGGTCGGAGCCGTTGTTGCGGGTCTTCGGTCGCGGGTGGTTTGAGCCAGTACTTGTCCCGGTCGCGGATGATCTGCCAGTGGTTGTTGTGCAGGAGCATGTGGTGGTGTCGGCAGAGGAGCACTCCGTCGGCCACGTCTGTTCGGCCGCCGTTGTGCCAGGGGGTGATGTGGTGCACTTCGCAGGCGGAGGGGGGCTTGGTGCAGTTCGGGAAGATGCATCCACCGTCACGGATGCTGATGGCGAGGCGTTGGGCTTCGCTGAAGAGGCGTTGAAGGCGGCCGAGGTCGAGGATGTTGAGGGTTCGGTCGAACTTGATGCCGATGAACCCGGTGTCACACAGGTGCCGGTCGACGGTTGCGCGGGAGACGGGTTGTGGGTCGCCCTCGAGGAACCCGTGACCGCCAGGTGCGCTCAGGGTGGCTTCGGTGACGACCACCCGCACGGCGGGTCGACGGGCACCGAAGAGTTTTCTGGGGTCGGAGTCGACGGCGAGCCGCACGATGTCTGTGAGGGCGTCGGCTTCGATCTGCTGGTCGGTGCGGGGGTCAGCGACGAGTGCATCGGCCTGTGCTTGAGCGCGCTCGTCCACGAAACGAACGGCCCGGCGGGGTGCCATGATCGCATCCAACGCGGTGAACAGGTGCAACCCCGCTTCGGGGTCGAGGAGGAATGCTCCTTGGTACATGCCGTCGTCGCGGATCCAACGTTTAAGGTATCGGAGGTCGCGGCGTTGCTTCTCCCGCCGGGCGATCCCAGCCTCATCGATGCGGTCACGGGCGGTGCGGGCTTCACGACGCAACTCATCGATCGACACCGATGAGACCCGGGCGAGGAGCCGCTGAACTTCAGCCAGAAGATCGGCGGCGGGCGCCGAGTCGGCTACCGGTGCGAGGCCGCGGCGGATCGCATCCGCGGCGGCGATTGACACCGAACCGGCAGCGAGCGCGTCTGCCAGCGCGGCCTCCCACAACGTTGCCGGCGCCACAGCCATCAACTCGCCGGCGGCAATCAGCTGGGACGCCTCGGTCGCGGTCACGGGCGAGAGGGTTTGCAGAAACGCCCCCGCGCTGGGGAACCCGTTGCGTTGTGCCAGACCAGCGTAGCCGTCGTCCCGGGAGGAGCGTCTGGCGATCTCACCGGCGAGGTGGGCGGCGAGGGTGTCCGTGGCGCGACGGTGTTCGGTCACCACGGCATGTGCGGCAAGCAACGAGTCGTCGGAAAGAACGGCCAGAGCGGCGGCATCCGGAATACCGAGCGCGACAACCGCAGATGCGGTGGTTGCGAATGTCTCGGTGAGGGCCATGCACCCATTCTCCCACATTAGAAGATGTGTTCGAACAAAAAGCCCGGAAAATCAACAACTTTCTGAGATTCAGGGCGTGGAGGAGAAGAAGGCAGCGGGCGGGGACAGGGGGAGGAGGTGCCAGCGCGCGGAACGTAGGTGCGTAGCGAGCCCACGGAGACAGGGCGCCGGCCCCAAGCGATCAACGACTCACTTGTCGCCGATGTTCGTCACCGTGACGGACTTGCTGACCTTCACACCGTCGCCGATCACCGTGAGCGTGTACTTGACACTCTCAGTCGGGCAGGGGAATTCGAATGGGTCGTACCCTGGCGGGAAGTTGGAGGTGTCGCCGCTCGGGGGCAGGTTATCGAAGAACGCGCCCTGCGACGCGTCATTCGTGTTCACCCCGAAGAAGACCTGGTCGACGTTGGACGATGACCAGCTGAAGGAGATGTACTGCGGCGACGGCACGGGGGCGCTCGTGTTGCAGAAAACCTCCGTGTCGCTGACGCTGAAGCTGTTGATCTTTGCCGAGCTGTCCGGCGGCGGGGGATCGTTGGTCGGCGTGGGAGTCGGGGTTGGCGTGGGGGTGGGGGTGGGCGTCGTGAATCGCCCCGGGTTGTGTGGAGGGTCTGATTCAACGAAGGATGTTGATCATGCCAGCACTGAGAAAGTATCCGCCGGAGCTTCGTGAGCGTGCGGTTCGGTTGGTTGCCGAGACTAGGAAGGAA
>JBJXDR010000137.1:0-3562 GCA_046155245.1 Rhodoglobus sp. | reverse complement strand
CCGTCACGTAGGCTGCGGGTCGCGCGGCGCGTCTGGTCCTCTTCGAGGTTCTTCAACTGGCTGCGGAGTGCGGGCGGTATCGTGCCGCCGGGGTCGATGCCGAGAGAGCGCATCGCGGAGTCCCGCTCCTCGGTGTCGCGCTCCTCGGTGATCGCCTCTGCATCCGCCTTCGCGAGCTCAAGCAGCACGGTCGCTGCGGCCGCGGCATCGGCGACCGAGCGGATGCCCAACGCAACATCGAGCGTGCGCTCGCGCCGCTCACGGGCTTGGGCATTGGTCGCAAGCCGGTGTGCCCTGCCGATGTGCGACTGGGCTTCGCGCGCGGCGCGGGTCGCGATCGCGGCATCCACCCCGTCCCGCCGAACGAGCAGGTCGGCGACCTCGTCGACGCTCGGCACGCGCAGGCGCACAGTGCGCACGCGCGAGCGGATGGTCGGGATGAGGTCGGCCTCGCTCGGCGCGCAGAGGATCCAGACGGTGCGCGGCGGCGGCTCCTCGAGGGCCTTCAGCAGCACGTTCGAGGTGCGTTCGGTCATGCGGTCGGCATCCTCGATCACCATCACCCGAAAGCGCCCTACCGACGGCGAGAACTGCGAGGTCGCGACCAACTGGCGCACCTCCTCGATCGAGATGATCACACGCTCGGTCGCGAGCACACCGAGATCGGGATGCGTTCGCGCCAGCACCTGCCGACGGGTCGCCTCGTCGTCACCGCCCAGCAGGGCCGTGGCAAACGCATAGGCGAGGTTCGATCGCCCCGAACCGGGTGGACCTGTGATGAGCCAGGAGTGGGTCATCGAGGAGTCGTCGCTGCCACCGACGCTCGACGCGGCCGCCGCGGCTTCGACCACCGCGATGGCGTCGGCCTGGCCGGTGAGCTCGTCCCAGATTGCCACGCGCTAAAGCCTAGATCAGGCCGACGATACCAGCAGCGCGCCCACTCGCTCGCGGAGCTCGGCGGCAACTCCGCTGAACCACGGATCGTCCGCACGCTAACTGCGGAGATTCTCCCGACCCGCCGCCATAAAGGCTCGCCCCGCCCGCGTGTCGGGAGAATCTCCGCAGTTGCGCACAGGTATGCGCAGCGATGGGGCTGTTGCAGCTGGCCGGCAGGCGGCGTGCGGGCCCTGCTCACCGCTACCGAACGGCGAGCATAGCGCCGACTCGCGCGCGGGCCTCTGCGGCGATCGCCTCGATGTCGGCCCGGGCATCCAAGACCAGAAATCGCTCCGGCTCGGCGGCCGCAAGTTCGAGATACGCCTCGCGAACTCGCGCGTGAAAGTCGTCGCCAGCGGCCTCGAGCCGGTCGTAGGTCGTGCGATCGGCCAGCCGGTCCTGCCCCTCGTGGAGGTCGAGGAGGATGGTCAGGTCGGGCAGCAGGCCCTCGGTGGCCCAGAGTGAGACATCCCGAACCTCGTCGGCGCCGAGCACCCGACCCGCACCCTGGTAAGCGACCGAGGAGTCGAGGTAGCGATCCTGAACCACGATCTCGCCGCGTTCGAGCGCAGGACGCACCCGGGTCGCGATGTTGTGGGCCCGGTCTGCCGCGTAGATGAGGGCCTCCGCTCGGGGCGCGATCTCACCCCGGCGATGCAGCACGATCTCGCGCAACTCGAGTCCAAGCTCGGTGCCACCCGGCTCACGCGAGACCACCACCGTGTGGCCCTGGTCCTGCAGCCACTCCACGAGCAGCGCCGATTGGGTCGACTTGCCCGAGCCGTCGCCGCCCTCGAACGTGATGAAGAGGCCCCGCATTAGGCCTTCTTCGCCGGAGGCTTCTTGGCCGCTGGCTTGCGGGTCGCGGTCTTCGTCTTCGGCTTGGCCGGTCCCTTGGCACGCTTGTCGGCAAGCAGCTGCACCGCGCGATCGAAGTCGATCTCCTCGATCTGCTCGCCCCGGGGAATCGTCGCGTTTGTCGCACCGTCGGTGACGTACGCTCCGAACCGGCCATCCTTGATCTTGATCGCCTTCTCGCTCACGGGGTCGGGCAGCTCGAACTCCTTCAGAGCGCTGGATGCCGCGCGCCCGCCGTACTTGGGCTGGGAATACAGCTCGAGGGCTGCCGGGAGGTCGATCTCGAAGATCTGTTCCTCGCTCGCGAGGGACCGGGTGTCGGTGCCGCGCTTGAGGTACGGACCGAAGCGACCGTTCTGAGCCGTGATCTCGGCACCCGACTCCGGGTCGGCACCCACCACACGAGGCAGGTTCAGCAGCGCGAGGGCGGTGTCGAGGTCGACCGTCGCGAGGTCCATCGACTTGAAGATGGATGCCGTGCGCGGCTTGACCACCGCAACCTTCTTCGGCTTCTTGATCTTCACCTCGCCGGTCTTCTTGTCGATGACCTCGACGGGCTCGGCTACCGGCACCTCGGGCTCGAGCTCGGTGACGTAGGGGCCGAAGCGGCCGTCCTTCGCGACGATCTCCTTGCCGTTGTCCGGGTTGACGCCGATCACGCGATCGCCCACGACTGGCGCATCGATCAGTTCGCGCGCCTTCTCGGCGGTCAGTTCGTCGGGTGCCAGATCCTGCGGGATGTTCACACGGCGCGGTGTCTCGGCTTCCTCACCCGGGGCCTCGAGGTAGGGGCCGTACTTGCCGATGCGCAGGGTCACGTCATCCGCGATCCTGATCGAGTTGATCTCGCGCGCGTCGATGTCGCCGAGGTTGTCGATCACGGTGCGCAGGCCGCGGTGCTGCGGGCTGCCGAAGTAGAAGCCGTTGAGCCACTCGACCCGGTCGGCCTCGCCGTCGGCGATGCGGTCGAGATCGTCCTCCATCTCGGCCGTGAAGGTGTACTCCACGAGGTCGGCGAAGTACTCCTCGAGCAACCGGACGACCGAGAACGCGATCCAGTTTGGCACGAGCGCTTGGCCGCGGGGGGTCACATAGCCGCGGTCGATGATGGTCGAGATGATGCTCGCGTAGGTCGAAGGACGGCCGATGCCGAGTTCCTCGAGTTGCTTGACGAGGCTCGCCTCGGTGTAGCGCGGTGGCGGGCTGGTCTCATGACCCTTTGCCTCGACATCCACGAGCACGAGCGACTGGCCCTCGGTGAGCGGCGGAAGCTTCGACTCGGCCGGCTCGGCGGACTCGGCTGCGTTGCGCTCCTCATCCTGCGACTCCTCGTAGGCGCTCATAAACCCGCGGAACGTAATGACCGTGCCGGTCGCGACGAACTCGGCGACGGTGCCCGAGGTGGTTGTTCCGCTAATCGTGACCGAGGCCGTTGACCCTTTCGCGTCGGCCATCTGGGATGCCACGGTGCGCTTCCAGATCAGGTCGTACAGTTTCCAGTCGTTGCCGCGCAGCACCGATTGCAACTCGCTCGGAGTCTTGAAGGTGTCACCTGCCTGTGTCGCTCTGCCTCATCGGTAGCGCCTGCAACGACACGATTGGTTGCATCTCGTAAGTCGCGTACTGTTGCGTGTTTAGCGAGGTTCAAGAGTTGAGTCTCAGTATTAGGCGCAACTATCGCACCACGTGCTACCTCTACAGCCTGAGTGCCCGAGAGTTCACCAGAGCGCAGAGCGGCCTGAGTAACAGGCAAGTGCTGGAGCTGACC
>JBJXDR010000136.1:0-7308 GCA_046155245.1 Rhodoglobus sp. | reverse complement strand
CCGCTCGTGCCGGAGCCCGACCTGTCGAGGTTGCCGGGACTGGCGGCATCCGTGACCGCGCAGGGCGTCGAGGTGACCCTGACCGACTCGCTCGAGGCGGCACCCCAGGCCGTGCAACTGGCGATCTATCGGATCGTCCAGGAGGCGCTCACCAACGTCGTGCGGCACTCCGGCGCGACACGCGCGACCGTGGATATCTCCCAGGCGGACGGAAGTTACCTGATTGCCGTGGCCGACAACGGCGTCGGACTCTCCGACGGCCGGGATCTGACCACGGGTCGCGGGCTGCTCGGCATGCGCGAGCGCGCGGAGTTGCTCGGTGGCACGCTCCAGGTGGGCCCCGGTCCCCGGAGCGGGCTTCTGGTTATGGTGGCCATTCCGCAGAAGGAGCACGCATGATTCGCGTCGCGATCGCCGACGACCAGCAGCTGATCCGGGCCGGCTTCCGAAGCCTGTTGGAGGCGGAGCCCGACATCGAGATTGTCGGAGAAGCGGGCAGCGGTGCCGACGCTGTCGCGCTGGCCACAGCGACACGTCCCGATGTCATGCTGATGGACATCCGCATGCCTGACGGTGACGGACTGTGGGCGACCGAGCAGATCGTTGGCAACCCCGACCTGGCCTCCACCCACATCGTGATCGTGACGACTTTCGAACTCGACGAGTACGTCGGGCGGGCGATCCGTGCCGGTGCGAGCGGGTTCCTCGTGAAGGACACCGAGCCCGACGAGTTCATTCGCGCGGTGCATGTGGTCGCGGCTGGCGACGCCCTGCTGAGTCCGACCGTGACCCGGAGACTGCTCGAGCGGCTGTCGAGCCAATTGCGCGAGACACCGGATGCCAGTGCGCTCTCGGTGATCACGGAGAGGGAGCGCGAAGTGCTCGCCCTCGTAGGTCAGGGGCTCACCAATGACGAGATCGGCAAGAGACTCTTCCTGAGCCCGCTCACGGCCAAGACCCACGTCTCACGGATCATGGCCAAGCTCGCGGCACGCGACCGTGTGCAGCTTGTGGTCGTGGCGTACGAGACCGGGCTGGTCAGCCCCGGCCGCTCGGAGTAGTCCGCGTGCTCGCGGTGCACCCGGGGGAGTAGCGAAGAAGACGCCCGCGGGCAGATTCGGCGTCGGGCCGCGCGCGGAATCCTTATTGCAGTGGCCCAATCGAGGGCTCTCTAGTGAATGGATGCATCGTGTTTACAGCTCTCACCGTCGCAACTCTCGCGGCTCACGCGGGTGGTCCGGGCTTCGGCCTCGGCCTGCTGTTCCTGTTCCTGATCCCGCTGTTCTTCTTCGGGCTCTTCGTTCTGTTCGCGAGCATCGGTCGCCGCCGCTGGATGCGCGCTGGCGGATACGGTCACGGCGGCTGGGGTCAGGGTCACGGCGGCTGGGCCGCCGCGGCTCGCAGTGCCCAGTCGACCCTCGCCGAGCGCTTCGCACAGGGCGACATCGACGAGAAGGAGTACCGGGCTCGCCTCGAGGTGCTCCGGGCCAGCAACCCGCCTGCCGCGAGCTGACCTAGGGGCGGTAGCGGCGTCTCGCCGAGCACACAGCGGCGTCTCGCCGACCCGATAGAGTCTCCCTCTGGGCCACGTGCCCGGAGGGAGACTTTCGTTTGGCCAGAAGAGCTGATCCGCCCAACGTCACGCCCAGGGCGGTGTTCCGTGCCAGCCTTGCCGTCGGTCTGGCCGTCTCTGCCTACGGCCTCTCGTTTGGCGCACTGTCGGTGGCCGCCGGTCTCGACGTCTGGCAGACCTGCGTGCTGAGCCTGCTGATGTTCTCGGGCGGCTCGCAGTTCGCTCTTGTTGGCATCATTGCGACGGGTGGCGCGGCCGCGGGCGGCGCTGCGATCGCAAGCGCGGCGCTCCTCGGTACCCGCAACGGGCTCTACGCCCTGAGGGTCGCGCCATTCATCGGGGTGCGCTGGCCGTTGCGCGCGCTTGCGGCACACTGGACCATTGACGAGACCACGGCGGTTTCGACGGCCCAACCCACTCTGGAAGGTCAGCGCGCGGGCTTCTGGTACACCGGCCTGATCATCTACGTGGGCTGGAACCTCACAACCCTGGCCGGAGCCCTCATCGGCGACCTGCTCGGCGACGTGAGCCAATACGGGCTGGATGCCGCGGCCGCCGCCGCATTCCTCGGGCTCCTCTGGCCCCGGCTCCGGCAACTCCAGCCGGTGGTCGTGGCAATCGGTGCCGCCGTGGTTGCCGCGGTGCTCACGCCGACGCTTCCGCCGGGCATCCCGGTGCTCGCGGCCGCCTTGGTGGCCGTTGTCGTGGGCGTCACCAACTGGCTGGGTGCGAAGCCGGTCGACGAAGAGGTACCGAAGTGACCCTCTGGCAGATCGTCATTCTTGCCTCGATCGCGGTACTCGCGATCAAGCTCGTCGGCTACCTGATTCCGCCGTCGCTGGTCGAGCGGCCGACCCCCGCCAGAATCGCGAACCTGCTCACTGTCGCACTGCTTGCCGCACTGATCACGGTGCAAACGCTGGGAGCGGGGCAGGGAATCCAGGTCGACGCGCGGGTGCCGGCGCTGGTCGTGGCCGCGGGACTGTTCGCGCTGCGGGTGCCGTTCATCCTCGTCGTCGCCGCGGCAGCGGTGGTTGCCGCGGTGATTCGGCTGCTGTGGTAACCAGGGGTCTGAGCGGGACGTACACCTAGCCCTCGGGGTGGTCGACCCCGGGCATCCACGATTCGCCGGGTGAGCCCCAGCCCTGTGCGCGGATGACCTTGGCGACATCTTTGGAGTGCTTGTGATCGAGGCGGTCGGCATACAGCACGCCGTCGAGGTGGTCGTTCTCGTGCTGGAAGATGCGGGCCAGCCAGCCCTCAGCTGCGATCTCGAACGGCACCTGATCTGCGTCGACGGCGCGGAGATTCACTCGGTCTGCGCGCCGGAGCGGGAATCGTTCTCCCGGTATCGACAGGCACCCCTCCGACTCTTCGTCTTCGTCGGCGGGGCCAATGGGAGTCGGGCTCAGCCAGAGCTCCGGGTTGATGGCGACACCCCGATGAAGCACGTCGTCGTCATCTGTCCAGCTGTAGACGAAGACGCGCAGGCCGACGCCAACCTGCGGCGCCGCAAGCCCCACGCCCGGCGCTTCGCGCATCGTGTCGAACATGTCCTCGACGAGTTGGCGCAGGTCGTCGTCGAATTCGGTGACCGTCGCGGCGACCTCGTGCAACACAGGGTCACCCGTGATTCGAATGGGGAGAACGGCCATTCACCCAGAATATCGGGGTCGAAACGGGTAGATTCGACGCGTGCCACCCGACTTCCAAGACCTGACTGACAGCCTCACCCTCAGTTCGTCTGCGGCCATCGGCATCCCGCTTGCCCTCACCGCGGCAGTTCTTCTGGCCGTCGGCACTCAGTTTCAGAACCGAGGCGTCGTGCAGGTGGATGCGGCATCCACCCGCAGCGCTCAGACCGGCCTCAGCTTCGGGCAGCTGAAGTCACTCCTCGCGCGTCCCGCGTGGGTGCTCGGGAGCGTGCTGCTCGGAATCGGCATGGTCGTGCAGCTCGCGAGCCTCGCGTATGCACCGCTCATCGTGGTGCAGCCGCTCGGCGCGGTGGCCCTTGTGATCACCGCGATTCTCAACGCCCGTCTCAGTAAGGTGAAACTCGACCGAGTTTCCATCCGCGCCATCGTCGTCTGCGTGGTCGGGGTGGGTGCGTTCGTCACCATCGCAGCGTTCGTCGCGCAGTCGAATCCAATCACCGAAACCCAGCTCGTGACGGTGCTGCTGATTCTCTCGGTGGTGCTCGCGGTCTTCATCACGCTGTTCTTTGTGATGCGCAAGCGCACGCCGCGCCCCATCTTCTACGTGATCGCGGCCGGAACGCTGTTCGGCTTTGTGGTCACACTCGCAAAGGTTGTGATCGACCGCATTCGTACCGTGCAGTCGGGTGCCATGCCGTTCGGGCCGGCCGACATTCTGACCGTGCTGTGCCTGATCGGCCTCGGCGCGGCGGCCCTCCTGGGCATGTATTTCGTGCAGACCGCGCACTCCTCGAACCCGCCCGACATCGTCGTCGCCGGCCTCACCGTGATCGACCCTCTGGTCGCCGTCTCGATCGGCGTCATCGTGCTCGGTGAAGCCGCAGGTGCCCCCCTGTGGGCGATCTTTGCATTCGCTGCCGCTGCCGCGGCCGCGATCTGGGGCGTTATCTCGCTCTCTCGTCACCACCCGCAGACTCACGCGAAGATCGTGCTGGCAGACACCACCGCCAGCTAGCCCCGCGCGCTGTGCGGTACGGTGAATCCAGCCCATCGCGCCCCCGCGCGCCCGTTACGAAGGAATCCTTCAGCCTGTGGCCACCACCCCCCGCCGTTCGCCTCACGAGGGCAAGCCCCGTCTTCGCATCCTGATCGGCGCCGACACCTTCTGGCCTGAGATCAACGGAGCAGCGACCTTCATCTCGCGCCTTGCGGCCGGGCTTGTCGCGCGCGGTCACGAGGTGCATATCGCGGCGCCGAGCTACAGCAACACCAAGCTTGGCGCGCGCGAAGAGGAACACGAGGGGGCGAGGTTCACGGTGCACCGGATCTACTCGTGGCGGTGGTATCCGCACCCGTGGCTGCGGTTCGCGCTGCCGTGGCGCATCAAGCAGAACAGCGCCAAGATCCTCGACCGAGTGAAGCCCGACGTGGTGCACTTCCAGTCGCACATCGTGATCGGTCGGGGCATGACCATCGAGGGGCAGAAGCGGGGCATCCGTCTGATCGGCACCAACCACTTCATGCCCGAGAACCTCATGGAGTACACGCTGATCATCCCCAAGTTCCTTCGCGAGTGGGCGATCGGTCTGGCCTGGGCGGCGGCGGATCGGTCGTTCGGCCGCGCCGAGGCTGTCACTACGCCCACACGCAAGGCGGCGGACTACCTTGAGGCCAACACATCGTTGCGCGGTGTCATACCGATCTCCTGCGGAATCGACGCCCACAACTACACGCCGAACTTCTCGCCGCGCACCGAGAACTTGATCGTCTTCCTCGGTCGCGTCGTGGACGAGAAGCAGATCGACAAACTGCTGCGTGCCTACGCGGTGTTGAGTCCCGACCTCAAGGCGAAGCTGGAGATCGTCGGTGGCGGTGAGTTGGAGGGCAGGCTCAAGTCGTTGGCGGTGAGCCTCGGTATCGCGGATCGCGTGAAGTTCACCGGCTACGTCGACGAGTCCTACCTGCGGGATGCGTTGACGCGGGCGACAGTTTTCGCGATGCCCTCGATTGCGGAGTTGCAGTCGATCTCGACGATGGAGGCAATGGCGTCGGGGCTGCCGATTGTCGCCGCCAACGCGATGGCCCTGCCGCACCTCGTGCACGACGGTGAGAACGGATTCCTGTTCGAACCGGGGACCGTGACGGAGTTTGCCGAGAAGCTGACCACGCTGCTCTCGATGACCGACGAACAGCTGCGCCCGTTCAAGGAGGAGAGCCTGCGCATCGTGGAGTCGCACGACATCCAGCGCACGCTCGACACCTTCGAGAGCCTCTATCGGGGCGAGCCGGTGGCCGCTCCGGGGGCGGATGCGCCGGAGTCGGAGACTGCGCACTAGGGAGTTCTGCGGGCTGCTCGCTGGCCGCAAAACCGCGCCTTGACCGGGTATTTCTCACCTTTGCTCGGCTTCTTCGAATGTCGGTGGCCGATGTTCTCATTGAGTCATGGAAGCCCCCGAGATCCTCCTCGATTCGCGTCATCCCGACGTGCGAATCGACTTCGGGATGACGCGCGCCGAGTTCGCTCAACGCGCGGGCATCAGGGCGTTCGCCGACCAGCTCGGCGCGATCCACGCGACCCTCGGCGAGGCGCGGGACTTCCCGGAGGTCTTCGTCGGACCACTCGCGAGCACAATGCCAGACGCGGTGGAGTTCGCTGAGCGTGCCGCGATCGCGGACCTTGCGATGCGGCTGTTCCTGGCTGAGCAGACCGTGCGGGCTCAGGCTCACGAGGCCTCGGTTCTGATCGGGCGAGTGCCGCGCATCTGGGCGGCGCTCACGGAGGGTGACGTATCGGTGCCCAATGCGCGGGCGATCGCCGAGATTGTCGACACTCTGCCCGAGCCGGCCTGGACGCCGTTCGAGGATGCCGTTCTTGAGGCCGCCGCGACCTTGGCGCCAGCCCGCTTCCGCACCTTCGCTCGCGCCGCCCGCGACCGCGTGCACACCGAGCACCTCGCCGAGCGCCACCGTCGCCGGGTCGAGGAGCGCCGAGTCTGGATCGAGGCGGACATCGACGGCATGTCGTGGCTGCACGCCTACCTGCCCGCCGAGACAGCGGCCCGAGCGATGGCCCACCTCGACCGCGTCGCGACCGCGCTTGCCGCAGCACCCGACGAGACCCGCACGAAGGCGCAGCTGCGCGCTGATGCGGCCGGGGATGCCCTTGCCGGTGTCCTAGGTGCAGGAGGCGGGTCCGTTGGCGTGAGCGTAGCGGTGACAGTGCCCGTGCTGACCCTGCTCGGCGCGAGCGAGGAGCCGGGCATCCTCGCTGGTCACGGACCCATCGCCCCCGACGTCGCCCGCCGACTCGCGGCCCACGCGCCCTCGTTCGTGCGGCTGCTTACCCACCCGGTCACCGGCGCGGTGCTCGACCTCGACCGCACCACCTACCGCGTGCCGGCCGACCTGAAGCGGTGGGTGCGCCTCCGCGACGGTCAGTGCACATTCATCGGTTGCGGTCGGCGCGCGGAAGACTGCGATCTCGACCACACCGTCGCCTGGACCGCCGATCGCGGCCCGACCGCCGACACTAATCTCGCCGCCCTCTGTCGCAACCATCACCGCCTCAAACACAACACCCGCTGGCAGATGACACAGGATGCCGCGACCGGCATCACCTGGACCAGCCCGACCGGCGCGACCCGCGGTGCCGACCCGCCGCCGTTCTAGGCAGTATCTTGGAATTCGGTTCGCGTGCCTCAACGCGCGCGGCCGCGGGGCGGTAGCTCAGCTGGTTAGAGCAGCGGACTCATAATCCGTCGGTCACGGGTTCAAGTCCCGTCCGCCCTACTGAGACCCGTGTAGCTTTCGCCTGAACTCTGGACGTCGGGTTGATGATCGCGTGTACGTCTCCTCGGCTCGGGCGCGAGGATGAGTCCTGCCGCCGCGCCTGTCCCGCGCAGTGTTCCGTGATGGCTGGGAAGAAGATCTAGCAGTGAACGGTCATCGCGCCGGAGTGACAAAGCACGACGACTTGCCCTCCGGTCTGGATTACGTGCCAGCCCTCATCTTGTGCTCGCTCGATGATCTCGTCCAGGACTCCGAACTCGAGCACCTGACGCTCAGATCGACGGACGATTC
>JBJXDR010000135.1:0-10249 GCA_046155245.1 Rhodoglobus sp. | reverse complement strand
ACAGTCCGTCAGCGAGGACATCGGGACCGGGCCGAGCGTGCGCGAGAGCGAGACCCGGTGCGATCACAACGTAGGGACCGTGCTCGTCGATCATGCGGATCATCTCGCTCGAGTACTCCGGCCGGGCGGCGCCAGAGGCGGCGAGCGCGTCGCCCGCGAGGGTGACCGCGGCTCGCCAGTGGTCGGCGTGAGCGCCGATGACGATCGCGCTGACGGGGAGCGGGGGCAGCGTCATCCGCTATGCCTCTTCGAAGCCGGCGGTGATGCGATCGGCGAGATCCTCGCGGTCTTCGAGCGGCAGGAACGCCGACGCCGCGGCGTTCAGTTGGAACACCGCGAGGTCGGTGAGGTCGTAGTCGAACGCCTCGGCGAGGAGAGCCAGTTCCCGGCTGAGCGACGTCGCGCTCATCAGCCGATTGTCGGTGTTGACGGTGACCCGGAAGCCGAGCTGGTACAGCAGGTCGAACGGGTGGTCGACGAGCTCGTCGCCCCACTGCTCGATCGCGCCGGTCTGCAGGTTCGAGCTCGGGCTGAGTTCGAGGGCGATCTCACGGTCCTTGACCCACTGGGCCACGGGGCCGAGCGTCACGTAGGTGTTCTCGTCGTCTTCGCGGGCGGTGTGCACGTCTTCGGCGAGCCGCACACCGTGCCCGAGGCGCAGGGCGCGTCCGTCGAACAGCGCGCCACGAATCGATTCGAGGCCGTCGGCCTCGCCCGCGTGCACGGTCGCAGGAAGAAAGTGCCGCGCGAGGTAGTCGAACGCGTCGCGCAGGTTGCCCGCGGGGAATCCGGCTTCGGCGCCCGCGATGTCAAAGCCAACGACCCCGTTGTTGCGGTGCCGCACGGCGAGCTCCGCGATCTCGAGGCCTCGGTCGGCGTGCCGCATCGCGCTGATCAGCTGCCCGACCCGGATGCTCCCGCCAGCGTGTCGTACCTCCTCGGCGCCGGCCTCGAGACCTTCCTGCACGGCCTCGACGGCTTGGTCAAGGCTGAGGCCCCTGCCGATATGCTGCTCGGGCGCCCACCGGATTTCGCCGTAGATCACGCCGTCGGCGTGCAGGTCGAGTACGAACTCACGAGCCACGCGCGACAGTCCCTCGTGGGTCTGCATGACTCCGGTGGTGACGTCGAAGGTCTTGAGGTACTCCACGAGCGAGCCCGAGTCGGCGTGCTCGGCGAACCAGGTGGCGAGCGCCGCGGCATCCGGCGCCGGCAGCGCCAGGCCGATCGCGTCGGCGAGCTCGATGATCGTCTGGGGCCGAAGCCCGCCATCGAGATGGTCGTGAAGGGAGACCTTGGGCAGCGCCGTGATGCTCGCCCCACCCCCGGGCATGAGGAACTCAGTCGCAGCGGCGTTCATGAGCCCCAATCTACCGGGCCTGACCCTGCACAACTCGTGAGACCTCGGCCGCAGTGCGCCCGGCGGCCGCAATCACGTCGCCCACTGGGATGCCCGAGAAAGTCGTAGCCACGTACGGCACCGTCAGCGCGGCTCGAGTGCCCCCACGCGCGTCCACGATGGGGGCAACCACGTCGGTGATGCCGGCCTGCAGCGGATCGGCACGAGTGAGTGCCGGGGCCCCGCAAAGGACTTCTCCAGTCGCGGTCTCAAGTGGGAACAGCGCGCCGACCCTCACGCGGTAGCCGAAATCGGCGGGGCTCTCGACCTGCGCGATCACTCGAACCCGTCCCGCGTCGAGCACGCTCAGGTTGCACGACTGGCGCACCGCCTCGGCGAGCTCGCGCATCGGCACGGTCGCAATGCTCACGAGGCCGCGCAGCGGAGGATGCCGGTGTGCGAGGTCGAACGACATCATGGAAAACGAGTAGAGGCCGCTCTGCCGGTCGCGCACGATGTACCCGCGCCGCTCGAGCACCCCGAGCACGCGGAAGATTTGGCCCACGCTGCGGCCGGTCGCCTCGGCGATCTCGGTCTGCCCGAGCCCGCCGGCGGTGTCGGCGAGCAGCTCGACGATGTCGAGGCCCTTCTCTAGGGCCGGTACGGCGTAGTCCGGGGGTGAGGTGTCGGGTGCGGCGTCGGTTGTTGCCGCGGCGGGCACGTTCGGCACGGTTGACATCAGCTCGCGGCTGACATCGCGGCGAGCATCCGTCGGGCGATCTCGCGGTCGATGTCTTCGGGAACGGGCTGGGCGCCCGGGGTGAGAGTCGCAGCAGCGGTCGCCACGCGCTCAAGCGAGAGGCACTGGAGCAGGAAGCCGAGGTCCATCGATTCGAGCGAGTTGCCCTTGGGCTCGCGGCCGGCGAGGTTCATCATGCGGCCGTCGGCGATCAGGATCACGTGTCGGCCGCCGGGCAGCTCGAGGCGCTCGATCGCGTCGTCGAGGCAGGTGCTACCGGTCGAGAAGGCGCGAAGCGCTGGCACGTCGATTTCCCAGGGGAAGTGTCCGCAGTTGGCGAGCACCGCGCCATCGGCAACCTTGTCGAAGAATGGGGTCGTGAGGATGCCCGGGTGGCCGGTCGCGGTGATGAACACCTGGCCCCAGCCCGCGAGACCCTCGACGGAGTCCACACGGAAGCCGTCCATTGCCGCCTCGAACGCCTTCAACTCGTCGACCTCGACCACGGCGACCTTGCCGCCCAGGGCGCGGAGGCACTGTGCGACGCCGCGACCGCACCAGCCGTATCCGATCACGACGAACCGCTTCGAGTTGACCATGAGGTTCGTGATGCGCATGAAGGATTCGACGACCGACTGCCCGACGGCGTGCTTGTTCTCGCCGATCGCCTTGAGCAGCGAGTCGTTGATCACAATCATCGGGAAGGGAATCCGACCCGCGAGCTCATCGCGCAACCGGATGCCCCCCGACGTGGTCTCCTCGGTGCCGCCGACGATGCCGGACGGGTCCGCGGCAGCGAGCGCGGCGAGGTCCGCACCGTTGTCGAGCAGGATCGTCGGTTTCGCCTCGGCGACGGATGCCACGTTCCGATGGTGTTGCTCGAGGTCGTCGTCACGCGCCCCGAACACGGTCATCCCCTGGCCTCGGAGGAAGGCCACGATGTCGTCCTGAGTCGAACCGTGGTTGCCGGTCGCCACGACCTCGGCACCTCCGGCCGCGAGGGTTTCCAGCAGCACGGCGGTCTTCGGCTCGAGGTGCAGGCTCATGCCGATTCGGTGGCCGGCGAAGGGGAGCCGCTCGGCGAAGTCGGCGCGGGCTCGCGCGAGCAGGGGCATCCGGGATCTGATCCATTCGACGCGGGCTGCGCCGCGGGCGCTGAGGTCGGTCATGCGATGACTCTACACATGTGAAGCTTGTTTTCATATATGTCGAAACCGCTAGGATCGATGCATGGCGACCAAGATCATCCTCGACTGCGACCCCGGGCACGACGACGCGATCGCCCTGCTGCTCGCGTGGGGAAACCCCGACATCGAGCTCGTCGGCGTGACCACGGTGATGGGCAACCAGTCGATCGAGAAGGTCACCCGCAATGCTCTCGCGGTCGCGCGTGTGGCCGGAATCACGGGCGTGCCGTTTGCCCGTGGGGCACACCGCCCACTCGTGCGCCCGGTGGAGTTCGCCGAATCGATTCACGGTGAGTCGGGCCTCGACGGGCCCGTACTCCCCGAGCCGACGCTCGAGCTCGACCCACGCCACGCGGTCGACTTCATCATCGACACGGTCATGGGGTCCGAACCCGGCGAGATCACGCTTGTGCCGACGGGGGCGCTCACCAACATCGCCCTGGCCGTGCGCAAGGAGCCTCGCATCGCATCCCGGGTCAAGCAGGTCGTGCTCATGGGCGGCGGCGTCAACGTCGGCAACTGGTCGGCGACGAGCGAGTTCAACATCGTGATCGACCCGGAGGCCGCGCACATCGTCTTCAACGAGTCGTGGCCACTCACCATGGTCGGGCTCGACCTCACCCATGAGGCGCTCGCGACGCCGCCCGTTGCAGCGGCAATCGCTGCTGTGGGCACCGGCCCCGCCCGGTTCGTCGGCGAGTTGCTCGAATTCTTCGGCGAGACCTACCGCGACCAGCAGGGCTTCGAATACCCCCCGGTTCACGACCCGTGCGCGGTCGCGTTCGTGATCGACCCGAGCGTCATGCAGACCGTGCGGGTGCCCCTCGGCGTCGAACTCACGGGAACCCTGACGCTCGGGATGACCGTGGCCGACTTCCGCGCGCCCGCTCCCGCAGATTGCACCACCCAGGTCGCGCGCAACCTCGACCACGCCAAGTTCTGGGCGCTCGTGATCGACGCGCTGGAGCGCATCGGCGCGGTGGAGCTATGAGCGAAGGCCATTTCTGGCCTTCGCCGCGACCCCAGCGCTGAGCGCCGTCCCGGCGCTCAGCCGGTTAATCGACTAGCGCTACCCCACGCGACCAGCGATCAGCGGGCCGACGTCGTCGGCCTCGTCGCCGATGCGGTAGGCACCCGCGAGCGCCTCGAGAGCGCGCTCGAACCGCGCAGGCTCATCCGTGTGCATCGTGAACAGGGGTTGCCCCTTGGTGACGGTGTCCCCCGGCTTGGCATGAAGGTCGATCCCCGCGGCGTGGTGCACGGGGTCCTCCTTGCGGGCCCGTCCGGCACCGAGCCGCCAGGCGGCGATGCCGAACGGCAGCGCGTGTTGCGCGGCCAGCACCCCGTCGGCGTCGGCCGTGACGACCTGACTTTCGCGCGGTACGGGCAGCGCGGCATCCGGGTCCCCACCCTGCGCGGAGATCATCGCGCGCCAGGTGTCCATCGCTCGGCCGTCGGCAAGGGCGGACTCGACATCGGCGTCGGGCTGGCCGGCGAGCGCGAGCATCTCGCGGGCGAGCGCGACCGTGAGTTCGACCACATCGGCGGGCCCGCCGCCCGCCAGCACCTCGACCGATTCACGGACCTCGTTGGCGTTGCCGATGGCGAGTCCGAGCGGCACGTTCATGTTGGTGAGCAGGGCGACGGTCTTCGTACCGGCATCGTTACCCAGTCGCACCATCGTCTCGGCGAGTTCGCGGCTCCGGGCCGGATCTTGCATGAACGCGCCGGAGCCGAACTTCACGTCGAGCACGAGCGCCGCAGTTCCCTCCGCGATCTTTTTCGACATGATGGATGACGCGATCAGCGGGATGGCCTCGACGGTACCCGTAATGTCGCGCAAGGCGTAGAGCTTGCCGTCGGCCGGTGCAAGGCCGGACCCTGCCGCGCACACGACCGCGCCGACCGACTTCAGCTGCGCGTAGAACTCGTCGTTGGAGAGCTTGGCGCGCCATCCCGGGATCGATTCGAGCTTGTCGAGGGTGCCACCAGTGTGGCCGAGCCCACGCCCGGACAGCTGCGGCACCGCAACGCCGAACGAGGCCACGAGCGGGGCCAGGGGCAAGGTGATCTTGTCGCCGACTCCCCCGGTCGAGTGCTTGTCAGTAGTCGGCTTTCCGAGCCCCTCGAACGACAGGGTCTCGCCGGTCGCGATCATGGCGAGAGTCAGATCTCGAATCTCGGTGCGGGACATACCGTTGAGGAAGATGGCCATGGTCATAGCTGCCATCTGCTCGTCGGCAACGTAGCCGCGAGTGTAGGCATCGACGAGCCAGGTGATCTGTTCGGTGGAAAGCTCGCCGCGGTCACGCTTGGTGCGGATGAGGTCGACGACGTCGAACGGTTCTACGGCCATGGTGGTTCTCCTTGGTGCGATTTCGATACGGCCTGCGGCCTAGTCAATCCGCCGAGCGATACTCCTCGAGCGTGCGCGGACCGAACGCGTCGGGAATCACTTCGTCGATCGTCTTGATGCCGGACACGGTGTCGAGCAGCATCCCCTCGGCCGAGTGCTCGAACAGCAGCTGCCGGCAACGGCCGCACGGCATGAGTGCGTTGCCGTGGCCGTCGACGCACGTGAATGCGACGAGCTTGCCGCCGCCCGTCATGTGCAGTGACGACACGAGCGCGCACTCGGCGCAGAGCGTCAGCCCGTAGGAAGCGTTCTCGACGTTGGCGCCCGAAATCACGCGACCGTCGTCAACAATCGCGGCGACTCCGACCGGGAACTTCGAGTACGGAACATAGGCGTGGGTAAGCGCCTCCTTGGCGACGCCGCGGAGCGCATCCCACTCTGCATCGGTCGTAGGCGTGAACTGGCTCATGATTTTATATACGGCTTTCCAGATGCGGCTGGTCCTCGAACGTGTCCGACGAGACCAGCGACCGCGAAGATTGTGACGACGTAGGGCAGCATCAGCATGAACTCGCTCGGTACGGGCGAGCCGATAGCACTCAGCACACTTTGGAGGTTGGAGGCAAAACCGAAGAGCAGCGCAGCAAGCGTCGCTCGAATCGGATCCCAGCGCCCAAAGATCACGGCGGCGAGCGCGATGAAACCTGCTCCAGCGGTCATTTCCTTGTTGAAGGCACCAACCGATCCGAGCGTGAAGTACGCACCGCCGAGCCCGGCGATTGCGCCCGCGAGCGACACGTTCCAGAAGCGAGTGCTGTTGACGTTGATTCCCACGGTGTCCGCGGCCTGCGGGTGCTCGCCGACTGACCGAAGTCGCAGTCCCCAGCGGGTCTTGAACAAGGCGAACCAGACCACCGCGACCGCAACGTACATGACGTAGACGATGATCGTCTGGCGGAACAGCACCGGGCCGATGATGGGAATCTCGCTGAGCAGCGGGATCGGTAGCCGCGGGAACCGCGGCGGCGTATTGAGCAGTGCGGCGTTGGGCGCGAGCACTTTGGAGAACAGGAAGCTCGTGAGACCCACCACGAGCACGTTGAGCACGACACCGACGATCACCTGGTCGACGAAGTACTTGATCGAGAACGCCGCCAGCACGAATGCCACGAGCACGCCAGCGATGAGCGCCGCGAACAGACCCGCGATGGGTCCGAAGACGGGATCCTTGATGACGGATGCCACGACCGCCGACACGAACGCACCCGCAAGCAACTGGCCCTCAATCGCCACGTTGACCACACCCACGCGCTCGGAGATCACACCGCCGAGAGCGCCGAAGATGAGCGGGATGCTGAGTCCCACGGCACCGACCAGCAGCCCCGGAACCGGAATGAGCGCGTCCGCTGCCGCCCACGTGAGAAACCCGACGACGAACAGCACCGCGAAGATGCTGATCAGCCAGAGCGGGGTTCGGCGCGCCTGCCAGATGAGCCACAGCGACACGAGCGTTATCACGAGGAGCAGCACCGTAACGACGATGCTCACGAGCTGTACGTTCGCCGCGATCGGCGGAAGCTGAATCAAATCGCTGTCCGTGGACAATTTGAACGTCGTGATGCCGGTGCGCCCGAAGACGATGATGAGCGCAAAAGCCAGCACGGTGAAGATGCCGAACGCGATCGGCGGCTTCCAGTTGCGCACGACTGCCGTTTCGAGCACGACGGGCGCCGACGACGGGATGACCGTGGGGGGTGTAGTCACCGCGGTCATTTGGCCACCGCCTTCGGGGCGCTCAGGGTCGTGGACGCCTTGATCGGCGCGGGGGTACCGGGCGTCGGAAGCCTGAAGATGGCCCGCACGAGCGGCGGTGCAGCGATGAAGAGCACGATGAGCGACTGCACGACGAGCACGATGTCGATCGGGATGCCCTGTGCCGCCTGCATCGAGTACCCGCCCGCCTTGAGGGCGCCGAAGAGCACGCCCGCGATGAACACTCCTACCGGTCTGGACCTGCCCAGCAGGGCCACCGTGATCGCATCGAATCCGATGCCGGCGTCGATGCCGGACGTGAATCCGGTCGTTACCGTGCCGAGCACCTGAGAGACACCGGCTAGGCCGACGAGCGCACCGGAGATGAGCATCGCGACGAGATAGATGTTCTTGACGTTGATGCCTGCCACGAGCGCGGCGTTGGGATTCTCGCCCACGGCCCTGAACTTGAAGCCGAGGCTGGATCGGTCGATGAGGTACCACATGAACACAGTCGCGATGATCGCGAAGATGAATCCCAAGTGAAGGTTGTAGCCCTCACCCAACAACTTCGGGAACAGCGCCGTGTCGAGCATGGCCGGCGACTTAGGGTTACTTGACCCCGGAGCCTGAAGTGCGCCCGGCGTCTGGAGCAAGAACGAGATGAAGTAGAAGCCGATGTAGTTGAGCATGATCGTCACGATCACCTCGTGGGCGCCGGTGCGGGCCTTGAGCAGACCCGCGATGCCGCCCCAGATCGCACCCGCGAGCATCCCCGCAATCACGGCGACGATCAGGTGGATGCCGTACGGCATCGGCCATGCGAAGCCGACGTATCCGGCGGCACCGGCCGCGACCAGCATCTGCCCACGCCCGCCGATGTTGAACAGGCCGGTCCGGAACGCGACCGCGACGCCGAGACCGGCGGCGATCAACGGAGTCGCGAACGTGAGCGTCTCGGTGATCGGCTTGATTCCCTTGGCGAAGCTGTCTGCGCGGAAGTTGTAGATCGAGCCCTGGAACAGCGCGACGTAGGCGCCGGATACCGCGTCCCAGATGGCGCGCAGCGTGTCGAGGGGCCGGGAGAAGAAGTACCCCGACGCTTCCTGAACTCCCTTGTCGGTGAGCACGATGAGCACAGCGCTCGCGGCGAGGGCCAGCAGGACGGCGAGCACCGAGATGACCGCGCTACCTCCGAGAATTTCGCGAAGAACCTGCTGGGCCTTCGAGGGCGGCGCCACCTCGTCGGGCAGGGTGCCGTTCTCAAGAACTGTCGTGTCGCTCATGCTGCTGCTCCTGCCTGGGCCGGGGTCTCCCCGGCCATCATGAGTCCGAGTACGTCTCTGGGTGTGTCACCCGGCACGATGCCCACGATCGCTCCGCGGTACATCACCGCGATCCGGTCCGCGAGGGCAGCCACCTCGTCGAGCTCGGTGGAGACGACGACGACGGCGACGCCGGCATCCCGAGCCTCCACGATGCGGGTGTGCACGAACTCGATCGACCCGACATCGAGGCCTCGCGTTGGCTGTGCCGCCACGAGCAGGTGCAGTTCGCGGCTGAGCTCACGGGCGAGTACCACCTTCTGCTGGTTGCCGCCGGATAGCTTTCCCACCAGCGTGCCTACCCCTTGGGCGCGGATATCAAACTCGGCCACTTTCTTCTCAGCGAAGTCGGCAAGATATTTCAGTTGCAGGGTGCCCGCCTTGGCGAACGGCGCCTGCTCCGCGCGGTCGAGCATGAGGTTCTCGGCGATCGTGAAACCCGCGATGAGGCCGTCCTCCTGACGGTCCTCGGGGATGAACCCGACCCCGGCGTCCAGAGTCTTGCGCACCGAAAGCTCCCTGAGGGACTTGCCTCGCAGTTGGATGGTGCCGGTCACCTTGTGCTGAAGCCCCATGATCGCCTCGGTGAGCTCCGTCTGACCGTTGCCCTGCACTCCCGCGATCGCAAGCACTTCGCCAGCGTGAACCTCAAAACTGACGTTGTTGACGACGAGCTGGTTGCGGTGGTCAATCACCGACAGCTTGTCGACGACGAGCGCGACCTCGCCGGGATGAGCCGGACCCTTGTCGATCATCAGGTCGACCGCGCGGCCTACCATGAGCGATGCCAGCTCCTCGTTGCTCGCGGTAGGGGATGCTTCGCCGACGACCTTGCCCAGCCGGATGACCGTGATGCGGTCCGCCACCTCGCGCACCTCGCGCAGCTTGTGGGTGATGAAGACGATGGACGTTCCCGTTGCCTTGAGCTGGCGCATTGTGGCCATGAGCTCGTCGGTCTCTTGGGGCGTGAGCACGGCCGTTGGCTCGTCGAAGACGAGAACCTTGGCGTCGCGCGAGAGCGACTTGATGATCTCCACCCGCTGCTGCACGCCGACTGGCAGATCGTCCACGAGCGCGTCGGGATCGACGTCGAACCCGAAACGGGCTGAGATCTCGCGAACGCGGTTGCGGGCACCCGCGAGGTCGAGCCGGCCACCGAACGTGGTCTCCTCGTGCCCGAGCATGACGTTCTCGGCGACAGTGAAGACCGGGATGAGCATGAAGTGCTGGTGCACCATTCCGATGCCCGCCTTCATGGCATCGCCAGGTCCTGCAAAGTGCTGAACCTCGTCGTTCAGCAGGATCTCGCCCTCGTCGGCCTGATACAGGCCGTAGAGCACATTCATGAGCGTGGACTTTCCCGCGCCGTTTTCGCCCAGCAAGGCGTGGATCTCGCCCGGTTCGACCGTGAGGTCAATGTGGTCGTTGGCGACCAGGGAACCGAACCTCTTAGTGATCCCGCGAAGTTCTAGCTTCATGACATCCAATCTAACGCGGCGACTCTGCCGACATGGTTGAACTTAAGCAAGGTCGGGGAGTCCAGCGTAGAGG
>JBJXDR010000134.1:0-19892 GCA_046155245.1 Rhodoglobus sp. | reverse complement strand
CGACCGAGTCCAAGGTGATGCGCGCGACCGCGGCGCTCGAGCCGGTCCAGTCCGCGTAGTCATCGAAGCTTTGCTCGACGGCGTTCCACGTGAGCCGGATGTGCGGCATGCTCTTGCGCCAGCCCTCAATGCGGCTGCGGTGCCGTTCCGGGTCGGAGCAGATCACCTCGATGAACCTGATCGGCTCCTTCATGCGCTCGGCGAGTCTGACCCACTGTTCCCTGGCGGGCGCCACGGCATTGACCGCGTCGATCATTACGCCGATGCCGGTGCTGAGCACGCGCTCCGCAAGGGTCTCCGCGACGAGGTACGCGGCGAGCCCCGTCGGCTGATCGGCGTCGATGCCGGCCTCCAGGATCGCCGTCTCGATGGGGTCGACTGACACCACCGGAATACCCAACCGACCGGCGACAACCTGCCCGATCGTCGACTTGCCGGTGCCGGGGAGGCCTGCCATCGCAACGAGCATGGGTGCTACCCCTGACTGACCAGTTCGGCGTTGCGCGCGACGACGGTGACGTTGTTATTGTCCACCGACAGGAATCCGTCGTCGGCAGTGGCCGTGACCAGCTGGCCGCCGACGGTGGTCACCCGAACCTCGCCGGTGCCCAGAATTGCGAGAATCGGCTCATGGCCCGCGAGAATTCCGATCTCGCCGATGAGCGTGCGGGCGATGATCTGCTTCGCCTCACCCGACCAGACTTCGTGGTCGGCCGAGACGATGCTGACCTTGAGGTCGGCCATGACTAGCCGTTCTCCTTCTGGATCTGCGTCCAGCGCTCCTCGACATCCGAGATTGCGCCGACGTTGAAGAAGGCCTGCTCGGCCACGTGGTCGAACTCGCCCTTCGTGATCGCGTCGAAGGACTCGATCGTGTCCTTGAGCGGCACGGTCGAACCTTCGACGCCGGTGAACTTCTTGGCCATGTAGGTGTTCTGCGAGAGGAACTGCTGAATGCGGCGTGCCCGCGACACCGTGATCTTGTCCTCCTCCGACAGCTCGTCGACACCGAGGATCGCGATGATCTCTTGGAGTTCCTTGTTCTTCTGAAGGATCGCCTTCACGTTGGTCGCGACGCGGTAGTGGTCGGCACCCAGGTAGCGGGGGTCGAGGATGCGGCTGGTCGAGGTGAGCGGGTCGACTGCGGGGTACAGACCCTTCGACGCGATCTCGCGGCTGAGTTCCGTCGTGGCATCAAGATGCGCGAAGGTCGTCGCGGGAGCCGGGTCGGTGTAGTCGTCGGCGGGAACGTAGATCGCCTGAAGCGAGGTGATCGAGTGACCACGGGTCGAGGTGATGCGCTCCTGGAGGATACCCATCTCGTCCGCGAGGTTCGGCTGGTAACCCACGGCAGAAGGCATGCGGCCCAACAGCGTGGAGACCTCGGAGCCCGCCTGCGTGAAGCGGAAGATGTTGTCGATGAAGAGCAGCACATCCTGCTTCTGCACGTCGCGGAAGTATTCCGCCATCGTGAGCGCCGACAGGGCGACGCGCAGACGCGTGCCCGGCGGCTCATCCATCTGGCCGAAGACGAGGGCCGTCTTGTCGAAGACGCCCGCCTCCTCCATCTCGAAGATGAGGTCGTTGCCCTCACGGGTGCGCTCGCCCACACCGGCGAACACCGACACGCCACCGTGGTCGGATGCGACGCGCTGGATCATCTCCTGGATGAGCACGGTCTTTCCCACGCCCGCGCCACCGAAGAGGCCGATCTTGCCGCCGAGCACGTACGGCGTGAGGAGGTCAATGACCTTGATGCCGGTCTCGAAAAGTTCGGTCTTCGACTCGAGCTGGTCGAATGCCGGGGGCTTGCGGTGAATCGGCCAGCGCTCGGTGATCTCGATCTTCTCGCCGCCCATGGTGCCGTCGGCGTCAGCGTTCAGAACCTCGCCGATGACATTGAATACCTTGCCCTTGGTCACATCGCCGACGGGGACCGTGATGGGGCCGCCCGTGTCGCGCACCTCCTGGCCGCGCACGAGGCCGTCGGTCGGCTTGAGGGCGATTGCACGAATGAGATCGTCGCCAAGGTGCTGGGCGACCTCGAGTGTGATCTCGGTGGATTCGCTGCCGATCGTGATCGTCGTCTTCAGCGCGTTGTAGATGCCGGGGATCGAGTCGTGCGGGAACTCGATGTCGACGACCGGGCCGGTGACGCGAGCGATGCGTCCAATGCCCGCGACGGTGGCCTCGGCGGCCGGAGCCTTCTTGGTAGCGGTAGCCATGGTTATCTCTTCCTGTCGTTATTTCGCCGAGCTCAGGGCGTCTGCGCCGCCCACGATCTCGGAAATCTGCTGGGTGATCTCAGACTGGCGCGCGTTGTTAGCGAGCCGGGTGTAGTCGGTGATGAGCTTGTCGGCGTTGTCGCTTGCCGACTTCATGGCTTTCTGGGTTGCCGCATGCTTGGCTGCCGCGGACTGGAGCATCGCGTTGAAGATACGGCTCTCGATGTAGACCGGGAGCAGGGCATCCAGAACCGTGCCCGGGTCGGGCTCGAATTCGTAGGCCGGGAATACGTCAGTCGTCGGCGCCTCGACACCCTCGACGATCTCGAGGGGAAGGAGGCGCACAACCTCGGGTACCTGCACGAGCATGCTCACGAATCGGTTGTAGACGATGTGAATCTCGTCGACGCCACCCTCGCTCGCTGGCTGCACGAACTTTTCGACCAGAGCCTCGCCGATCTCCCGCGCGGTGTCGAACTCGGGTGAGTCTGTGCCCCCGGTCCAGATGCGCTCGGCCTCGCGTTTGCGGAATGCGAAGTACCCCACGGCCTTGCGACCAACGAGAAAGTAGACGACCTTCTTGCCCTGACGCTCAAGCCGTGCAGCCAATTCGCCCGCTTCGCGAAGCACGTTGGAGTTGAACGCTCCCGCGAGCCCGCGGTCGGAGGAGAACACGACGATAGCGGCACGATCGATCACCTCGGGCTCGGTGGTCAGAATGTGGTCGACGTTCGAGAACGTCGCCACCGCCGACACGGCCCGCGTAATGGCGCGCGAGTACGGACCGGAGGCCGCAACCCGCTGCTGCGCCTTCTGGATGCGCGAAGCGGAGATGAGTTCCATGGCCCGAGTGATCTTCTTGGTCGTCTGGGCAGACTTGATCTTCTGCCGGTAGACCCGAAGTTGCGCTCCCATTGCTGTATTCCCTCAGTCCGATGCTCTACTTGCCGCGCTTCTGCTTGACGATCTTCTCTTGCTCGATCTCCTCGGCAGCAATCTCCTCGAAGACCTCCTTGCCGGCGGAGTTGAGCGGCTTGCCTTCACCGGTCTGGAACTCGAGCTTGAACTTGTCGATCGCCTCGCTGAGCTCGGCGGTCGTGTCGTCGTCGAGCACGTTGGTGTCCCGCAGCGTGTCGAGTACCTTCGTGTTGCGAGCGAGGTAGTCGTGAAGCTCGGCCTCGAAGCGAAGGATATCCTCGACCGCGACCTCGTCGAGCTTGCCGTTGGTACCCGCCCAGATCGAGACAACCTGCTTCTCGACGGGGAACGGCGAGTACTGCGGCTGGCGTAGCAGCTCGGTGAGGCGGGCACCGCGGGCGAGTTGGCGACGGCTCGCGGCATCCAGATCGGAGGCAAACATGGCGAACGCTTCGAGCGAGCGGTACTGAGCCAGCTCGAGCTTCAGGGTTCCCGAGACCTTCTTGATCGACTTGACCTGAGCGTCACCACCGACGCGCGACACCGAGATGCCCACATCGACCGCGGGGCGCTGGTTGGCGTTGAACAGGTCGGACTGAAGGAAGATCTGGCTGTCGGTGATCGAGATCACGTTAGTCGGGATGTACGCCGAAACGTCGTTGGCCTTGGTCTCGATAATCGGCAGACCCGTCATCGAACCGGCACCCAGCTCGTCGGAGAGCTTGGCGCAACGCTCAAGCAGGCGGGAGTGCAGGTAGAAGACGTCGCCCGGGTAGGCCTCACGTCCCGGCGGGCGACGCAGCAGCAGGGACACCGCTCGGTAGGCCTCGGCCTGCTTGGACAGGTCATCGAAGATGATCAGAACGTGCTTGCCGGCGTACATCCACTGCTGGCCAATGGCCGAGCCGGTGTACGGAGCGAGGTACTTGAAGCCAGCCGGGTCGGAGGCCGGGGCGGCGACGATGGTCGTGTACTCCATCGCGCCGGCGTCTTCGAGCGCGCCCTTGACGGCCGCGATCGTGGAACCCTTCTGGCCGATGGCGACGTAGATGCAGCGCACCTGCTTGTTCGTGTCGCCCGACTCCCAGTTGGCCTTCTGGTTGATGATCGTGTCGATGGCGATGGCCGTCTTGCCGGTTTGGCGGTCGCCGATGATCAGCTGACGCTGGCCACGCCCGATCGGGATCATCGCGTCGATGGCCTTGATGCCGGTCTGCATCGGCTCGTGCACGCTCTTGCGCTGCATCACGCCGGGAGCCTGGAGTTCGAGCGCGCGACGGGTGTCTGCCTTGATCTCGCCGAGCCCGTCGATGGGCGCGCCGAGCGGATCAACGACGCGACCGAGGAACGCGTCGCCGACCGGAACTGACAGCACCTCGCCGGTGCGCGTCACCTCCATGCCCTCGACGATGCCGGTGAACTCACCGAGGATGACCACACCGATCTCGTCTTCGTCGAGGTTCTGGGCGAGTCCCAGCGTGCCGTCGGCGAAGCGCAGGAGCTCGTTGGCCATCGCGCCGGGAAGGCCCTCGACGTGCGCGATGCCGTCCGCAGCATCCACGACGTAGCCGACCTCGGTCGTGGTCGCCTTACCGGGCTCGTAGGCCTTGACGAACTCCTTGAGCGCGTCGCGGATGTCGTCGGGGCTGATGGTCAGTTCTGCCATTGGTTCATTCCTCTTTCGTGGAAAGGTTCTGCGGCCCGCTACGCGAGCTGAAGCCTGAGGTCGTTGAGTCGAGTCGCGATGCTGCCGTCGATGACGTCATCGCCGATCTGCACGCGCATTCCGCCGAGAACGGCCGGGTCGACGAGCTGGTTGATGCGGATAGCGGTGCCATACCGCGCGGACAGTGCCTTGGCGAGCCGGTCGGTCTGCTCTGCCGTGAGCGGGGCCGCGACGGTGATTGTGGCGATGCTGTGATCGAACGCTTCGGCGACGATGGTCGATGCGTATCGCACGAGTTCGCCAATGCGGCGGCCGTGCGGCCGCGCAAGCAGTGATCTCAGGATGGCGACGGTCTGCGGGCTTGCCCTGCCCTCAAGCAGCTTCGTCACGAGGGCCACCTTGCCCTCGGCCGACCCGAGCTTGCTGCCCAGCGCGAGCTCAAGGTCGGCATTGGACGACACTGCGTTCGAGAACGCGAACAGTTCGTCATCGATGGAGACAGTCGTGGGTGCGGACGAGGCGACGGCGCGGATGCCCAGTCGCTCGATGCTCGCAACGAAGTCATCCTCGCTCGACCAGCGGCCGCTCGCGAGGGATTCCAGCACCGCCTGTGCTGCAGGCGAGTATGCAGAGAAGACCGATTTCACGATCGAGCGACGATTCTCGACGGCCGCCGTGTCATCCGCGAGTGCCGAGCGCAGCGGAGCAGAGCCGTCGACAATGAGAGCGGCTGCAAGCAACTGCTCGCCCGTGGCGAGGTCGACTGCACCCTGCCTCGTCAGCGTGGCTGTTGCCGCGCCGAGCGCTTCCCGAGTCGCTGAGCCCATTGCTTAGGCCTTGGCCTTCGACTCAGACTCGAGATCGGCAAGCAGCCGGTCGACGATGTCAGTGGACCGCTTGTCGTTGAGGCTCTCGCCAACCACCCCTGAAGCGAGATCGATTGCGATCGCGCCCACCTCGGCACGCAGCGACACGAGAGCGCTCTGGCGTTCAGCCTCGATCTGCAACTGAGCGCTCGACACGATGCGGGCCGCATCCGCCTGGGCCTGCTCGACGAGCTCCGCACGGATGCGCTTCGCGTCCTCGCGGGCGGCATCGCGGATCGTCGCGGCCTCGTCGCGAGCCTCGGCAAGCTGAGCCTTGTACTCCTCAAGCGCGGACTGGGCACCGGCCTGTGCCTCCTCGGCGCGCTTGAGGCCGCCCTCGATCGCGTCCGCCCGGGCATCGAGCGACGCGTTCAGCCGCGGGACGACCCTCCAGATGAAGAACACCAGAATGATGACGAAGACGATCGAGCCCCACAAGAGGTCAGGCCAAGCCGGCAGGAGCAGGCTCGGCGACTCTTCTGGAGCGGCCTTTATAGCGAATGCGGTAAGCATTCGGACTCCTTAGTTAGGTGGGGACAGTTACGGCGCGGGGAACGGGATGAACGCCACTGCGATCGCGATGAACGCGAGCGCCTCGGTGAGCGCGATACCCAGGAACATCAGGCCCTGCAGGCGGCCCTGCAGTTCGGGCTGGCGGGCCACCGACTCGATGGTCTTACCGACGATGAGACCCACGCCGATACCGGAGCCGATAGCGGCCAAGCCGAAGGCGAGCGGTGCGAGCTGTCCAACAATGTTCATTGCTGTTTCCTTTCAGGGGTGATTGCTTGTCCGAGGAGCAGATGGATCAGTGCTCTTCGGCCAGCGCCATCTGGATGTAGATGGCGGCGAGGATGGTGATGACGTAGGCCTGCAACGCGGCGACGAAGATCTCGAGCAGCGTGAAGGCGATTCCGAACACAAAGGTGCCGGCCCCGATCAAACCAAGGGGATTACCTTCGGCGAGGACGGTGAAGAAGAAGAAGTGCGTCGCCGTGAAACAGAGCACCAGCAGCATGTGCCCGGCGACCATGTTCATGAGAAGTCGGAGCGTGAGCGTGATGGGGCGCAGGATGAAGGTCGACAGGAGCTCGAGAACCGCCAAGAACGGCACGAGGAAGATCGGGACGCCGGGCAGGATGAGCGCATTCTTGAAGTAACGCAGACCGAACTTGCGGATGCCCGCGTAGATGAACAGCACGTAGGCGACCAGCGCCATGATCAACGGAAGGCCGATCACGGAGGTTCCTGCGATTTGCAGGGACGGGATGACACCGGTGATGTTCATCCCGAGGGTGACGAAGAAGATCGTCATCAGCACCGGCATGAAACGCTTGCCGTCCTTTTCCCCGAGGGTGCCCACAATGATGTTGTTGCGCACAAATCCGGTCACCAGCTCGAAGGCCACCTGGCCGCGCGTCGGGATCACTTTCATGCTGCGCGTACCTAGCCAGAAGATAACCAGCAAAGCCACCATGACGAGGAGCCGGATCAGCATGATGCGGTTCAGCTCGAACGGAGTCCCAGCGAAGAGCACGACGGGCGGGAAGAACTCCTCAACGGAGGGACCGACAAAACCACCATCCGAGTCGCCACCGGTGACGAGCGGAATAAGCGAGACGAGCGTCGAGGTAATCAGTTGGGGACTCCGGGAACAGGCGTTCGAAACGGGGGCAATCAAGACAGCGGTTAGGCCAGCCTAGCAAAACTATCTCGGCCGGATAACCGCGAGAGTGGGGCTAGTTGGGGGTCGACGGGGGTGTACCTGCAGTCTCCTTGGGCATTACCGGTTCGGATCGCGGGACAGCGCTGACCTGCGCTCCCGCAAGCGCGATGACGTCGGCCACGAGAGATCCGATGACCGCGGCGATGAGCGCATAGAAGAACACGTACGGGTCGAGCCACTGAGCCCCCCGAGTGGCCAGAAGTACGACCACGAAGACTGCAAACTTGAACACCCACGCGCCGATAACGATCCCGAAATAGACCCCCATCGACTTGGAGTTGCGGGTCACCCGATCGGCGAGGTACACGCTCACCGTCGTGAATCCCAGGAACAGCGCGGTAAGAGCGGCCGCGAACAGAGCGCTCACGAGCCCTGACGTGCCTGCCACCACAAACCCGACCAGCGAACCGACGACGGCAACCGCGGCAAGCACGATCCCGCCGAACACGAGCGCCCGGTGCACTACCGACGATGTCACTGGGGCTCCTTCTGACGGGGCATTGGCACGCTGAGGTCGTCCGCGCTGAGGTCGTCGGGGTCGAGCCCAGCGGCGTCCAGCCCGTCGAAGCGAACGACGTCAGCGTCGAGAGCTGCGTCATCCGCGTCGCTGGACTGGGCTACGGCCTCAAGGGCCTTGCGCTTGCTCAGCGGTGAGAGCGTCACGACAGTGCACAGGGCGAGTCCGACGAGGATGAGCCCCGCGGCAACCCAGAACGGAAGGAACATGAATCCGAGGGATCCGACGGATACGACCAGGGTCCAGCCATAGAAGATCAGCACGGCGTGCATGTGCGAGTGACCCATGTCGAGCAGTCGGTGATGGAGATGCTTGCGGTCGGCACTGAACGGTGACTTGCCCGCGCGCAGACGGCGAGTGACAGCGAGCCCGAAGTCGAGCAGAGGCACGATGAGCACCGCGAACGGCAGCAGGATCGGGATGAACGCCGGCAGGAAATAGGCCGTGTAGACGTCGGGGCGATCGACGACCTCGGGGTTCACCTGACCGGTGACCAGGATGGCCGACGTGGCCATGAGGAGGCCGACGAGAAGGGCGCCGGCATCGCCCATGAACAGCTTGGCGGGGTGGAAGTTCAGCGGCAGGAATCCGATGCACGCTCCAACGAGCACCGCCGACATGAGGGACGCGAGGTTGAAGTACTCAGTCTGGGCCTGAAGCTGCAGCAGGTAGGTGTACACGAAGAACACGCTGTTCGCGATGAGCGCGACACCTGCGACCAGGCCATCGAGGCCGTCAATGAAGTTGATCGCGTTCATGACCAGCACGACGGCCAGCACCGTGATGGTCAGCGAGATGTAGGGCGAGACAATGGTCTGGCCACCGATCGGCAAAGTCGACAGCTGCACCCCCTGCCACGCCAGCACGCCGGCGGCGATGATCTGACCTGCGAGCTTGGTCACCCAATCGAGGTCCCAGATGTCGTCGGCCACACCGATGAGCACGATGATGAGGGCTGCACCGAGGATGCCCAGCACCTTGCCCGCGTCGGAGAACACGAGACTCAATTCGGGCACCTGGGATGCCACGCCGAAGGCAACCACTATGCCGAGGAACATTGCCACACCGCCCAGCCGCGGCGTCGGTCGAGTGTGCACGTCACGCTCGCGGATCGTGGGGTAAAGCCGGTACTTCGTCGACAGCTTCCAGATGAGTACGGCGAGCGCGAACGTGACGACAGCGGCGACGCCGGTAACCAGCGCGTAGAAGACTATGCGCACCGGTCGGCCCCCACGACGGCGCGGATGTCCTCAGACGGGATGGCCCCCTCGCGCACGATGTGCAGCTTGCCGTCGCCGGTGCCGAGGGCCGTGGCATCCACGATCGTCGAGGCTAGGGTGCCCCCGGGGCCGCCGTCGAGGTAGACGGCCACGGACTCGCCGAGCATGGCCTGCGCCTCAAGTGCCGTGGTCGCAGCGCTCTGGCCCGTGAGGTTGGCGCTCGAAACGGCAAGCGGGCCGGTCTCGCTGAGCAATTCGAGCGCGATGCGATTGTCGGGCATCCGCAGCGCAACGGTGCCGCGGGTCTCCCCCAGATCCCAGGCGAGCGAAGAGTTCGCCGCGACGATGACCGTGAGCCCACCCGGCCAGAATGCTGCGACCAGGGCCCGCACCTCGTCGGGGACGCCCTCGGCCAGCGCGTCAAGAGTGGGGATGCCCGGAATGAGCACGGGCGGCGGCGACTGGCGCGTGCGCCCCTTCGCATCGATGAGCTTCTGCACCGCCGCGGGGTTGAACGCGTCGGCGGCGAGTCCGTAGACAGTGTCGGTGGGGATCACCACGAGGTCACCGCGGCCGATCGCCGTTCTGGCAAGTCGCATTCCGGTCAGTAGTTCGGCGTCGACCGAGCAGTCGTAAAGGGTGCCCATAACCCCCTCATCGTATCGGGCCATTCGGTGACAGACTGGAGAGCCCGTGGACCTCTACTTCTTCGATCTCGACAAGACGCTGTACGCGTACGACTTTCGTCAGCGACTGCCGAGGCTCGCCCTGCTCACCGGCGCGAGCCAGTACCACCTCGCCCGCACCTGGTGGGCCGACGGGTATGAGGCCCGGGCGGAAGGCGGGGAATGGCCGACCCCTGCCGCCTACCTCGACGAGTTCGCTCGGGTCACCGAAACCCCTCGGCTGTCACTCGCCCGGTGGGCCTCCGCGCGGCGCGCGGCGATGACTCGTATTGATGGAAGCGTTGCGGCCCTGCGTCGCGCTGCCCAATTGGGCACCGTGTCGCTGCTGTCGAACAACCCGGCAGCGACCGCAAGCGCACTGCCGATACTCGCCCCAGACGTCGTCGAGATCCTCGGGCGGAACCAGCTGTACAGTTACATGCTGGGCGCCCGCAAACCCGGCGAGGAGATTTACCGTCGCGCACTGGCCCATTACGGGGTCGTGGCTGAGAATGCCTTCCTCGCCGACGACTCGCTCGCGAACGTCACTGGAGCGCGAGCCGTGGGAATTACGGCGTTCCAGTTGCAGCAGGCTGGCGGCGAGTTTCAGACCGACGCGCTCATGGCGGCAGTTGAGGCATTCGCGGTGCGCCCCCGATGAGCCTGCTATTCATCTTCGACATGGATGACGTGCTCTACGACTACGACTGGCGCGTGCGGATGCGAGCCATGACCGACCTCACCGGCCTATCACAAGAGGAGTTGCGGAGCCGCTGGTGGCACAACGACGGTGAATGGGCTGCCGAGGCGGGCAAGTTCGAGTCGGCGGAGCAGTACCTGTCCGCGTTCGAGGACGCCATCGGGATGCCCGTCGACGAAACCCAATTCGTGCGGGCCCGTGCTGGGGCGATGACCGCCTGGCCGGACTCGCACGCGGCGGTGCGACGGGCATCCGAACTGGGCAGGATCACGCTGCTCACGAACAATGGCCCGCTCGTGTCGAAACACCTCGCGACGATCGCCCCCGAGCTCGTCGATCTGTTCGGCGACCACCTCTTCACCTCAAGCGACTACGGGGCACGCAAACCTGACCCGGCAGTATTCGAGCGCGTGCTGGCCGCATACTCGACCGCGCCCGAGCACGCGTTCTTCGCCGACGACATGCTCGTCAACGTCGAAGGTGCCGAGTCAATCGGCATCACCGCGTATCACTTCGGGACCCCTGCAGGTCTGCTCGCCGCAATCGAGGAGTTCGCGGCGACGCGCTGAGGAAGGGCGGGGCCGGGTCAGCGCAGTGCGGTGGTCGCCCGGTCGCGGCCGAGCAGGTCACGGTGGTGGGCGATCGCGCGCCAGCCGTCCTGCGAGAGCAGCGCGGCTATTGCCGCTGCCTGCAGTTCGCCGTGCTCGAGCACGAGGGTGCCCCCGGGTCGCAGCAGTCGTAGCGCCGACGTGGAAACCTGGCGCAGCACATCCAGCCCGTCGGCGCCGCCGTAGAGGGCGATCTCGGGATCGTGCAGGCGCACCTCGGGGTCACGGGGCACGGCCCCGAGCGGGATGTAGGGCGGGTTCGAGATGACGACGTCGACAGTTCCGTCAAGTTCGGGCAGGGCCACCGCGAGATCCGTGAACACGGCGTGAGCGTTCTCGACGCCCCGAAAGTTCTGCCGGGTCCACACGAAGGCGCGCGGCGAGACCTCCACCCCGTACACGAGCGCGTGCGGAACCTCGGTCGCCATTGCGAGCGCGATCGCGCCACTGCCTGTTCCGAGATCCACCCCGATCGGGGTTGGGCCCGCGGATGCCGCGAGCGCGTCGATCGCGTACTGCGCAACCACCTCGGTCTCCGGCCGCGGAACGAACACTCCAGGCCCGACCGCGAGCTCGCGGCTGCGGAACGGAGCGACCCCCGTGATGTGCTGAAGCGGCTCTCGTGCGGCACGGCGTTCGACGAGCCCAGAGAGTGCAACGGCATCCTCGGCGCTGAGCACCGAGTCGGTCGCAACCTTGGCCTGCACTCCTCCGCGGCTCAGCCTGAGCACATGCCCCGCGAGCAACTCCGCATCCACTCGAGCGTTAGGCACGCCCGCACCCTCGAGCACCGAGATGGCCCGCTCAAGCATGGAACTGACGGTTGCGGGGCGGCTCATGGTGATGGTTTCGCTAAGCAGAGCGGGCGATCGATCCGGTAGCTCGGGGTTCGGCGGGCATCTTTGGGCGGAGCTGCCGGATCGGTCGCCCGCGTCACCCCGTGAGGTTTCGATACGGGCTTTGCCCTACTCAACCGGCGTCTGTTCCGAGGTCAGCTAGCCGACCTTCCTCATCGAAGAGGATGCACGACTGGATGACCGGCTCGAGTGCCCCATTCATCACCTGTTCGAGGTTGTAGGCCTTGTATCCCGTGCGGTGGTCGGCGATGCGGTTCTCGGGGAAGTTGTAGGTGCGGATGCGCTCCGAGCGATCCATGGTGCGGATCTGGCTCTTGCGGTATTCGCTCGCCTCCGCGTCCGCCTCCTCCTGGTAGCGGGCCAGGATGCGCGCGCGCAGCACACGCATACCCGCCTCGCGGTTCTGCAGTTGGGACTTCTCGTTCTGCATCGCCACGACGATTCCGGTCGGAATGTGGGTGATGCGCACCGCTGAGTCGGTCGTGTTGACCGACTGGCCACCGGGACCGCTCGAGCGGTAGACGTCGATCTTGAGGTCGTTCTGGCTGATCTCGACCTCTTCGGGCTCGTCGACCTCGGGGAACACGAGCACGCCAGCAGCCGAGGTATGAATGCGGCCTTGCGACTCGGTCGCGGGCACACGCTGCACGCGGTGCACCCCGCCCTCGTACTTGAGGTGGGCCCAGACGCCCTCCGCAGGATCGGTCGACGACCCCTTGAACGCGAGTTGCACATCCTTGATGCCGCCGAGGTCACTCGAGGTCTGCTCGATGATCTCGGTCTTCCACTTCTTGGACTCCGCGTAGTGCAGGTACATACGCAGCAAGTCGCCGGCGAACAGCGCCGACTCGGCGCCACCCTCACCCATCTTGATCTCCATGATCACGTCACGGGCATCGTTGGGGTCGCGCGGGATCAGCAGGCGACGTAGCTTCTCCTGCGCGGCATCCAGATTCTCGGTCAGCACAGGAACTTCGGCAGCGAACGACTCGTCGTCGGCCGCCATCTCGGTCGCGGCGGCAAGATCGTCGGTGAGCGAACGCCAGTCGTTGTAGGCCGCGACGATCCGGGCGAGCTCGGCGTAGCGCCGGTTGACCTTCTTGGACCTGACCGGATCTGAGTGGAGCTCCGGGTCAGCGAGCTGAGCCTGGAGTTCGTCATGTTCGGCCAGCAGCTGTTGCACTGACTCGAACACCGTTACTCCTCTTTGGCGCCAGCAGCGGTGGGCATCGACTTCTGGATCTGCATGAGGAACTCGACGTTCGACTGCGTCTCCTTGAGCTTGCCGAGCACGATCTCGAGGGCCTGCTGCTGGTCGAGGCCCGCGAGGGCTCGACGCAGCTTCCAGGTGACCTTGACCTCGTCGGCGCCCATGAGCATCTCCTCACGACGGGTGCCGGATGCGTTGACATCCACCGCGGGGAAGATCCGCTTGTCGGCCAGCTGGCGCGACAGACGAAGCTCCATGTTGCCCGTGCCCTTGAACTCCTCGAAGATGACCTCGTCCATCTTGGACCCGGTCTCGACGAGCGCGGTCGCGATGATCGTGAGCGAACCGCCCTCTTCGATGTTGCGCGCGGCGCCAAAGAAGCGCTTCGGCGGGTAGAGCGCCGACGAGTCGACGCCACCGGACAGGATTCGTCCCGATGCAGGCGCAGCCAAGTTGTAGGCGCGACCGAGCCGGGTGATCGAATCGAGGAGAACCACAACGTCGTGACCGAGCTCGACGAGCCGCTTCGCACGCTCGATGGCGAGCTCAGCGACAGTCGTGTGGTCTTCCGCCGGACGATCGAAGGTCGAGGCGATGACCTCGCCCTTGACCGTGCGCTGCATGTCGGTGACCTCTTCGGGCCGCTCGTCGACGAGTACAACCATGAGGTGAACCTCGGGGTTGTTCTTGGCGATCGCGTTCGCGATGGCCTGAAGTACGAGAGTCTTGCCTGCCTTGGGCGGCGACACGATGAGCCCGCGCTGGCCCTTGCCGATCGGCGACACGAGGTCGATGATGCGGGTGGACAGCTTGGCCGAGTCGGTCTCCAGACGCAGGCGCTCCTGCGGGTAGAGCGGGGTCAGCTTGCCGAACTCGACGCGGTTGGCCGCCTCCTCGACGGGCAGACCGTTGATCGAATCGATGCGCACGATCGCGTTGTACTTCTGGCGGCCCTGGCTGTTGTCGCCCTCGCGAGGCTGGCGGATCGCACCGACGACCGCGTCGCCCTTGCGCAAGTTGTACTTCTTGACCTGCCCGAGCGAGACATAGACGTCGTTGTTGCCGGGAAGGTAGCCGGACGTGCGCACGAAGGCGTAGTTGTCGAGCACGTCGAGAATGCCTGCGACAGGGATGAGTACGTCATCGTCGCTGATCTCGGGCTCGAAGTCGTCGCCGACCGGGCCACGGCCGCGCTTGCGGTCGCGGTAGCGGTTGCGGCCGCCACGCTCGCTGTCACCATCGGCGTCAAGGCGGGGCTGCTGATTGCCGCCCTGACCATTCGCGTTCTGGCCGTTCGCAGCCTGGCCGCCCTGCCCGTTGGCGTTCTGGCCGCCGCGCCCGTTCTGGTTCTGGCTGCTGTTGTTCTGGCCGTTCTGACGCTGGCCGCCCTGGGCGTTGTCACCCTGACGGTCTGCGGAGTTGCGATTGCGGTTGCGGTTGCGGCCGACGCGGGTCGAGCCGCCCTGTTCGCCCTCCCCGGAGTCGTCGCCGCTCGATGCGCTGGGCTCGGAGGCCTGCGTGTCCGAGTCAGAAGTCTCGATGTCGGGGTTCTCGCCCTGCGCGTAGTCGTCGAAGCGCGAGTCATCCTGGGACATAGGGGCGCTGGCTGAGCGGCGACGGCCGCTTGTGTGCGCCTGCTGCACGGCCGCTGGCTCGGTCCTGGCCTCAGTCGACTCGGGCAGCTCAACGACTGGGGCGCCCGCGAGAACGGGTGCTGCTGCGATCACGTCGGTGTCGGCGCTGGTCACTCGGCGCGAGGTGCGCTTCTTGACGGCGACGGGCTCGGAAACCGGGTCGGGAGCAGGCTCGGACGTTACCTCCTCGGCCGGCGGCTGCCAGGTCTCCTGGGGCGGGGCGGCGAATTCTGCGTCGATCGTGCCTTGGTTGTCGTGCTCTTCAATTGCGTTCACAAGGTCTCCTTTGCGAAGTTTGGTTGCACCAGTGATGCCCAAAGAGATCGCGAGAGCCTGGAGCTCAGCGAGTTTGAGGGCGTTCAGGTCGCGGGGATCCGAGCCGGTGGCGCGGATGTTGACGTCAGTCACTACGTGGGTTCCTTTCCCCAACCACGGACGCGTACGTCCGAAGCGGAGAGCTGATCGTCTCGAGCGGTCTGCGGATGACGCAGGAACCTTGATGCGCGAGGCGAGGGTGATGGTGCAACCGGGGAATGACGGCTAGGCCGTTGCTTCTACCTGGTGCATAGTCACTGTAGCACCTTTGAAATCGACGGCCAGCATGAGCGACTCCCACGGCGTGGTGGCATGGGCAGCGACAAGTTCGGCAGCCACGAGCCGCTGAGAGGGATCACTTGCGAGCACAAGCACCGAGGGTCCGGCACCGGACACCACGGCCGCGAGTCCGTGCTCGCGCAGCACGTGGATGAGTGCGTTGGTCTCCGGCATCGCGCTCGCGCGATAGTCCTGGTGCAGCTTGTCCTCGGTTGCCTCGAGAAGCAGTTCGGGGCTCTGGATGAGCGCAGCAATGAGTAGCGCGCTGCGGGACACGTTGAAGACGGCATCCGCGTAGGGAACTGACGCGGGCTGCAGGCTTCGGGCGAGCGCTGTAGACATCGTCGCCGCAGGAACGCACACGACGGGCGACACTCCCCGATGCACGATGAGCTTTTTGGCCTTGGGGCCGTCCGCGGTTGTCCACGCGATCGTGAGCCCGCCGAAGAGCGCGGGGGCAACGTTGTCGGGGTGACCCTCAAGCTCCGTGGCGATGGAGAGCAGGGCATCCGAGTCGATCTCGACGATGCCCTCAAGGAGGCCCTTCGCTGCCATGATCCCCGAGACAATTGCGGCCCCCGACGAGCCCAGCCCGCGACCGTGCGGGATCACGTTGTGCGCTTCGAGCCGAAGGCCCGGCATGGTCAGGCCGTACCGATCAAACGTGTGGCGGATGGATCGAACGACGAGGTTGCTCGCGTCGGTCGGCACCTCGCCGGCTCCGACTCCGACTACGTCGACGTGCACGCCCGGTTCGGCGGTTGCCGTCACCGTCAGTTCGTCGTACAGCGCGAGGGCGAGACCGAGCGTGTCGAATCCGGGGCCGAGATTGGCGGATGTCGCGGGCACGCGAACGGTGACCGAGCGTCCGGCCAGATCGATCATGCGCGCACCAGACCCAGGACCCCCGCGACCTCGTCGGTGTCAACCGAGACGATGGTGGGCTGAACCTCAGAGCCGTCCGCGGTGCGCAGCGCCCACTGCGGGTCTTTGAGTCCGTGCCCGGTGACGGTGAGCACGACGGTTGCACCTGTGGGGATGTCGTCCGCGTCGGCGCGCTCAAGCAGCCCCGCGACGCTGATCGCGCTGGCCGGCTCCACGAAGATGCCCACCTCGGCGGAGAGGATGCGGTACGCCTCGAGGATCTTCTCATCGGTGATCGAGCCGAAGTGCCCGTCACTGTCGGCGTGGGCCTTCAGCGCGAGCTCCCACGACGCGGGGTTTCCGATGCGGATCGCCGAAGCGATCGTGTCGGGGTTCTTGACGATGTGCCCGAGCACGATCGGTGCGCTTCCGGCGGCCTGGAATCCAAACATGCGCGGGATGCGGGTGGTCGCGCCGACCGCGAGCTCCTCGGTGTAGCCGCGGTGGTACGCGGTGTAGTTGCCGGCGTTGCCGACGGGAACGATGTGGATGTCCGGCGCATCCCCCAGCACCTCGACTACCTCGAAGGCTGCGGTCTTCTGACCCTCGATGCGATCGTTGTTGACAGAGTTGACAAGGTGCACAGGGTAGTTCTCGGCGAGCTCGCGCGCGATCTCGAGACAGTCGTCAAAGTTACCCCGCAACTGGATGAGCTGGCCATTGTGTGCGACGGCCTGGCTGAGTTTGCCCATGGCGATCTTGCCTTCCGGCACGAGCACGGCGGCCGTGATGCCAGCCTGTGCCGCGTACGCCGCAGCCGACGCCGACGTGTTGCCAGTCGACGCGCAAATGATGGCCTTCGCACCGTGCTCGACAGCCTTCGATACCGCCATGGTCATGCCGCGGTCCTTGAACGAGCCCGTGGGGTTCATGCCCTCGAACTTGACCCAGACCTTCGCGCCGGTGCGGTGCGACAGCGCGTCGGCGGGGATCAGCGGGGTGCCGCCCTCGCCGAGGGTGATGATGGGCGTCGCATCCGAAACATCGAGTCGGTCGGCGTATTCGCGCAGTACTCCGCGCCACTGGTGGGCCACTGGTTATAGTCCTTCAACTCGTAAGACGGATACGACGCTGGAAACCACGGAACTCGCCGCGAGCGCCGCCACCGTGGAGGCAAGGGCTGACTCGACCGCCTCGTGGGTGACTATCACAAGGGTAGCGGTGGGAGCATCCGCCCCGTCGCGCACCGACTGCGACACGGCCTCCACCGAGACGCCGTGGTCGCTGAACAGGGTCGCGATCGCCGCGAGAACCCCAGGCTCGTCGACGACCGAAAGCGTGATCTGGTAGCGGGTCGTGACGCTCGAAATCGGAAGCACGGGCATGTTCGCGTGGGTCGACTCGGCGACCCCGGGGCCCCCGGCTACGTGGCGACGGGCGGCCGACACGAGGTCACCGAGCACGGCCGATGCCGTCTGCACTCCCCCGGCACCGGCGCCGTAGAACATCAGGGACCCGGCTGCCTCGGCTTCGACGAAGACCGCGTTGTTGGCACCGTGCACCGCCGCGAGCGGGTGGTCGAGGGGAACGAGAGCCGGATGCACGCGAGCACTCACGCCCTCGACGCCGGTTGTGGCATCCGTAAGTCGCTCGCAGATCGCGAGCAGCTTGACGACGTAGCCGGCCTTGCGAGCGGCCTGCACCTGGCCACGTGTGACCGTGGTGATGCCTTCGCGATGCACCGCGGGCAGGGGCACGGTGGTGTGAAAGGCGAGGCTCGCCAGGATGGATGCCTTCTGAGCCGCATCGAACCCCTCGATGTCGGCGGTGGGGTCGGCCTCCGCGTAACCCAGTCGCGTGGCCTGCGCGAGGGCCTCATCGAAGTCGTCCCCCCAGGTGTCCATGCGATCGAGAATGTAGTTGGTCGTGCCGTTGACGATTCCGAGGATGCGCTTGACCCGGTCGCCCGCGAGGCTCTCGCGCAGCGGACGGATGATGGGGATCGCTCCCCCGACGGCCGCCTCGTAGTAGAGCTGCGCGCCCACCTGCTCCGCTGCCTCGAAAAGCTCCGGCCCGTGATTGGCGAGCACGGCCTTGTTGGCGGTGATCACGTCCGCGCCGCTCGTGAGTGCCTGAAGGATGTAGGTGCGGGCGGGTTCGATGCCACCGATCAGTTCGACCACGATGTCGGCTCCAAGAATGAGCGACTCGGCATCGGTGGTCATGAGCTCGGCCGGAATCGTGGTGTCGCGCTGCGCCTTAAGGTCACGAACCGCCACGCCAACCAGTTCAAGACCGGCGCCGGCACGCGCGGCCAGTTCATCGCCGTGCTCGAGCAGCAGGGAGGCAACCTGCGACCCGACGCTGCCGCCGCCGAGGATGGCGACGCGGAGGTTTCGGTATTCGATCATCGAGTCACTCCAGTGTCACGGGACAAAAGGTCATCTTCGGTCTCGCCGCGCACGATGAGCCGGGCGGCGCCGTCGAGCACGGCGACGACTGGCGGACGCGCCAGATAGTTGTAGTTGCTCGCCATCGCCCAGCCGTAGGCGCCGGTCGCTGGAATTGCGAGCAGGTCGCCGGGCTCCACGTCGCCGGGCAGGTACTCGGCATGCACGAGGATGTCCCCCGACTCGCAGTGCTTGCCCGCGACTCGCACGAGGGTGGGCGACGCGTCGCTCGTTCGGTTGGCGAGGCGCGCCGAGTAATCGGCGCCGTACAGGGCTGGACGGATGTTGTCGCTCATTCCACCGTCGACGCTCACATACTTTCGTACCGCGGTGCCCTCGACCAGCACGTCCTTGATGGTGCCCACGGTGTAGAGCGTGGTCGTCGATGGACCGATCACGGCGCGGCCGGGCTCGATCGCGACGACCGGCACAGGGATGCCGAACTCGGCAGCTCCCTGCGACACGATGTCCGCGAACCGCGTCGCGATCTCGTCGATGTCGAGCGGGTCGTCCGCGCTCGTGTACGCGATGCCGAAGCCCCCACCCAGGTTGAGCTCGGGAACCGGGCCGCCCTCGAGGAGTTCGGCGTGCAGTGCGAAGAGGCGGTGGGCGGCCTCCGCGAAGCCGTCCGACTCGAAGATCTGCGATCCGATGTGCGAGTGCAGACCGAGGAAAATGAGAGACGGTTCGGCGCGGATCAGGGCTACTGCCGCCGCGGCATCCGTCAGGGGAATGCCGAACTTCTGGTCCTCGCGGGCGGTGGCCAGATACTCGTGGGTGGATGCGTGAACCCCGCTGTTGATGCGCAGCCGCACCGACTGGGCGCGGCCGTGTCGTGAGGCCGCTGCCGCGACACGCTCGATCTCGACGAGGCTGTCGATCACGATCGCGCCGACGCCCACGCTCACGGCTCGGTCGATCTCGGAAAGGCTCTTGTTGTTGCCGTGCAGCCCCAACCGCGCCGGGTCGACGCCAGCCGCGCGTGCGACCGCGAGCTCACCGCCGCTCGCGACGTCGATGTTCAGGCCGGCCTCGGTGACCCATCGCGCGACCTCGGTGCAGAGGAACGCCTTGCCCGCGTAGTACACCTTCGCGCTGCCGCCGACACGGGCGAACTCCCGGTCGAACGATTCGCGGATGCCGCGAGCGCGCCCCCGGGCGTCGGCCTCGTC
>JBJXDR010000133.1:0-20646 GCA_046155245.1 Rhodoglobus sp. | reverse complement strand
CGACCGCATCAAGCGCACGTTCATCAAGCGCTATGCGGTCGCCCAGGGCACCAACGTTGTTGGTCGCCTCATCCCGTTCGGCATCGGCGCCGTGATCGGCGGCGGGGGTAACCACCTACTGGGGCGTCAGATTGTCCGTACCGCGCGCGAGGGTTTTGGGCCGGCTCCCGCTTCGTTTCCGAGTTGGCTCGAGCCGGTCATCCGCGAGCCGAAGGCTCCCAAGCCGCCCCGGGATGCCCGCCCTCAGGGCCAGCGTCGCGAGCTGCGCATCCCCCTGCCGGCCCTGCCCCGGCGCGGCGACAAGTGGGTCGAATCACCGGAGGAGTACAACTAGTCCCCGCGAGCGGCATCGTCAACGATGCGAACGATTGGGGGCTCGAGCACTGCTACCCTCGGTCCATCCTTGACCTGATCAAGAGGAGCGTGGCAGTGAGCGTGCAGTGACAGTGGCAATCGTGAAGGGACTGCCTGGTTTGGCGCCCGCGGACTGAGGCCCTGGGGTATCACAGGGAGAGGTGCAACCTCAGGGCGTCGTCGAGTTCGCGCATCGTCTTTGCATCGAGGCGCCCAAGCGCGCGCACGACCCGTTCGGAGGCGACGGAGCGCACCTGCTCGGCCTGGGCCTTTGAGTCGACCGCGAGCCCGCTGACGCGGGAGCGGAGCAGCACCTGGAAAGGGTAGATCGCCGTCACGTTTCCTGTGAGTGGCACAACCGTGACGACTCCCCTGCCGCGACGAGCCGCCGAGTCATTGGCCGCGTTGCTGGATACAACGACTGCTGGTCTTGTCTTACCCTGCTCCGAGCCAACGGCCGGGTCCAAGGACACCAAGACGATTTCTCCGCGCTCCACTATGCCACGCCATCTGCCGACGGACCATCCCACAACACCGCATCAGCGGAGGCATCCCACTCATCCCACGCAGCAGCATAGGAGTCCGTGTACTGTCGCTCGCGCAGCAACCGGATGCCCGCTTGCAGCGCTGCTGAACGGGACGAGAAGATGCCTGCCTGCGTCTGTTCATCGACGAAGTCCAAGTCCTCGTCGGAGAGACTCACGCTCACCTTCATGTGACCATGCTACCGCAATGCCACCTGAATGCTACCTCTAGGGGTAGCTCGTAGCGTCACTCGCTCGGCAGGGAGTCCTCGTCTTCGTCGTCGTCCAGCGGGTCGCCTTCGCTGCCCACAAGGTCGCCTTCGTGAACGTGCGCGTGCTCGGTCCAGAGCTCGAGGAGATGCTCGATTGCGGCGTGGAAGCGCGCCGTTGCGACGCCCGGGGCCGTGTCACCTAAGTGCCGCTGCGCCCAGAACTTGAGGCGACTCTGAGCCTCATCGTCGAACTGCACAGCATCGGACAACGCGACGATGTCACCGGCGCCATCAGCCCTCAGCCATTCGCACGCGCCGAGATAGCCGCTTTCGTCCACCTCGGCTGCTGGCGCTACAGGCCGGGTGACTATGAGCGGCTTGCCGGTCGCGAGCCGGTCATAGACCATGGCGGAGATGTCGGTGATCGCGACATCCGCCGCGACAAGTTGCCACCCGAGGCTCGGGCCATCGTCGTAGATGTGCTGGGCTGACGGGTCGGCGGCGTTCGCTCGCGCGATGGCGTCGATGATCGTTCGGTTCGCGGCCCCATAGGCCGGGTCGACTACCCCACTACGGGGATGCGGCCGATAGATCAGCCGGTGTCGACCCGTGGCCAACAGCGAGTTCGCCAGGGTGACACCGTGCGAGGCGATCGAACCGTAGGCCGCGGCATCCCGATCGCCCTCCCAGGTCGGTGCGTACAGCACGACCGTGCGGTCGTCGGGGGTGTACGGCAGCTCGCCAGCGAAGTGGTCAGCCTGCGGGCGCCCGATCGGGAGCACTCGGCCAACCAGGTTGAAGTTCCACAGTCTGTGACGCAGCCGATCGATCGCCGCATCCCCGGCGACCAAGCTGAAGTCGTAGGCCTTGTACTGATTGGTGGTCATGTACATCTTGTCGGACTCGCCGTGGTTGATGAACACGTGCCACATGCGGCCGTACCGGAACATCTGAAAGTTCTTGGCGTTCTGGTTGACGTAGAACACGATCTTCAGATTCTGCGTGTGCACGAACCCCTCGAGGTCGCTGACCTTACGTAGGTACACCGCCGGCACGGGTGACTCGTCCCAGAGCTCCAGCACCGCGCCGGGGCTCCGGGAGATGATCGCCACCGGCCACGTCTCGTTGATCTCTGCGAGCGGCGCGTACCACTGGCGCAGCTGGTACAGATTGACCTTCGAGTCGGCGAAGTAGACCGCGATCGTGACCGAGCCCGGCGCCGGATGGGGATGCTCGCCCTCGCGCTGTGCCACCTGCCCCCGCGCTCGGCGCGACCTCAGGATGCCTCGCAGCACGTTGCGCGCGGTGATGATGTCAGTGCGCAGTGCCACGGCCGATCCCTTCCGGGGAACAAAGGTGTGTCTTCATCAAACCAGCGGTGGGCGGCCGGCGCGCGTCATCCGCCACACCGTTACCCATCCGATGCTCCGTCTGCCACCTGGATTCTCGCGCCAGCCCGCGGCCCATCCGCCGAACCACGACTTGAGTGCCTGCGGCCGGCGGGCCCAGCGAAGCAGCTGAATCGCAGTCCACGAGCCGACGTATACCGGCACGAGAATCCACGGCAAGTTGCGCTTGGCCAGCCACACCCGGTTTCGCGCGTTGAGACGATAGTAGTACTCGTGCCGGGTGGGCTCGATGGCGGGGTGGTTGGCCACCAGGTCCCCGGCGTACAGCACGCGGTGTCCCGTGTCCCACACGCGCCACGCGAGTTCGATGCCCTCGTGGGCATAGAAGAACGGGTCGGCCCAGCCACCCGTCGCGTCGAAGACCGCGCGGGGCAGGAGGGTCGCACCCTCCCACACCGAGAAGACGTCACCGGAGTCTTCCGGGTTGCCCTTGCGGATGCGCGGGATCCACCGTCGAGGGTTCTCGACGCCACTCGGATCCACCACACGGGGCTGGAGCAGGCCAATGCTCGGGTCCGCCTCGATTGTGGCGATGGCGTCGGTGAGGAAGGTGGGCGAGGGGATGCTCGCATCGTCATCGAGGAAGAAGATGTACTCCCCGCGCACTTCAGCCGCGCCGCGATTTCGCCCGGCCGGGATGCCGAGGTTCTCGGGCAGGGCCAGGCCGCGCACACCCTTCGGCAGGCCAGTGGGGGTCCACGCGTTGCCGACAACCACGACATCCAGCGTCACACCGGTCTGGGCGAGGACCGACGTCAGGCCCCGGGCCAGGTCATCCGGACGATTGCCCTGGCTGAGGCTGACGACGCCGACAGTGGGAGTCAGGAGCGCACTCGCTTCGACGCCATGATCGCCACGAAGTGGCCCACGAGAGCCAGCACCGCGAGGGGCAGGAGGATCAACAGGATCCAACGCTCGGCCACAAGCGGCGGCAGGAACAGCCCCACGAGCGAGGCGAGGAACACGATGATGGTCAGCTCGACCGAGTGGTACAGGCGGTGGAATGGCACGAATCGCGCAGCGTTGCGCAGCCTCGCGATCACGCGTCCGCTCGGTGCCGCCTCCTCCTTGCGGTCACTCAGCTTGTCGAGGCCGGCATTGGCCCGTGCGACGTGCACCATGTCGTTGAGCGCTTTGTTGAGCACGATGATGAGGGCAAGCGCGAGGCCGGCCGTCGTCCAGGCGAAGTCCGCGGGAAAGTCGATCGGCCACCCCGCGGCCCGAATGCCGAGAGCGATCGGGATGAGCGCCTCGGTCGTGTAGTGGCCCACCTTGTCGAGGAAAACACCTGCCGGCGAGCGACTGTTGCGCCAGCGGGCGACCTCACCGTCGGAGCAGTCCACAAGCATCTGAAGCTGGCCCAGCACGAGCGCGAGGGCCGCACCGCCGACGCCGGGGATGAGCAGCGCCGCCGCCGTGCACCAGCCCACGAGAATCATGAGACCCGTGACCCCGTTCGCCGAGATGCTCGTGCGCAACAGCATCCACGTAAGGTACGGCGACAGGTCACGCAGGTAGAGCGACGCCGTCCAGTGCTCGGCGTTAGCTCGCAGCCGCACCTCGGGCGGCTGGGTGACTTGACGCAGCTGAGCGATCGACGAGGGGCGCGTCGGGCGGGCGTCGAGCGACACTGTCACCTCCCCGTCTGTGCGGTGATGTTCTTCGTGAGCTTCGCAAAGCCGAGCACGAACCCGGTGCCCCACCCGAAGTGGATGCACGGCAAGACTACGAGGTACCACAGCCCCGTGGTGAGACCCTCACGGGCCGCGATGACGGATGCGGCGATCACGAGCGCCGCGTACAGCGCGGGCACCACAAACCCGAGCAGCAACCACGGCACGCCCAGCGCTAGCCCGAGTACTCCCAGCACGAACCCGCCAACGATGCCGATGACCGCGAGCGGTGGAACGAAGTAGCGCAACGACGTCTCCGCTCGAAATCTTCGCGCCAACTCGCCGCGCCAGATGCCGGTCGCAACGAACTGGCGGATGAGTTTGCGCAGGCTCGATCGAGGGCGGTAGACCACCTCGAGCTCTGGCGTGAACCACACGATGCCGCCCGTGGCGCGCAGCCGCCGGTTGAGCTCCCAGTCCTGGCCGCGCTTGATGCCCTCGTCGAAGAGGCCGACATCGACCAGCCGATCCCGCCGAAACACCCCGAGGTAGGCGGTGTCGGCTGGGCCGGCCTTGCCGCCGACGTGGTGCTGGGTGCCGCCGAGGCCCTCCCGAGACCCGTACGCGTGAGCGACGGCCTTCTCGAAAGCGGTAACGCCGACCGCCTTCATGATGCCGCCGACGTTATCTGCGCCCGTCTCCTGCAGTGTGCGCACCGCCACGCGGGTGTAGTCCGGCGGCAGCACCGAATGAGCGTCAACTCGCACGACAACGGGATTGCTGGATGCTCGGATCGCCGCGTTCAGCCCGCCGGGCGTCGACCCGAGTTCGTTGTCGATGCGACGGATGCGCGGGTCTGTGGCCGCCATCGCCGAAACTACCTCGTCGGTGCCATCGGCACTCCGACCCAGGGCGAGGATGATCTCGAAAGCACCCTCGTAGTCCTGCACCGTAAGGCTATTGATGGCCGCTTCGATGTGCTCGACTTCGTTGAGCACGGGCATGACGTAGGAGACCCCCGGAAGGGCATCCGACTGCGTTGCCATGGTGTCCTGTACGTCGCGCTGGTTGGTCGGTTGAGCCTACCAGCGCGACGAGGCTAGCCGAGGGCGCCGAGGGTGACGTTGGCGGTCGCGGTCTTGCCGTCCCGTACGTAGGTGAGCGTGGCCTGTGCGCCGGCCGCAAGCGATCGCACTTGTGCGGTCAGGTCGGTCTTGCCGGTGACAGGCAGGCCGTCGATACCGGTGATGATGTCGCCGATCTTGAGTCCAGCGGACTCGGCGGCTCCTCCTGACGTGACGTCGACGATGCTCGCGCCCACGACCTTGCTGTCGGTCTGAGTGGTGTCTTCGGTGACATCAGCGACGCTCGCGCCGAGCAGACCGTGGGTCGCCTTACCGGTGCTGATGAGCTCTGCGGCAACTCGCTGAGCGAGATTGGCGGGGATCGCAAATCCGACACCGATGCTGCCCGACTGTCCACCCGAGCTGCTGCCGGCGGAGGCGATCGCGACATTGATGCCGATGACCTTGCCGTCAGAATCGAGCAGCGCTCCGCCGGAGTTTCCGGGGTTGATCGCGGCATCAGTCTGGATAACCGAGAGCGAGATCGTCTGCGACGATGATGTGGGCGAGTTGGACTGGTTCTGGCCGGGCAGGTCGAAGTTCCAGAAATCAAACGGGGTCTGGGTATTGGGGCTCTGGGGGTCGGGGCTCTGGTCGCCAGTGGAACTGTCGGGCAGAGCCGACGACGCGATAGTGATTGACCGGTTCAACGCACTCACGATTCCGTTGGTGACGGTGCCGGCGAGACCCAGCGGTGCACCGATGGCGATCGCCGTGTCGCCCACGTTGAGTGCGGCGGAGTCGGCGAACTCGGCGGGCTGGAGGCCTGATGCATCCGCAAGCTGGATAACAGCGAGATCGGAAATCGGATCGATGCCCACGATGGTCGCCGAGATCAGCCGTCCGTCATTGGTCTGGACCTGAATGGTGGGGTCGGATGCTGCGCCCTCAAGCGTGACCACATGTGCGTTCGTCAGCACGTGACCTTCGGTGTCGATGATGACGCCCGACCCGGTTCCGGCCCCGGTGTCAGACGTGACAGAAATGGTCACGACCGACGGTGACACCTTTGCCGCGACGGCCGTGATATGGGTCACGGTGGCGGGGTCGTTGACCGTGATGGTCGTCGGGGAGGAATTCGCGACGACAGGCGGGACGCTGTTCGCCGAGGTTGCCCACAGTGTGACTCCAGCACCGGAGACGCCACCGACGAGCGCACCCACGGCAAGAGCCGCGATGACGCCGACAGGCGCGGAAGATCGACGGGGCTTGGCCAGCGCGGGGTGCTGATCGGGGTCGATCGGAGCACCTGCGGGGGTGGGGTCGACGGGGGCGGACTCGGGGTTCTCGAGCGAGGTGGTCATGGGGTGCTCCTTCCAGCGAGGAACAGCATCCATCGCCAACCTGAACATTGTATTTGGGCCGGCTGGGAGCATTCTGCGGCCCAGCTCCGAGCCCGGCGATGCGCTGGTCGGCGGTAGGCTCGGTGACCATGACCGTGTCGGGATCGTGGGCGCGCACCGCTCGCGGCGCCATGTTGCTCGGGCCCGACGGCGAGCTGCGACCGACTATCTTCGCCGAGATGTCGGCGCTCGCGACATCCACCGGGGCAATCAACCTTGGGCAGGGTTTCCCCGACGAAGACGGGCCTACGGAAGTGCTCGAAGCCGCCCGTGAGGCGATCAGCGCCGGGCTGAACCAGTACCCGCCCGGGACCGGGATGCCGGTGCTCCGCGAGGCGATCGCCGCTCACCAGAAGCGCTTCTACGGCATCGAGGTGGATGCCGCCACCCACGTGCTCGTGACCGCGGGCGCTACCGAGGCGATCGCCGCAACCCTGCTCGCGTTGACCGACACCGGTGACGAGGTGGTCACCTTCGAGCCCTTCTACGACGAGTACGGCGCGATCACCGCCCTCGCCCGCGCGACCCAAGTCACCGTTCCGTTGAGAGCACCCGACTTCCTCCCCGACCCGGACGATCTCAGAGCGGCGGTGACCGACCGCACGCGGGTGATCCTCGTCAATTCACCGCACAACCCCACGGGTGCCGTGCTGCCGCGCGAGACCCTCGAGCTCATCGTCGAGCTTGCCCACCGGCACGACGCGATCATCGTCGCCGACGAGGTGTACGAGCACCTCACCTTCGGCGTCGAGCATGTGCCCATCGCAAGCCTCCCCGGGGCCTTCGAGCGCACGGTGACCATCTCCAGCGGCGGCAAGACCTTCAGCACGACCGGGTGGAAGATCGGCTGGGCCGTAGCCCCGGCAGCGCTCATCGACGCAATCGCTGCGATCAAGCAATACCTCACCTATGTAAACGGGGCACCTTTCCAGCCCGCCATAGCGGTCGGCCTCGGCCTCCCCGACGAGTTCTTCGCCTCCGCCGCGAGAACGCTTCGAGCCAAACGCGACATCCTGAGCGCCGGACTCACCGCTGCGGGATTCGAGGTGATGAGGCCGGATGCCGGCTACTTCATCGTCGTGGATGCCGCGCCCCTGGGCGTGACCGACGCCGCCGACTTCTGCCGCGCTCTCCCCGCACTGGCCGGCGTCGTCGCCATCCCCGTGACCGCGTTCGTGCGACCCGAAAACCACGGGCACTACTCGAGCATGCTGCGGTTTGCGTTCTGCAAGCGCTTCGAACTGCTCACCTCCGCGGCGGCGCGCCTAGCCGAGCTGCGCACGAGCTAGACGACCGAGCTCACACGAGCCAGGGGAAGGCTGACACTGAACTCGGTGCCGACACCCTCCTCGCTTGACACACCCATTTCGCCGTCATGCGCCGTGATGATCGCCTTCGTGATGGTGAGGCCCAGGCCGACGCCCGGCACGGCATTGCGGGTCGCCGTCGTGGCTCGGAAGAAGCGTGCGAAGAGCATGTCCAGCTCCTCGGTCGGGATTCCCATCCCGGTATCCCGCACCTTGATCACCGCACGGTCGTCCTCGACCCCCAGCTCGATCGTGACTGTGCCGCTGTGCGGCGTGAACTTGATCGCGTTGGAGACGAGGTTGTCGACGGCTTGACCCAGACGAGTCGGGTCGCCGTGCACCACGATCGGCCGGTCCGGTATCACGTTGACGAGTTCGATTCCCGCGTTATCGGCGCTCGGCCGGGCCGTCTGAATCGACGCGGTGATGATCGACTCGAGTTCGACATCCCGCGCGTCGAGCGGGAACCGGCCCGACTCCACCTGCGCGGTGAACAGCAGGTCGCCCACGAGCCGCAGCAGCCGGTGAGCGTTGCGTTCCGCCACGCCGAGATACTGCAGCTGATCACTGGACAGTGGCTGGTCTTCGTCGTCGCGGAGCAGCTCGAGGTAGCCGAGGATCGAACTGAGCGGCGTGCGCAGCTCGTGCGAGATGAGACCGACGAACTCGTCCTTGAGGCGGGAGACCTCCCGGGCCTGCGTCACGTCAGACGCGACGAACAGGTAGCCGACTGTCTCGCCGGCCTCGTCCACGCGCTTGGTCACGGAGAGTTGCACGGCGACGTGGCTTCCGTCGGCTCGCACGTAGGTCCACTCGCGGGTCTCGGACTTGCCGAGCCTGGCCGACTCGACGAGGGCCGAGAATCCGGGGTTGAGCACTGTCTCGCCGGGCGGATAGTTGAGTTCTCGCGCTCGGCTCTCCAACTCCTCCGGAATGTGGAAGTCGAAGATGTGCATCTTGTCCTCGGCGTCGTCGGCGCTTGGCCCGAGGATCTTCGTCGCCCCGGGATTCCAAGCGTCGATGAGGCCGGTGGTATCCGTGCCGATGACGCTCTGCTCCGTCACGGCCGCCCACACCCCACGGAACATGCGATCGGCGGCGCGGTACTTCGCTTCGCTCTCCTGAAGCTGGGCCGCGAACTCGACGGTGCGTTGCAGCATCCGCTCCTTGTCGTCGGCGAGCGACCGGATCGAGCGCAACTGCTCGCGACCCTGTCGCGCCAATTCGTTCACGATCGCCGCGGCGACGGTGAAGATCAGCGGGGTGTAAATGCCGCGTACCCAGTCCACGGGACTTGACGGGGCGGTCAGCCCGAGAACCACGGGAATGAGCAGCGCGAGGAACGTACCCACGCCGGAGTAGACGATGTACCGACGTCCCTCGCCCGATGCGAGCCAGACGACCGGAAGCACCATGAGCGCGGTGAAGGGCGAATCGAGCGCCCCGGAGCCGCCGCGGAAGGCCCCGATTGCGAACATATCGATGACCGGCACCAGAAGGGCATACCGAGTCAGAGTGTGCACCCGGCTGAACAGAACCGCCAAGGCGGTCGCGAAGGCCACCATGGACACGCCAGTCCACGCGAGCGCGGGGTAGGTCATCGTGACTTCCGGCACGAGACCAATGATCGCCAAGGCCGCCATCACGGCGCCCAAGGTCGCCGATTGCTTCACGAGCGGCGACGGCCGGTTGAGCATGTTGTGGGCCCAACGGTGCACTCGTTCGACAATGGTCATCGCGCCTCTTTCCCCACGGCGAGCCAGGCGACCAAGTCGCGCGGACTGAATGGTTTGGCAAAGAAGTAGTCGGCTCCTGCGGTGATGCCGATCTGCACGGCCTTCTCTTCAACGGATGCCGAGAGCAGCACGATGCGCACGTCGCCGATCGAGGCATCCGCTCGCACTGCCCGACACACCTCGACGCCGGTGAGTTCGGGCATCGAGATGTCGAGAATAGCGAGATCGGGCCGATGCACGCGGATCGCCTCGAGCGCCGCGGCCCCGTCGGAGACGACGGCCACCACAGTCAAACCCGCTTTCGTGACCGAAAGCGACACGAGTTGACGGATGTCGGGGTCGTCGTCGGCGATGACTACCGTGTGACTCATCCGAGCCTCCAGCGTGGGTCGAGATCGGCGAGGACCTTGCGCACCTGAGCGCCGGTGAAGGGCTTGGGGAGGATCCCATCCGCCTCGGGAAAGTCCGCGGTGTCGAGCACCGATGTGACGACGATTGCGCAGCCCGGCAGTTCCGACCGGAAGCGGGTGACCAGTTCCCAGCCGTCCATGCCGGGAAGCACGAGGTCGATTACGGCGAGGTCGGGGAGTAGGTCGGCGCTCGCGGCAAGGGCGTCCTCGCCCGTAGTCACCACCCGCACGGTGCATCCTGCCTTCTCGAAGTACTGGCGAAGCAAGCCCGCCTGATCGGCGCTGTCCTCCACCACGAGCACTTGGCTCGGTCGCGACGTCGTCATACGAAGAACACCTCCCTGACCACCACAAGGCCCACCACGAGGGCGATGGCCACGAACGCCTTGAGCCACAGCCGGCGTTCCCGGCGTCGATCGGCGTCGATCTCCTGCTGGATGAAGACGGCACCGGGGTCGCGCGGGTTGATCGGCACGATGATGGCGTCGGCGGAGTGGCGCGGACCCTGCCCCTCGGCGTGCTTCGTCGCCACTCTCATGCGGAAACCCTTCCCGTCTTCTCGGTCTTGTCCCAGGTCGCTTCGGCGCCACGGAATTCCTTGACATACGAATCGACGGTGATAGCGCACAGGATCGGCCCGTACCCGATGAGATAGACGAGCACCGGCGTGAGCACTCGGCCTACGACAGTGCCCTCAACGGCCTTGGCCAACCATCCGCCCAGCATCGCCACGGAGATCCACAGGTAGACGAAGACCGTCCACCAGAACACCGCCGTGTCGCTGAGCACGACCCCGAAGGCACCGGGCAGCACCGTCTCGAACAGGCCCGGGAAGAACGCGGTGAGCATCACGATGATCGAGATGATCCCGGGGAAGAACAGGGCCTCAACGAGAGTTCGACGGCCGATGCCCCAATCGAGTTGCAGCGACAGGAAGATCGAGTAGAAGTAGGTGCACGCCGCGAGCACCCAGAGCCCTCGGAAGGCGACGTTGGCAAGGTCGCTGCCGACGAGCAGGAGCCCAAGAAGGCCCAGCGATGACAGAATCATCACGAGCGGCAGCAACTGAATGCTGAACCACGCGAGGCCGAAACCAACAGTCCCGAGGCCGTGCGCCTTGCTGGACCTGAACCACATTGACCGGTAGCGCGCCGTGATCTCGACGTTGCCCCGCGCCCACCGCAAGCGCTGCTTCCAGAGCGCGCGCACCGTGCCGGGCTCCTCGGCAAGCACGACAGCGCGTGGGTCGAACACCACCCGTTTGCCGCGAAGCTGAGTCTCAAAGGTGGTCACGGTGTCTTCGGCAAAGCCCGACGTGTCGATCACGCCGCCCATTGCAGTGAGGTTCGCGCGGGTGTGCAGTTGTGCTCCGCCGGCCAGACACGCTTGCGCGCCAAGCACGTTCTGCGCCCGGCGCGCGGCCACCTGCGCCATGACGTACTCGATCGCGATGAAGCGGGTGAGGTAGTTCTTGCGGATGCTCCCCTCGCGAACGTAGGCGGTGACCGCCCCGACATCGGGATCAGCAAGGTGGCGGGTGAGTTTGCGCAGCGAATCGGGCGTGTAGATCACGTCGGCATCGGTGATGAGCACCGCCTCGGCCCAGTCATCGGCGAGGACGATTCCGAGGCCGTGATTGAGAGTGTGAGCCTTTCCCTCGCCGCCATGCGCGCGACGCAGGTGGAAAACCGATCCCGGATACCGTGCGGCGCGGTCCTCGATGACGTCGGGCGTCGCATCCGTGCTCGCATCGTCGACGACGTAGACCCGAAGCCGATCACGCGGGTATTCCAGGGACATGAACCGGTCGATGGTCGCCCCGATCACCGCCTCTTCGTTCCACGCCGGAACCAGCACCGCGACCTTCGGAAGGTACGGAGCCGCCTTTGCGTAATTGTTCGCACTGCCGTGGAACGGGATCGCCAGAAAGAGCACGAGTGTTGTGATCACGGGCATTGCGCCGGTGATCACGAAGAGCAGCAGCGTCCACGTGAGAACGGTGCTGCCCACGGTCAACCAGTCGATGCTCACGGGCGCACCTCCCCCAGCAGCGTGCGCACGCGGTCGTAGCGGCCGACGTCCCCGGCCTCGTGAGCATCAGTGGATGCCACGACCACTGCGCCTGCGTCTAGTGCCGCTCTCAGCGCGCGCGAACCGGGGCAGGCCCACTTCTCGTTGACCTCGACAAGGGTGGACGTGGCGGCGGCAGTCGACGCCCAGGCCTCGAGGTGCTCGGGCGAGAGGTCATCCTCGCTGAGGCCGATTTTGGGCAGGATCGAGAAGCAGTGCGCCAGCTGATTGCCGGGTGCTCTGCGCATGGCGCCGACGAGGGCGCCAATCAGCAGATCCAACGCGTCGGAGACTGAGAGCCCGTCGTTGAGACGCTCACGCGCGGCGTGCGGATGCCAGGGTCCGTCTGGGCCGGGAAATTGGTGGTCGGCGATGACGATCGCATCGATGCCGACCACGTTGCCGGGCAGGTCAAGGGTGCCGGCCGAGTCAAGAATTTTGGCCTCCACGCCGGTCAGAACGGTGAGCCCTTCCGGCACGGGCTGAGCCGCAACTGCGGAGACAAACTCGGGCACCCAACTGGTGTCCACCCGCACATGCTCGGTGAGGCGCAGCACGCTGAGGCCAGCCGCGTGGGCGGCCTCGATGTTCTGCGACACTGTGGATAGGCCATCGTCGGAGAAGGTCGAATGCACGTGGTGGTCGCCCGCGAGTTCCGGATGCCGTAAGTCGCTCATCACGCGTCTGCCCCCATACTCGCGTGGTCGGATCGCAGCACGTCGGACCGATCAAGGAAGACGTCTTCGAGATAGCGCACGTTCGCGAGTTCACGGAAGTCGAGGTGCTCGGGCAGTGGGAGCCCCAGCGCCAGATCGATCGCGAGTGAGGGCATGTCGACTCCCGCGGCGATCGTGAGAGGCAGCGCGCCGGGAAACCTGGGGTTCACCTCGAGCAGCGCCGCCACGCCAGCGGTGTCGTAGCGCAGTTGAACGTTGGCGACCCCGACGAGGCCAATTGCCTCGGCGACCGCGGCCGCCGTCGACTCGAGCTCCGACGAGTGCACGGTGTAGCCGGCAATGGACACCCCGGAATCCACTCGCGCGCGACTGCGCGGCACTGCGGCCACCACGTGCCCGTCGGGCGCCGCGAACACATCGACGGAGAACTCCTCGCCCGGGAGATTCTCCTGGACGATGAGGGACTCGTCGGCGCCGATCGCCACCAGTTCTTGACGGTTCGACACGAGCCGCACACCGCGTGATCCCGCGCCGCTGCGCGGCTTGACGATCACCGGAAAGTCCCAGTCGCGCGCTATCGACTCGGCAGTGAGCAGGGCGGTCGTCGGCACCCGCACCCGGCCCTCACAGCGCTGGGCGAGCATCCACTTGTCGAGGCAAGTCTCGAGGGTGTCGAGTGAGGGCGCGGCGAGAACGGCGCCCAACTCCGCTCGGCGCGACGCCAGGGGGCGCAGTTCGGCGTCAACAGTCGCGACCACAATGTCGATACCGTCGGATGCCACGAGCTCCCGCACCCCGTCGACGAAGCCCTCGGCGACCGCCGGGTGAACAACTCGTCGTCGGTCGGCGGGCACGAGGTAGAGACCACTCGCCCACCCGTCCATGTCGGCCGCGAAGACCTCAAGATCTGCCCTGCGCAGAAGCGACCGGATCACCGCGACGCCCGCGGGACCGCCCGCGCCCGTGACCAGAACGCGAGTCATCGGCCCACCTCACCCTGTGCCGCGCGAGTCTGCGAGCGTCGGCGGGCGGGCATCGACATATCGGCCGTCTCGCGGAGGATCTCGAGCGGCTCGACACTGTTGCCCGCGCCGAACCGCGACCAGTAGCGCGCGGTCGCCAGCACGAACTCGGGGTCGAGGTAGTTGCGGATCTCAGACTGCGACCTGAAGCACGAGAGCAGTTCTAGCTTCTTATCGGTGAACCCGTCGATCGACACGAAGCGCGTCGGCCTGAAGTCGACCGTCGATGACGGACTCTGGAAGCACGCGACAGTATCCACGGCGCGGGTGGCAACGACCGTGGCCTCGTGAGTGGCGCGGTGGTCCTGGTGTCGATCGTGGCTCGAGTGCGTGTACACGATTGTCGGGTTCGTCTCGCGCACCACCCGTTCGATGATCTGCACGGTGGGGCCGGTGTTGGTGATCTCGGTGTCCACGAGATCCTCAAGGAACAGGCGAGCTCCGAGCAGTTCCGCCGACGCTAGTGACTCGTGCTGCCGATCCTCCGGGGAGCCGCCCCTTCCGCCGCGTGAGAGCGTGAGGATGACCACCTGGTCCCCCGACGCACGGTGCGACGCGAGAATGCCCCCCACTCCGATCTCGACGTCGTCGGGGTGGGCGCCGACCGCGAGCACGTACTCCCGCGGGCGCGCGTGATCGCGGCGGGCGCGGCCCTCCTGCGCAAGCCTCAGGACGGTGGCGACAAGGTGCCCGGAGTCGATGGGCTTGGTGATGAACTCGTCGGCTTGGCCGCGCAGAGCGCCCACCGCGTACTCCACGGAGACGTGGGCGGTCATGACCACAACAGGCAGATCGGGACGATCCTCGCGCAACACCGCGAGTAGCTCGAGCCCGGTCATCCCCGGCATCTCGATGTCAGTCACCACCACGTCGGGGCGGAACTCCTCGATGGCACGACGCGCCTGGTGCGCGTCGCCCACGGCTCGCACGACACACTCCGAGCGGCGTTCGAGCACGGTGCGGGTGTACTGCGCAACATCCGGGTCATCGTCGACGACGAGCACCCGATAGGCCTCTTCGGTCATGCTGTACCCCACCCCCTCTTGCATACCCTAGAGCCACCTCACCACCGTCCCCCGGTAGCGACGTACCCCGATTGTGACTGTCGCGTCAGGCCGTACGGGCGACGTCGGAAGACTCGCGGACGACCTCGAGAGGCTCGCAGTACGACCCCTGCCCGTACCTCGACCATGATCGCGCGGTGGCCAACGCAAAGTCGGGCGCGAGGTAGTCGGGTCGGTCCGCATCATCTCTAGCAAAGCACGCGAGCATCTCAAGCTTCTGATCCGTGAAGCCGTCGATCGTCACAAAGCGGTTGGGGCGGAACTCAACCGTGGCCGCCGTGCCCTGGAAGCAGGCGACCGTGCGCACGGTGGACGAACTGACCAAGGTCGCGTCGTGAACCGCGCGGTGATCCTGATTGTCGTCGTTCTTGCTCTGCGTGTACACGATCGTGGGTTTCAGGTCGCCGAGCACTTTGCGGATGATCTCGGTGATCTGCGGCGACGTGGCCAGAGCGTGACCGGGGATGTCCTCCAGCACGACCTGCGCGCCGATCACCGCGGCCGCCTCCGAGCTCTCGCTCCATGCGCCATGAATGCCGCTGTCGCGCATTCCGCGCGAGAGTGTGAGGATCGTGACCGAGTCCCCCGCCGCAGCGTGAGCCGCAAGGATGCCACCAACTCCGACCTCGACGTCGTCGGGATGTGCCCCGATCGCGAGTACAACCTGCTTCTGTGGTGCCGTTGCGGCGGACTCCCGGGCCTGAGTGGCGAGACGGGTGACGTGAGACACGAGGTCGGCCGAGGTGACCGGCTTGGTCAGAAACTCGTCGGCCTGACTGCGCAACGCGGTTACCGCATAGTCGAGAGAGGCGTGCGCCGTCATTACGATCACCGGGATTCCCGGCCGCAACTCACGGATCACGCCAATCAGTTCGAGGCCGGATGCCCCGGGCAACTCGATGTCGGTGACGACCACTTCGGGCTCGAAGTCGAGCACCGCAGCCCCTACCAGACGCGGATCCGCAATCGTCATAACAATGCAGAGATCGCGCTTCTCAAGAACCGTCTTCGAAAACAGTGCCACGTCGGGATCGTCTTCGATGACGATGACCCTGAATGGTTCAGACATGACCAGACCCCCTCTGGATGCAACGTTCCCACTGTACCCCGATCGGTCGCCGCCCCTGAAGCCCATGTCTCCCCCCCAACAGGGTGAGGGCGGGATGAGGGCGGAGCGAGGTCAGAGCGCGACCGAGCCGAACCGCCGCAGGGCGAGGGCTGGGTTCACCTCGCGCACGGTCCGGATCCGCGCCGGGTCGAGCTCGGCAACCGCGACCCCGGTCTCGTCGCCGATCGTCACAAGCTCGACCCCCATTGGATCGAGCACCATGCTGTTGCCAACCCCGATCGGCGGCGCGTGGTCGGCCGCGGCCACGTACACGGTGTTCTCGAGAGCCCGTGCGGTGAGCAGAGTGCGCCAGTGTTGCTCCTTGAGCGGACCGCGCACCCACTCCGCGGGCACGAGCAACAGGTCCGCGCCGGCATCAACGAGGCGACGACTGACTTCGGGGAATCGGATGTCGTAACAGGTCTGCATCCCCACCGTGAAGCCCTCCCACGCGAAGGTCTGCGGCTCCTCAATCGGGCCGGGCGTGACCCAGTCCGATTCGCGGTACCCGAAGGCGTCGTACAGGTGCACCTTGCGGTACACGGCTGCGACGGCGCCGGCCGGGGCCACAGCCACGACCGTGTTGCTCACGTGCGTGGCATCCGCGGTCTCGATAAACCCGGCGACCAGATGGATGCCCAGCCGCTGCCCGATCGCACCGAGCCCGGTCACAAACTCGCCATCGAGGTGCTGGGCACTCGCGAGCCAGGTCTCGTCGGCCTCGGGAGTGAAGTACGACGAGTACTCGGGCAGCAGCAGCAACGTCGCCCCGCGGGCCGCGGCGCGCTCGGCGAACGCCTCGATCGATGCCAGATTCACGGCCGCATCGGCCCCGGGCGCGAACTGGGCGATCGCGAGCAGGGGCATCAACGCCACCAGTCGTCGAACATCGTTACCGGCTCGCGCCGCTTGTGCTGGGTCGCGAGGTAGCGCTCCTCGATTGCGACGGCAACCTCGGGCGCGACCTCCTCGCCCTCCAGATAGTCGTCGATCTGCGTGTAGCTGAGGCCCAAGTTCGCCTCGTCGGTCTGGCCGGGGATGCCGTCGAGCAGATCGGCGGTGGGCGCCTTGAGGTACAGGCGCTCAGGGGCACCCAAGTGCTGGAGCAGGGCCCCGCCCTGCCGCTTCGTGAGTCCCGACAACGGCAGCAGGTCGGCTCCGCCGTCGCCGTACTTGGTAAAGAACCCGGTCACGGCCTCGGCGGCGTGGTCGGTCCCCACCACGAGCAGTGAATGCTGGCCAGCGATGGCGTACTGCGCGACCATCCGCATCCGCGCCTTCACGTTGCCCTTAGTGAAGTCCAGAAGCGCGTCTCCCGTGGTGTCGAGGTACTCGGCTTCCACCCCGTCGACCCCGCGAGCGATGTTGAAGCTCACGGATCGATCGGGTCGAATGAAGTCGAGCGCAAGCTGGGCATCCGCTTCGTCGGCCTGAACACGGTAGGGCAGACGCACGGCGAGGAAGGTGGCATCAGTGCCATCGGCACGCAACTCCTCCACCGCGAGCTGGCAGAGTCGACCGGCCAGCGAGGAGTCCTGTCCCCCGCTGATGCCGAGCACGAACCCCTTCGCGTGGGATGCCGTCAGGTAGTCCTTGAGGAAACCCACGCGAGTTGCGACCTGCTCGGCCGGGTCGATCGAGGGCACAACATTGAGGTCGTAAATAATGCGGGCCTGCAACGGATTCATGCTTCGAATCTACCTGCGTTAAGCGGCTACAACCTCCTGCTGCTCCACGAGATAGCGCGTGTACGCCGTGATCGTGAGGAAGGTCGGGAAGGCCTCCTCGAGGGTCACCGAACGGAACACTGCGGCCGCGTCGTCGAAGCGGTTGCCGGGGGCTCCGCCGTACTCCGCGAGGGTGCGTTGGAGCTCGCGCTCGACGAGCGCCCGCGTGATGAGGGTGCCTTCCGCGGTCACGACGCGCTGGTGCATCCACTGCCACAGCTGACCCCGGCTGATCTCGGCTGTCGCCGCGTCCTCCATGAGGTTGTTGATCGCCGCGGCGCCTACCCCGCGAAGCCAGCTCTCGATGTAGCGCACGGCGATGGCCACGTTCGACGCGACTCCCGCATCCGTCACCGCGCCGTCGATCCGTAGATCGAGCAGGTCGGCGCCGGTGACGTGCACATCGTCACGAAGGCGATCGAGCTGGTTGGGCCTAAGCCCAAGCACCGCGTCAAACTCGGCTTGAGCGGTGTCCACCAGATCCGGATGCGCCACCCAGGTTCCGTCGAACCCGTCGCCCGCCTCACGCTTCTTGTCCGCAGTCACCGCCGCTAGTGCGCGCGCGGTCACCTCGGGGTCGCGCCGGTTGGGAATGAACGCACTCATGCCTCCGATCGCGTGCGCTCCCCGCTTGTGGCAGGTGGAGACGAGCAGCTCGGTGTAGGCCCGCATGAAGGGCACCGTCATCGTGATGCTCGCGCGGTCGGGCAGCACGAAGCTTGCGCCGCGCCCGCGGAAGTTCTTGATGATCGAGAAGATGTAGTCCCAGCGACCCGCGTTGAGACCGGCACAGTGATCGCGCAGCTCGTAGAGGATCTCCTCCATCTCGAATGCCGCCGGGATCGTCTCGATGAGCACCGTGGCGCGGATCGTGCCGTGCGGGATTCCGAGGGCGTTCTCGGAGAAGGTGAACACGTCGTCCCACAGGCGCGCTTCGAGGTGGTTCTCCAGCTTGGCGATGTAGAAGTACGGCCCGGTGCCGCCATCGATGAGCGCTTGCGCGTTGTGGAAGAAGTACAGGCCGAAGTCGACGAGTGATCCAGAGGCCGGAGTTCGCAGTCCGGCCCGGTCGGTGTAGCGCAGGTGCTTGTCGACGAGATGCCAGCCGCGCGGACGCATCACGATCGTGGGGGTCGTCTCCCCCAGCCGGTATTTCTTGCCGTCCTCGCTCGTGAAGTCGATCTGGCGGCGGATCGCGTCGAACAGGCTCACCTGTCCGCCGATCACGTTGGCCCAGGTGGGGCTCGTGGCGTCTTCCTGGTCCGCGAGCCAGACCTTCGCGCCCGAGTTCATGGCGTTGATGGTCATCTTGCGGTCGGTCGGGCCCGTGATCTCGACCCGGCGGTCCTCGAGGCCGGGGCCAGCCCCTGCGACACGCCACGTGGCGTCCTCGCGAATCGCGGCCGTCTCCGACAGGAACTTGAGGTCTCGACCGTTCTCGATGTGCTTGCGCTGGTGCATCCGCGCGGCCAATCGGTCGTGGCGGCGACCGGCGAATTGGTCGTGCAGGCGGGCCAGGAAGCGCAGCGCCTCCGGGGTCAGTATTTCGTCGAAGCGGTCGCCGCTGTGCCCATTAGGGCTGGCGAGCACCTCCATGCGGGAGTGGGTCATGGTGATTGGTCCTTTGGGCTCGTTGGTCGACGTGTGTGATTAGTGGAACTGCGCGGTTTCGGTGCTGCCCGCGAGCGCGAGGGTCTCGCTGTCGGGGTTCAGCGCTGTGGCAATCCGGTCGAAATAGCCCGTGCCGACTTCGCGCTGGTGGCGCGTGGCCGTGTAGCCGTCCTTCTCGGACGCGAACTCTGCCTCCTGCAGCTCGACGTACGCAGTCATGTGGCGCTGCGAGTAGTCGCGCGCGAGCGTGTACATCGAGTGATTAAGGGCGTGGAATCCCGCGAGGGTGATGAACTGGAACGCGTAGCCCATTGATGCCAGCTCCCGCTGGAACGTCGCGATGGTCGCGTCGTCGAGGTGGCTCTTCCAGTTGAAGCTTGGGCTGCAGTTGTAGGCGAGCTTCTTGCCGGGGAACTCGGAATGGATGCTCTCCGCAAACGTACGCGCGAGTTCGAGGTCGGGCTCGGCCGACTCGACCCACAGCAGGTCGGCATACGGTGCATAGGCATGCCCGCGAGCCAGAACCGTCTCGATGCCCGGAGTCGTGCGGTAGAAGCCCTCGCTCGTGCGGTCCCCGGTGAGGAACGGCTTGTCACGGTCATCCACGTCGCTCGTGATCAGGTCGGCGGCGAGCGAGTCGGTGCGCGCCACGATGATCGTCGACACCCCCGCGACGTCTGCGGCCAGGCGAGCAGCGTTGAGTGTGCGGATGTGCTGGCCGGTCGGGATCAGCACCTTACCTCCCATGTGCCCGCACTTCTTCTCACTCGCGAGCTGGTCCTCCCAGTGCACGCCGGCAGCTCCTGCCTCGATCATCGAACTCATCAGCTCGTAGACGTTGAGGGGCCCTCCGAAGCCGGCCTCGGCATCCGCGACGATCGGGGCAAGCCAGTCGGTCGTCGGTTGGCCGTCTTCGGCGGTCTCGATCTGGTCGGCGCGCAGCAGCGCGTTGTTGATGCGTCGCACGACCGCTGGCACGCTATTGGCCGGATACAGGCTCTGGTCCGGGTAGGTCTGACCCGACAGGTTCGCGTCGGCCGCCACCTGCCACCCGCTCAGGTAGATTGCTTTGAGCCCGGCCCGCACCTGTTGCACGGCCTGGTTGCCGGTGAGCGCACCGAGTGCGGGCACCCACTCATCGGTTCCGTTCTCAGACCCGTGGATGAGCCGCCACAGGTTCTCCGCGCCTCGCCGAGCTAGCGTGCGATCTTCCCGAACGCTGCCGCGCAGGGCTACGACGTCCCCGGCCGAGTAGTCGCGCTCGATCCCGTTCCAGCGGGCGTCGGTCTTCCACTGGGTCTCGAGTTCGGCTGCCGTTTGGGTCTGGTCGCCTGG
>JBJXDR010000132.1:0-4280 GCA_046155245.1 Rhodoglobus sp. | reverse complement strand
GATCGCCTCGGGCCACGGGATCGGGAAGTCGGCCCTCATCTCGTTCCTGATTCTGTGGGGCACCACCACGGTGGTGGACGCGCGCGGCACCGTCACGGCCAACACCGAGAGCCAGCTGCGAACGAAGACGTGGCCTGAGCTTCGCAAGTGGTATGCGATGTGCGCGGTGCGCGACTTCTTCAAGGTCGACAACACCGTGTTCCGAGCGGCGGATGTCGAGCACGCGATGACGTGGCGAGTCGACGCGCTTCCGTGGAGCGAGAACAATCCTGAGGCGTTCGCTGGTCTCCACAACGAGGGCAAGCGCATCCTCGTGCTGATGGACGAGGCGAGCGCGATTCACGACGTGATCTGGGAGGTCATCGAGGGCGCGCTCACCGACATGAACACCGAGATCATCCTGCTCGTGCAGGGCAATCCCACGCGTCCGACCGGCCGCTTCTTCGACACACACAATCGGCTCGCTCACCGCTGGCGCAATCGCAAGATCGACAGCCGCACGGTCGAGGGCACCAACAAGCAGCAGCTGCAGCAGTGGGTCGACGACTACGGCGTGGACTCGGACTTCGTGCGTGTCCGCGTGCGTGGCGAGTTCCCCAAGAGCGCTAGCAACCAGCTGATCCCGCTCGACGTGATCGAGCGCGCGACGCAGGTCGACACAGCACCGCAGGTCACTGACCCGCTCGTGTTTGGGATCGACGTGGCCCGGTTCGGAGACGACGAGTCGGTGCTGTACACGCGAAAGGGCAAGGTCGCGGGCGTGTACAACTACTACACGTGGAGGCAGCACGACATGGTGCAGCTGGCCGACGCGATCGCGCCGCTCATCATCGAGTACAAGCCCCACTACGTGAACATCGACGGTGGAGGCATCGGCGGAGGCCTCATCGACATCCTCCGGCACCGCGGTTTCAGCGTGGCCGAGGTCCTGTTCGGGGCCGTGCCCCGGAACGAGGACTTCGCGAACAAACGGGCCGAGATGTGGTGCGACATGCGCGAGTGGCTGAGGGCGGGTGGTTGCATCCCCTGGAACGACCAGGACCTCCTCGAAGACCTCAAGAACCAGACCTACACGATCAAGGAAACTCGCTCGAATTCGCTGGCCTTGACCCCGAAAGAGGTCATGAAGCGGGACGGGCTCCGGAGCCCCGACCACGGCGACGCTTTGGCCCTCACGTTCGCCCAAGTGGTTTCGCCGATCACGCACCCGAAGCAATCCCAGGTCGTGGGTAGCGGCGACGCGGAAACTGAGTACGTTCGTCCCTGGCGATAGCCGGGGAGGACGTGCATGGCGAAGGGTTCCGGAGCGGCTGCGATGCAGGCCGCAGCGATCCGATCGAACAGGGCCGCGGCAACGCCGCCCACGCCCGTGCGGCGGTATACGCAGCAGGACATTGATGCGTTCAGCGCGGCCGGTCGTCTCCCTCGAATCCAGATTGGAGCGGGCCGCTTCGCGACTAGCAGACCCGTGCAGGTGGGCGACCCGTTCATCACTCCGTCTGCCACAGCTCCTACGAGGCCGACTAGCATCCGGCAAAACGGAGAGGACATCCCGATCTTCTACGGGCTGCCCCAGAACGTCGCGAATCCGACCAGCTACGGGCGAGGCGGAAACGCGGCCCCCGGAGCGGACGCGATCCTCCAAGGACGAGCGGCCGAGGAGAAGTTCGGACGCACGCTCGCGACGCTGCAGAAGTCCGAGTCGTTCCTGGAAACGTCGAACCTGACGGGCAAGAAGAAGGACCCGGCCACTTACGTGGTAGGGACGCAGGCGCGCATCGCAGCACTGCGGTCTGCTCGGTCCTCGCTGCAGGCCATCAGCCCGTCCGGCGTCGGACAGCGCGCTGCTCAGTCCACGCTGCAGCGCAACATCGAGCAGAACCTGAAGCTCGCGCAGAACCAACGCAATCAGGTGCAGAACGTGCTCGGCGAGTTCCGCGCGAAGCAGCGTGCAGCTCAGCGCGTGAACGCCGAGGTCCAGTCGGGTCGACGGCCCCGCCGCAGTGGTGGCGCGGTCATTCCCAATCTGCCCGGGTTCCTCAGCCCGACGCGCAAGTATTAGGGGTACGTATTCGTGTGCAAGGTCGACCCGCCGAAGCCCCCGCCCGTCCCGCCCACGCCGCCGGACTATGAGTCCGAGCAGGCGGCGATTGCGTCCACCGTGCAGCAAGAACGCAGCAAGCGAATCTTCGCCGGTCTCGCCTCCACGATCGCGACCGGGTCGGGCGGGGTGCTGACCAAGACGAACACCACGAGGGGCTATCAGTGATCGACGCCAGCCGATTCGAGGTGCGCTGGTTCGAGGAGTGCCGCGCGGAACTGAAGCGCGAGTTCGATCAGAGCTACAAGCCCCAGTTCCGCGAGATCTTCGATCACTTCCGCCCGCGCCGCGGGTTCTACGTGCGAGACGAGTCCTCGCGCTCGGCCGGTGGTGGCAAGGTCCACGGCGGCAAGGTTAACGAGAAGGTCGTCAACTCGACGACGCTGCGAGTCTCGAAGAACGCGCAGTCGGGTCTGCAGGCTGGCGTCACGAGCCCGAGTCGGCCGTGGAAGAAGCTCGGGCCCCCGACCAGCGACCTGAAGAAGCAGCCCGGCGTCAACGAGTTCTTCGACGAGACCGATCGGCGGATGGACTACGTGCTCGCGAAAAGCAACTTCTACCGCGCGACGCACACGTCCTACGGTGACTTCGTGGACGTTGGCGTCGCGGCTCTCCAGATCGACGAGCACGAGACCGACGTGATTCGGTGTCAGGTTCACCCGATCGGGTCTTGGTTCGCCGCCACCAACGCGGACGGTCGGGTCGACGTGTTCTACCGCGACTACAACCCGACGGGCCACGAGTTGCTCAGCCAGTTCAGTCTCGAAGAGTTGCCCGAGAAGCTGCACGCCGACATCAAGCGAATGCCTTTCAAGCGGTTCGAGATCCGCAACGCGATCGAGCCGAACCCGTTCTATCGGGACGACGTGCCGGTCATCGGCATCGCCGCGTTCAAGTACATCTCGGTGTGGTGGTGCAAGGGGTACGACAAGAAGTTCATCCGGGTGCACGGGTACCACGAGTTCCCCGTGATGGTGTTCCGGATGGCGAAGTCGGAGAACGGCGACGCCTACGGTTACGGATGCGGGCAGGACGCGCTGCCCGACGCGAAGCAGCTCATGTTCCTCGAAGACCAGAAGTGCGAGGCCGTCGACAAGATGGTCACGCCTCCGATGCAGGCGCCGACCGCGCTGAAGACGGGCGGTGGCGTGTCGCTGGTGCGTGGCAAGGTCACCTACCACGATGGTCCGGGGAAGATCGAGTCGCTCTACAACGTGAATCTGCCGATCCAGTACGTGCAGGCCGACATCGAGATCATCCAGCAGCGCTTGAGCGAGCACTTCTTCGAAGACCTATTCCTGATGATCACGCAGTCAGTCCAGCGCCAGACGACCGCGCGCGAGATTGAAGAGAGGCACGAAGAGAAGCTGATCATGCTTGGGCCTGTGCTCGAATCGATCAACGATGAGCTTCTGGATCCGGCCATCGAGCGCATCATCGGGATCATGCGGCGAGCCAGCATGCTTCCGCAGGCGCCTCCGTCCCTCGAAGGAGTGGACTTCAAGGTCGAGTACATCTCGATTCTGGCCCAGGCCCAGCGCGCGATTCAGACGATCGCAATCGAGCAGGGCGTCAACTTCACGTCGGCCACCGCGCAGGCGGGCTGGATCGAGGCGCTCGACAAGCTGAACGTGGACGCGACGATCGACGAGTATTGGGACCGCATCGGGTTCCCCGCCAAGGCTGCGCGGCCCGAGGCTGAGATCCTCCAGATCCGCGAGGCCCGCAACCAGAAGCAGTCGCAGGCCGACAATCTCGCGATGGCTGGTGAGGCCGCGAAGGTCGCGCAGGCAGGCGCCGCGGCTGCGAGCCAGCAGATCCAGCCGAACATCATGAACGCCTTGCTGGCGGGGGCGGCATAGCATGTCGAACGACCGCGAGATCGACGAGAGGCAGGCGAGACTGGGGCGTTTGCTCCAGGTCCCGGATTTCCGCTCTCTGATTGTGGAGTGGCTCGACGGCGGGTCACACCCGTGGACGGGTCCCGTGTCGCCCGACAACGCGCACGAGGTCAGCTTTTTGAACGGCAAGGCTGCGTTCGTTGCGCAGCTAGAAGAAGAGATTCGGGAGTTCTACCCGATCGAATTCAACAAGATGAAAGAGGAGCGATTCCGTGGCAGCAGATAGCCTTCCCGATTGGTTGAGCGGTGGATCGAAGAGCGAGTCCGGCGGAGACGCC
>JBJXDR010000131.1:0-3366 GCA_046155245.1 Rhodoglobus sp. | reverse complement strand
GGTGACCTCGGGGGGCATCGCCGCGGCCGCGGCGGGCGCCTTACCGTTCGTCGGCCTCATGCTTGCGATCGGGGCTCTCTCGGCGTTATTCGACCTTCGCGCGCTGATTTCTCGCGGCGCGGTGCGCGGCCCGCTGCGCATGGTTTCGCGTGCTCTCGTGATTGCGTGGGCAACCCTCCCGGAGTTGCTGCGCGCCGTGCGCCGGGTACGTGTAGCCCGTCAACTCCGCGGTGAAGGCGGCGCCGGGTCCCTCATCGTGCCCGTACTGGAGACCACCGTGGAGCGGGCGGTCGGCCTTGGATCGGCGATGGAGGTCCGCGGGTTCGCCGCGACCAGACGCGCGGAGCCGCTGTGCGAGAGGCCCGCGAGCCTGCGACGGGTAGCGCTCGGCCACGACGGGCGTGAGGTGCTCGCGGGCATCGATCTGGACATCAGCCCCGGCACGCTCACTCTTCTTACCGGGGTCACTGGATCCGGAAAGTCCACTCTTATGGATGCGCTCAGTGGTCTTTTCCAACACTCCTACGGCGGCACCCAAGTCGGTACCATCGAGGTCGCCGGCGTCGATCGCGAGCGAGTGCCACCGCGGGAGACGGCGGGCTTCGTCGGTGTGGTGGCCCAGACCGTTCGCCAGTCCTTCGTCGCTGCCACCGTCGCTGAGGAGATCGGGTTCGCCCTCGCGAACCGCGGGGTCGCGGCGGTGGTCGTGAGCGCTCGAGTCGACGAGGTGGCCGACCGGTTGGGCATCCGACACCTTCTGGACAGTGAGATCGTCGCCCTGTCGGCGGGGGAAGCCTGCCTGGTCGCGATCGGTTCGGCGCTCGTCGAACATCCCGTGCTCCTACTGGTGGACGAGCCCCTCGCCGACCTCGATGAGCCCGGGCGCGACCGGATTATCGACACCCTCGACCGCCTGGCTCACGAGGCGGGGATGAGCGTGGTGGTCGCCGAACACGCGCTCGAGGGGTGGGGAGCACGACCGGATGTCTGGCTACGCCTGAATTCGGGTTCGGTGGAGCGCCTCCGGGGTGCTCCGCCCCAGCTGCCGACCGTCGTGAACCCGCCGGCCTTCTCGCACGGCGACACTGTCGTACAGGTACGCGACCTCTCGGTCTCGCACGGTGACGTGCAGGCCGTGGTGCAGGCGAGTCTCTCGCTGCGGGCAGGCGAGATCGTGGCCCTTCACGGACCGAACGGCGTCGGCAAGTCGAGCCTGCTGAACGCGATCGCCCTGCCTGATCGGCCGGGCGTAGTCACGGTGGACGGGCGTGACGTGCACGCGCTTCACCGGCGGGACGCCCGCGCGGCGGTTGCGCTCGTTCCCGAGGCGTTCGACGATCTGCTGTTCTCCACGACTGTCGCCGAGGAGTGCCGCCGGGCCGATCGGCGGGCCCCCACGCCGGGTACCGCGACGATGTTCCTGCGTCTGCTCGGTAGCTCTGAGGGAGAGCAAGCCGGACTGCTCGAGCGCCATCCGCGCGACCTGTCCCGGGGTGAGCGGCTGTGCCTCGTGCTGGCCATCCAACTGTCTGGGCGCCCGCGCGTGCTTCTCATCGACGAGCCGACTCGCGGGCTGGATGCCACGGCACGCGCCCTCGTGGCCGGTGCTCTGCTCGAGGCTGCCGCATCCGGCACTGCCGTTCTCATGGCCACGCACGATCGATCATTCGCGGCCCGCTGCGCGTCGCGCACGATCGCGATGGACTCGGGCCGCGTGCGTGCCGACGCCGAGGTTGCCCCCTGATGTCGGCTCAGACGGGGGCCGCTTGGTCGCGCGCTTTCCTCGTGGTCACGAGCCTGTTCGCCCTCGCGGGATTCGGGTGGCCGCTGGTTGCCTCGGCGCTGCCGCGAGACGCTCAGGTGGCCGTGCCGGTGCTCGCCCTCGCCCTCGTGCCAGCGCTCGTGATCGCCGTGGCACTCACTCTGGACCGCCAGGTACCCACCGCGACCACGGTCGCTCTACTCGGGGTGCTGACCGCCGTCGGCGTGGCCATCCGAATCGCCGGAACGGGTGTCGGGGGCCTGGAGGCCGTGTTCATCGTGCTCATCCTCGCGGGACGCGCCTTCGGAGCTCGCTTCGGCTTCCTTCTGGGGATGCTCGTGATCGCGCTGTCGTCCGTGCTGTGGGGCGGCATCGGGCCATGGACACCGTTCCAGATCTTCGCCTGCGGCTGGGTCGCTGCCGGTGCGGGCCTGCTCCCGCGTGTTCGGGCGCGATCGGCGACGGCAACGACCCGTCTGGAGGTACTCATGCTCGCGGGCTACGGCATCCTCGCGTCGTATGCCTTCGGGCTCATCATGAACCTGTGGTTCTGGCCGTTCGCCGTGGGCAGCGGCAGCGGCATCTCCTACTCGGCCTCCGCGCCGCTGGGCCAGAATCTCGCGTCGTTCGGGCTCTACTCGCTTGTGACATCGACCCTCACGTGGGATACCGTGCGGGCCGTGACCACGGCCGTGGGCATCCTGCTCATCGGCCGGGCCGCACTCGCGGCGCTGCGTCGAGCGAAAGTGGTTCGAGGGACCGGCGTGGCACCGAGATCCTCAACTACACCGAGAAGTCCAACTACACCGAGAAGTCCAACTACACCGAGCAGTCCAACTACACCGAGAAGTACCGCGCTTCGGGATGATGGAACACGAACGCGTCAGTGGACTGCTCCGGATGCAGCTGAAGTTCCTCTGACAGCTCCACGCCCATCCGCTCCGGTTTGAGCAGCTCGACAACCTTGCGCCGATCCTCCATGTCGGGGCAGGCCGGGTAGCCGAGGGAGAAGCGAGCCCCCCGGTAGTCGAGCTTGAACATACCCGCAAGTTGCGTCGGGTCTTCGGAGGCGAAACCGAGTTCTGCCCGCACGCGGGAGTGCCAGTACTCCGCGAGAGCTTCGGTGAGCTGCATCGTCAGGCCGTTGAGCTCGAGGTAGTCGCGGTACTTGTTCTCGGCGAACATCCGGGCCGTGAACGCGTCGACCGCGGAGCCCGCGGTCACGAGCTGGAGGGCGACCACGTCGATCTGGCCCGAGTCGCGCCCGCGCACGTAGTCGGCGAGACAGAGGTGCGAATCGCGCCGCTGCCGGGGGAACGTGAAGCGCACACGCTCAGTTCCGATCGCGCCGCCCGACCCGCCGTCCGGGGCGAGGAGCCAGGGCGCACCTAGCGTTCCAGCAGCACCGAGCACTCCGCTGGGGTCGTCGCCGTGGTGCAGGATGACGAGGTCGTTACCCTCCGAGTACGCCGGAAAGTAGCCGTAAGCGACCGACGCGTCGAGCATCCCTTCGGCAAGGATGCGATCGAGCCAGTACCGAAGGCGCGGTCGCCCCTCGGTCTGCACGAGCTCCTCGTAGCTCGCGCCGTCCTCCGCCCGGCTGG
>JBJXDR010000130.1:0-4806 GCA_046155245.1 Rhodoglobus sp. | reverse complement strand
ACATCACCCGATCGCGGTCGGCTACGCGCACCTGGTACAGGTGTCGGGATGGCTCGCAGTCGGGCGACATCGGTACCCGAACAATTTCGTCAGATCCCCCGAGGTGTGTGTCATACAGGGCAGACATGCGTCGGCGTTCGGCGTTGTCGTCGTCCAAGTACTTGAGGGCGACGAGGGCCATCGCCGCCATGATCGAGTTGCCGTTGTACTTGTAGCCGAGCTCGTCCACCTCGTACATCCACTTGTACGCCCCACCACCGTGAGTGCGTTCGTAGGTGTCCTGGCTGTTGCCGAGCCACGACAGACGTCGCGCGAGCGCGTCATCTTCATCGTCGGCGAAGCAGACCATGCCCGAGTCTGCCGTGGGCAGATTCTTCACCGCCTGGAAGCTGAAGACCGTGGCATCGGCATCGGACCCGACGTGCTGACCGTCGACACGCGTTCCCGCCATGTGTGCAGCGTCGAGGATCACCGCGATGCCTCTGTCGCGACAGATCGCCAGTACCTCACGGTATCGACCAACATTGCCGCCGATGCCCACGAAGACCAGCGCGCGGGTGCGCGGGGTGATCCGCTGAAGCACACTCGCGGGATCGATGCAGAGGTACTCGTCGACGTCCGCGAACACCGGGGTGAGGCCGCAATAGAGGATCGCGTGATTGGTCGAGACGAAGGTGAGCGCGGTCGTGATGACCTCGTCGCCATCCGACCATCCACGGCGGCGCTTCAGCACGTCCATGGCGAGGTGAAGGCCCGCGGTGTTGCTGTTGACGAAGTGCGCGTTCGCGACCCCGGTGTACTCCTTCCACCGCTGCTCGATGTCGACGGTCATGAATCCGAGACCCGTCCAACCGCGTTCCATGCAGGTGCGAATCGCATCCAACGATTCGTCGATGCGGAAGTGGGGTACGAAAAGCTGAATTGGTGGACGGCTCATGAATCGTTGCCTTTCGGGGGTGCCGCGAAGTACATGGGCAGCACGTCGGCCGGCGGTCCGTCGGCAACCAGTCGACCGTGCTCAAGATAGAGCACGCGGTTGCACTGCCCGTTGATCAGGTTGGCAGAGTGGCTTGCAATTACGAGAATCGACGTGCGAGAAACCACCTCGTGGAGTCGTTGCTCGGCCTTCGACTGGAATGCCTCGTCACCCACCGCGAGCCATTCGTCCATGAGCAGGATGTCGGGGGCCAACACGGTCGAGACGGAGAACGCAAGCCGCAACAACATGCCCGAACTGTAGGTGCGCATCGGCAACTCGATGAAGTCTCCGAGCTCACTGAACTCGATGATCCCCGGCACGAGCCGCCCGATTTCGGCGCGGGACATTCCCTGTAGCGCGCCCCGGAGGTAGATGTTTTCCCGACCGGTGGCGTCGGGCGACATTCCGAGGCTGATGTCGAGCAGGGATCCGATCGTCCCCTCCCGCGAGACTCTGCCGGAAGTCGGGCGATAGATTCCGCCGAGGAGTCTCAGGAGGGTCGACTTGCCAGATCCGTTGTGGCCGATAAGCCCCACCCGATCGCCCACGTTGAGTCTCACCGTGATGTCCGAGAGAGCTCGTACAGTGATCTTGCCCTGTTCGGAACGATCGAGCTGCCCACCGGTTGCCACGTTGATCAGTTGACGGCTCAGCTTGCGCGACGACTGGCTCAGGATCGGGTAGTCCAGCTCCACGTCTTCAAGTTCGATATGCACGGTCATCGCATCACAGCCAGAAGGCCAGTCGGTGGTAGTTGCGCGCGTAGACAAGTGCACCCAACGCGAGGAACACCGCAGCGAGTCCTCCCGCGGTGGCCCACTCCTGAAGAGTGGGGAGCTCGCCGAGTAGCGGCTGCCGCATGATCTGGATCATATGGAAGAAGGGGTTGAAGGTGAGGATGAGCGCCCGAGCCTCCTCGGGAACGGCCTGCGGAAGCCACACGATCGGCGTGAGGTAGAACAGCACCTGAATGAGTGCGGCAAGAATCTGGGGCACGTCTCGGTAGCGGGTAGCAAGCACCGCGAGAGCCAGCGCGAGCCCGGCCATGCCTGCCCCCCCGAGCACGATCGCAGGTATGACGAGCAGCATGGCTGGCGTCGGAGGGGGGCCGAACACGACGAGGAGCAGGACCAACGCGATCGCGTTGTGAAGCAACACGAACACCGTCTTCCAGATGCTGCGCAGGAAGAAGATGATCGGCGGCAGGGGCAATTGCCGAATGAACGCGTCACCGACGATGAACGAGACCGCTCCTTCGCTGACGATCAGACTGAGGAAGTTCCAGAAGACCAGCCCGCACCCCAAAAACGGCAGGTACTCCACCACCGGCGATTTGAAGATCAAACCGAAGACGCTACCGATCGCCAGAAAGGTGATCACCATGGAAATTGTGATCCAGAACTGGCCCAGCACACTGCGGCGGTACATGAGGCGAACGTCCTGCCAGCCCAAGAAGAAACTGAGCCGCAGGATGCGAGAAGGAGTGTCTTGCATGGCAACCGCGGCGGACGTCACAGTTGCACTTTATCACCGCGAAATTGAGCGAGACTCCGGCGACGTAACACCCGAAACGGGTAGCGCAGGGTTCGTCCCAAGGTCAGCCAGAAACCATGCTCGGCGAGGTGCGTAACTCCGTAGGCCCAGAGCAGGTACATGCGCTGCGCGCGGAACTGGCTCGGGGAGACGGGTGGTGCAAGTAACCTCCTGAGCGCTTCCATTCGTCCGGGACGGTCGCCGAGAGCGGGCGCGGCGGCGAAGAATCGACCCCACCGTGGCGCCACAGCTTCGAGGGAGAGCCGCTGCTCGACATCTTCCCGGGCCGCGGCTCGCACCGCGTCGATCAGCCCGGGTTCGCGGCAGTAGCGAGCGATCGCATCCCGCCAGCTTCGGTCTGCACTCACCATGAGGCCGGTCACCCCGTCGCGAACGGCCGCGTATGGCTCCGACTCCTGGTAGATGCCGGCGATTCCGAGAGCCGCGTACTCGCGGTACTTGTTGTCGGTCTTGTACCGGTTTGACGCGGCGCCACCCAGTGGCGCAATTCCGATATCCCACGCCCGCTCCTGCTGGAAGGCAAGATAGTCGGAGTAGGACGCCAAGTAGGGGAACACCGAGATTCGGTCGTGCACGGGTACGGCCGTCGGATCCGCGCCGATGACCTCGAACTCCAACTCGGGATGCTCCGCGAGCGCGGACTGCACCTCGCTGAGCACGGTCGTGAGGTCGTCACCCCGCGAGGAACTTGCCGCAAAGCCGACCCGCACAGCCGCGCGGCTCTCGCGCGGAGGCAGCGCTGGCGTCACGAGACTGAAATCGAAGAACGAATCGAGCTGCTGGACGTCACGCGCGCCGGGACGGAGAAACTCTCGGAGCAGGGGGGTTGCGGCGATCACGGGTGTCGCCGCCGCCACGATTGCATCGAGTCGACGCCGGGTGGGCCGCGCGGCGTAGTGTCGGCCGAGCGGTGTCTTCGGGTCGAGCAGCCAGAAATTGTCATCGATATAGAACCCGAACGGCGTGCTAGTGGAGGTCAGCATATCGACGATCCTGGCGGCATCGGGATTACAGGAGCGCACTAGGAGGGGATAGGTTCCGTCGCCGAAGTCGTCGGCGGTGAGTTCGGTGAGGAGTTTGCTGCTCGTCGACAGGGAGGTCGTGTGATCGAGATGCTGCAGGATGCGCTCGAGCAGTTGGACCGTGGCAATGCGGGCCTCGTAGATCAGCAGGACGTGCTGGGCCATGCTACGTCCCTCCCTCACCGACGCGCACCGCGGTCGCGGTGCGCGCTCGACACGCTATCACCGTGCCATCACGGTGAGTGGAGCGACGGCTGGGCCGGTAACATAGACCTCTCACGCGTGGATCGGAGGGGCGCATGGTGAGCCTCCGGGTCATCATCGACGAGATCCTCACCCCGCTTCCGGGAGGCGACCCGCGCTACGCGGAGGAACTCACGCGGGCTCTGATCGCCGCTGCTCCTCGTGGCTCCGAGGTCGTCGGCGTCGTCAGCGCCTCGACCGAGCCGGAGTACGAGGACCTCGCCGCGCGGCTCCCCGGTCTCAGCGGCCTCTATAAGAGCGCGCTCGCGCGACGTGAGTTGACCCTCGCCTGGCATCGCGGTTTCACCCGCCTTCCCGGTGGCGGGATGATCCACTCGCCGAGCCTGCTCGCACCCCTTGCTCGGCACGACCGGCTCAACAACGAGAGCGAACAGACCATCGTGACGATCCACGACACGGTTGCGTGGACGCATCCCGAGGCCATCGGCAGTAGGGCTGCGGGCTGGTATCAGGGCATGGCCGCGCGCGCGCGACGGTACGCCGACGCGATCGTCGTGCCCACCCACGCCGTGGCCGCTCGGCTGGGCGACATTCTCGAGGTCGGCGATCGGCTGCGCGTGATCGAAGGTGCCGCCAGCACGGGACTGGCCGTGTCCCCGGACGACGGTGAGCGGCGCGCTGGCCTTGGCCTCACCGGTCCGTACATCGTCGCCAGCGGTGGGTCGACGGCTGTCGACGGTTCACACGACGCGCTGCGCGCGCTGGCACACCTCGACCCGGAAATTCGTCTCGTTGTGCTCGACGCCGAGACCGGCGAGGCGCTTGCGCGGTCGGCAAGCGAGCTCGGGGTTGACCCGGAGCGCGTTGCTGCCCAACAGCGCCTCGGACAGCCGGATCGCTCCGCACTGCTGGCCGAGGCGATTGCCCTCCTCCTCGTTGGTGACGAGGTCGGGTTCGGCTTGCCCATGCTCGACGCATTCTCACTGGGAACGCCAGTGATCCACGCCGATGCCGACACGGCGATGGAGCTTGCGGCGGATGCCGGAC
>JBJXDR010000129.1:0-25116 GCA_046155245.1 Rhodoglobus sp. | reverse complement strand
AGCACCAGTTGCTTGAAGATCTGCCGATCCTCGCCCTTGTTGATCGCCTCGAAATTTGCGCCGATCAGCTCGACATCGTATTTCTCGAGAATGCCGTGCTTGTGGAGGTCGATTGCCGCGTTCAGAGCCGTCTGCCCGCCCAGAGTGGGCAGGATCGCGTCGGGTTTCTCCTTGGCGATGATTGTCTCGATCACCTCCCACGTGATCGGCTCGATGTAGGTCGCGTCTGCGAAGTCGGGATCGGTCATGATCGTCGCGGGATTCGAGTTGACGAGGATGACGCGAACACCCTCCTCGCGAAGAACCCGGCACGCCTGCGTGCCCGAGTAATCGAACTCAGCCGCCTGGCCGATAACGATGGGTCCAGATCCGATCACGAGCACCGAGTTGATGTCGTCACGCTTGGGCATTGGCATCCTTCTGGGTGGCGAGCACCAGGTCCCGAAAACGGTCGAACAGGTAGTTGGCGTCGTGAGGTCCGGCCGCGGACTCCGGGTGGTACTGCACCGAGAACGCGGGGATATCCAGCGCACGCAGCCCCTCGACGACGTTGTCGTTGAGATTGACGTGGCTGACCTCGACGCGCCCGAACCCGGCGGGGCTGTCGCTGATCACGCCGATCGGAGCGTCAACCGCGAACCCGTGGTTGTGGCTGGTGATCTCCGTGCGGCCCGTCTGTACGTCCACGACCGGCTGGTTAATGCCACGGTGCCCAAAGGGGAGCTTGTAGGTGCCGTAGCCGAGCGCGCGTCCGAGCAGCTGATTGCCGAAGCAAATCCCGAAGAACGGGAGGCCCTGCCTGAGCACAGCCTGCAGGAGCTCGACGTGCTGGTCGGATGCCGCGGGGTCCCCCGGTCCGTTGGAGTAGAAGACCGCCACCGGGTCGACCGCGACAAGTTCTTCGATGCTCACAGACTGGGGTAGTACGTGCACCTCGAACCCGCGCCCGGCAAGGTAGTTCAGCGTAGAGGTCTTGACCCCGAGGTCGAGCACAGCGAGCGTGCCGATCGATGCGGTGGTGGCCGGGACGACGTAACCGAGCCGCGTGGATACCTCGGCGGAGAGATTGCGGCCGACCATCGCGGCCGCACTCCGCACGAGGGTGAGTTGTTCGTCGGGGGTGAGCCGAGAATCCGGCCCGCTGAAGACGCCGCCGCGCATGGCGCCCGCATCGCGGAGACGGCGGGTCACCGCACGGGTGTCGATGCCGCTGATGCCGACGACACCCTCCTCGACCAGACGATCGCCCAGCGAGCCGGTGGCGCGGTGGTTCGACACGATGCGGCTAGGGTCCCGCACGACGTAGCCGGAGACCCAGATGCGGCTCGACTCGGGATCCTCGTCGTTGACCCCGGTGTTGCCGATGTGCGGCGCGGTCATCACGACGATCTGGCCTGCGTAGCTCGGATCGGTGAGCGTCTCCTGGTAGCCGGTCATGCCCGTCGCGAAAACGACTTCCCCGAGAGTGCGGCCCCGGGCGCCGTAGGCGTGGCCGACGTGGCGGGTCCCATCCTCGAGAACGAGCACGGCGGGTTCGAGTGTCACGCTGTCTGCCTTTCGATCATGCTCCGAACGGCCGCTTCAAACGCTCTCGGTTCGTCTATGCGGAAATAGCTGTCGACGGTGCGGTCGCCGAGCGTCCACTCGATGAGGTGAAGACCGTCGGTCTCTACGACGCGATCAATAGTCCAGGTGGCCCTGCGGATGCCCCGCAGCGCTCCCACGGAAATCCAGATGTCGTCCTCCCCGGTGATCTTCACCGCGAGCCCGGCCTCGGCCGCAGTCACGGCCACGGGACCCCGGAACCCGAGGCCGTGCACCGCGATGCGATCGAATGGCTCCCCCGCCACCGTCGTGGCCACGTACTTGCCCGTAAACGTGCCGATCAGCTTGCCCTGGTCGGCAGGCACGGGGTGCGGAGCCGCAATGTCGGACTGGCGGTGCCTGCGCGCCCGCCATCCGACGATCAACAGGGCGAGGAGAACGGCCAGGAATACGAGGACAATCGCCATGAGCACGCCCCTATCCACGGTCAGCCCCAGCGTTGGTCGAGACGGCGTTCGCTGCGACGATGTCAGCGGGCACGAGCTCGCCATCCATCACGGTCGGGCGGCCGCGATGGACGGTGGCGACGATTCGACCCGGCAGGATGCGGCCCAGATACGGCGAGTTGACACTCTTGCCGCGCAGATCGCCGAGCGAGAACTCGCGGCTCGCGGCGGGGTCGTAGAGCGTGAAGTTGGCAGGAGTTCCGATGCCGAACGGAGCCTCGTACCCGGCAAGTTGCCCGATCTCGGCCGGGCGCCGGGACATGACCCGCGCAACGTCTGACCAATCTAGCTGGCCGCTTTCCACGACGGCCGCATGCACTACCCGCAGCGCCGACTCAAGACCGATCATCCCGTTTGCCGCCTCGTCCCAGGCGCACTCTTTGGCCTCGAGTGGATGTGGCGCATGATCGGTCGCAACAATGTCGATCGTGCCGTCGGCGAGAGCCGCACGCACGGCGAGAACGTCTTCCTCGCGGCGCAGGGGCGGGTTCACCTTGAAACGCGAGTCGTAGCCGCGCGCAAGTTCCTCGGTGAGCAGCAAGTGGTGCGGGGTGACCTCAGCCGTGACATCCACGCCCCGTGCCTTCGCCCAGCGGATCACCTCCACCGAGCCCGCCGTCGAGACATGACAGATGTGCAGCCGGGCTCCGACGTGCTGGGCCAGCAACACGTCACGGGCGATGATCGACTCCTCGGCGACCGCGGGCCAACCCACGAGGCCGAGCTCCCCCGAGAGGGCGCCCTCATTGAGTTGGGCGCCAATCGTGAGCCGTGGCTCCTGCGCGTGCTGGGCAACGACACCCCCGAACGTCATGACGTATTCGAGTGCGCGACGCATGAGAAGCGCGTCGTGAACGCACTGCCCGTCATCGGAGAACACCCGCACCTGGGCACGGGACTGCGCCATCGCGCCGATCTCGGCGAGGCTCTCACCGGCGAGCCCCACAGTGACCGCGCCGACTGGTCGAACCGTGACGTAGCCGTGGCGATCCCCCAGCGACTGCACCTGTTCGACCACCCCGGCGGTGTCCTGTACCGGCATCGTGTTCGCCATGGCGAACACCGCGGTGTAGCCACCCGCAGCGGCTGCTCGTGAGCCCATGAGAACGGTTTCGCTCTGTTCGAATCCGGGCTCGCGCAGATGGGTATGGAGGTCGACAAGCCCAGGCAGCGCGGTCAGGCCAGCGGCATCGACAATGGTGGCCCCAGTGGGAGCAGTATCGACGAACACACCGGCATCGACGAAGAGGTCTCGCGCGCTTCCATCGGGCAGCGTCGCGCCCCTCACGTGAACCCTCACGAGTCACTCCCAGCGAGCAGCGAGTAGAGCACGGCCATCCTTATCGAGACCCCGTTGGCGACCTGCTCGAGCACGGTCGACTGCGCAGAGTCGGCAGCGGCGGCGGAGATCTCGAGGCCGCGATTCATCGGCCCGGGGTGCATCACCATGCTAGCCGCAGGCAGGCGCGCGACCCGATCGTCATCGAGTCCCCACTGCCTCGAATACTCTCTCGCGCTGGGAAAGAACGCCGCCGACATTCGCTCGGTCTGGATGCGGAGCAGCATCAGCACGTCGGGAGCTGCGGCGATCGCACCGTCGAGGTCGTACGTCACCTCCACCGGCCACTGACTCGTGTCGACGGGAAGCAGGGTCGCCGGCGCCACGAGCGTTACTCGCGCACCGAGGGTCGTGAGCAACCAGACGTTCGAGCGGGCGACTCGCGAGTGCAGGATGTCGCCCACGATCGCGACCTCCACGCCATCGAGCGCTCTGCCCCTCGATGACGGTCCGTGCAGCCTCTTGCGGATCGTGAACGCGTCCACCAGCGCCTGGGTTGGATGCTCGTGAGTGCCGTCACCCGCGTTCACGATGCCGGCGTCCATCCACCCGCCGTCCGCGAGCACACGCGGCGCGCCGCTCGCGCTGTGACGGATGACAACGGCATCCGCCCCCATCGCCGCGAGAGTCTGCGCGGTGTCCTTAAGGCTCTCGCCCTTGCTGACACTGGATCCCTTGGCGCTGAAAGTGATGACATCTGCGCTCAGCCGCTTGGCCGCGACCTCGAAGGAGACGCGCGTGCGAGTGGAGTCTTCGAAGAACAGGTTGACTACAGTCTTGCCACGCAGGGTCGGGAGTTTCCTGACCTCGCGCTCAGCGACATCCGCCATGTCCTCGGCAATATCGAGCAGGGCAACCGTCTCGTCTCGCTCGAGCTCGCGCGTGGAGAGGAAATGCCTCATTGGATCGTCACCTCCTCGACGCCATCGATCTCCATCAGACGCACGTTGATGCGTTCTCCGACCGAGGTCGGCAGATTCTTGCCGACAAAGTCCGGGCGGATCGGGAGTTCACGATGCCCTCGATCCACGAGAGCCGCAAGACGCACTGCTTGGGGACGGCCAAGGTCACTCAGGGCGTCGAGCGCGGCACGGATGGTCCGTCCCGAGAACAGCACGTCATCAATGAGAATCACGGTCTTTCCGTCGATCCCTCCCGCGGGGATGTCGGTCGGCGACGGCGCCCTCGTCGGATTCCTCGCGAGATCATCGCGGTACATGGTCACGTCAAGCGAACCGACTGTGCCAGACCCGGCTTCGATTGACTCCAGAATGTCTCCCAATCGCCGCGCGAGCACGACACCTCTGGTCGGTATGCCCAGAAGCACCAGATCGGAGGAACCGCGGGTGGACTCCAGGATCTCGTGGGAGATCCGAGTCAACGCCCGGGCGATGTCAGAGCGCTGCAGCACGACGCGAGCAGGCATCCTGACCTCCTTCCCCGCCTCACCGGACGGAACTTAAAGGAAATCTGTTGGAGCCACTATAGCGTTGGCTACACACGGGTCGCAGCGATGCGGCCGAGGAGGCCGTTCACGAACCCGGCGGAGTCCTCGGTGCTGTGCACGCGCGCCGACTCGACCGCCTCGGCGATCGCGACGCTGTCGGGCACTTCCTCGTTGAAAAGGATCTCCCAGATGCCGATCCGCAGGAGCGCGCGATCGATCGCAGGCATCCGCGAGATCGTCCAACCCTGGGCGTAGGTCTCGATCAGCTCGTCGATCTCGTCGCCGTGATCGGCAATCCCCACGACGATCTGACGCGCGTAGTCCCAGGAGTTGCTTCGCTTCGAATCTGCGGCATGCCGCGCGGCCTCGCTCGCGAGAGCGGTGTTGATCGATTCACCCCGCACGTCGGCGCTGTAGAGCATATCTAAGGCGCGCTTGCGGGACTTGCTGCGGGCGCCCACTAGTCGGTACTCCGCTTGTTCGTCACCGACATCAGTCGGTACTCCGCTCGTTCGTCACCGACATCAGTCGGTGACCCGACCCAGGTAGCTGCCATCGCGGGTGTCGACCTTGACCTTGGTGCCCTGTTCCAGGAACAGAGGAACCTGAATCTGGTATCCCGTCTCAACGGTCGCGGGCTTCGTGCCTCCGGTTGAGCGGTCGCCCTGAAGGCCGGGCTCTGTGTAGGTAATCTCAAGGACGACCGAGGCCGGCAGTTCGACATAGAGCGGGTCGCCGTTGTGCAGCGCGATTGTCACGTTCTGGTTCTCAAGCATGAAGTTGGCCGCATCGCCAACCTGCGCCGGGCTAAGGGTGATCTGGTCGTAATTGCCCAGATCCATGAAGACGAAGTTGTCGCCGTCCTTGTAGGAATACTGGAAGTCCGCGCGGTCGACGGTCTCGGTCTCGATTTTCGCGCCGGCATTGAATGTGCGGTCCACGACCTTGCCGGTCATCACGTTCTTGACCTTGGTGCGCACGAACGCGCCGCCCTTTCCGGGCTTGACGTGCTGGAAGTCGATGACCGTCCAGAGCCCGCCGTCCATGTTGAGAACGACGCCGTTGCGAATGTCAGCGGTTGAAGCCATGGGGTTTTCCGTTCGTAGAAGTGGTCGGTTGACGAGGTCTGATAGACCGTATCGAAACCAACAGATGAGCCTACCCGAGCCGTCGATTCACGAGGTCAAGTGCGAGGAGGTAGCTGTCAAAGCCGAACCCTGCTATGACCCCGGTGGCCACCGCGGAGATCACGCTCGTGTGCCGGAACTCCTCGCGCGCGTGCGGGTTGGATATGTGCACCTCGACGAGGAGCACGCCCGCCTTGGTGACGAGCGCCGCGGCATCCCGCAGTGCATAGGAATAGTGCGTGAACGCTGCGGGATTGAGGATGACCGGGGTCTTAGAGTCAACCGCTTCGTGAAGCCAGCCGATCAGGGTGGCCTCATCGTCGGTCTGGCGCAGGTCAATCTCGAGCGCGGATTCCTCGCCCTCAAGCAGCCCTTTCAGGTCGTCCAAAGTTCCGCTGCCGTACACATCCGGCTCGCGACCACCCAGACGCCCGAGGTTCGGGCCGTTGAGGACGAGGACGTGGGTCACGGCTCCGAGTGTACTGTTCCCGTGCGCACCAGGCGGGCGAGTGCCCAGCCGAAGAGAATGACAGCGCGCTTGGTCCGGCCGCCGGCACTACCCGCGGGCCTCGAGCGCGAGCACACCCGAGAATCCGATGAGCACGACGCCCGTCACCCGATCGATCCACCTGACCACCCGCGGGTTCGTAAACCACCGGCGCGCGAGCTGGCTCGCAACGATGATCGCGGAGAACCAGATGAGCGACTCGACCACGTGAACGAGGGCCAGCAGGAGGCCCATCCCGAGTGGGGGTACGCCGGCCGGTATGAATTGCGGGATGAGCGCGATGTAGAACACGCCCACTTTGGGGTTCAGAAGGTTGGAGAGCAGACCCCGGCCGAATGCGGTCGTCAGCCGACCGGTGGGCTTCGCTGGGGCATCCGTCGGCTGCGGCGCGCGATGGCGGAAGCTCGTGACGATCATCGAGACCCCGAGGTACAGGAGATACGCAGCCCCCGCGAGTTTCAGAGCGGTGAAGGCCACCTCCGACGCGGCGAGCAGAGCGGCAGCGCCTATGGCGGCCGCCGCACCCCAGACGAAGGCGCCGGAGCAGATGCCAAAAGCCGTCGCGTACGCATGAGCGCGAGACTGGGTCAGCGAAGACCGGAGCACGAGTGTGGTGTCTAGCCCGGGAATGATGGTGAGCACTGCGGCGAGCAGCGCGAAGGATCCGAGCGCTTGCGCGATGGTCAGACTCCCACCTCCTGATAGGCGGCGAACAGCAGGGCTTCCTCGGGCCCGGCGAGAACCGACGGCTTTCCGACGTCGTCGAGCACGATGAAGCGCATCATGCCCGCGCGCGCCTTCTTGTCTCGCTGCATGGTCGCAAGAAGGGTCTTCCAGCGACCGAGCGGGTAGTCGACCGGCAAGGTGAGCGATTCGAGAATCCTTCGGTGCCGGTCAACGACGTCATCGCTCAACGAACCCACGATGCGCCCTAGCTCCGCCGCGAACACCATGCCGACAGAGATCGCCGCTCCGTGACGCCAGCGGTACCGTTCCGCGTGCTCAATGGCGTGCCCAAGGGTATGACCGTAGTTCAGGATCTCCCGAAGACCCGACTCCTTGAAGTCCTCGCTCACGACGCGGGCCTTGAGGGCGATGGACAACTCCACGACGCGTCGGAACTCCTCCCTCGTGGGGTCGGTGACGAGGTCCACATCGGCTTCGATGAGCTCGAGAATCTCGGGCTCGCCGATGAACCCGCACTTCACGATCTCAGCGAACCCGGCGAGAATCTCGTTGCGCGGGAGCGTGTCGAGAGCGTCGAGGTCGACGACTACCGCGGCTGGAGCGTAGAACGCCCCGACCAGATTCTTGCCCTCGGCGGTGTTGATTCCGGTCTTGCCGCCAACCGCGGCATCCACCATTCCAGCGACACTCGTAGGACATTGCACGAGCCGTACTCCGCGAAGCCAGGTCGCGGCCACGAAGCCGGCGAGGTCGGTGGTCGCTCCTCCGCCGAGCCCGATCACCGCGTCAGTTCTGGTGAAGTCAGTCTGACCCATGATCTGCCAGCAGAATGCTGCGACCTCGACGCGCTTCGCCTCCTCGGCATCGGGCACCTCCGCGAGGAGAACTTCGTAGCGGTCCGTCAGCGACTCGCGCAAGGCGTTCGCCTTCGCGCCGAGGGTGGGCGGATGCACGATGAGCACCTTGGCTACCCGCGGCCCCAACTGGTCAGCCAGAGTGGCGTACAAGCCACGGCCGACGATTACGTCGTACGGGTCCGCGCCAGTCACCGAGATGACGGTCGTTGTAGTCATGCTCCCTGATTCTCGATCCAATCGGCGATGCGCTGTGCGACTCGGTCGAGAGGCTGACGCGAGGTGTCGATGCTGAACTGGGACAAGCGGTCGTAGGTGGGCTGTCTGGCCGCAACGAGCGCCGTCCAGGACTCGACCCCACCCTTCAACAACGGACGCTTGCCGCTTGAGATGCGTTGCTGCACGGCCTCAGCTGAAACGGACAATTGCACGACGCGCTTGCCGACCAAGTCGGCCTGGGTGCGAGGGTCGAGCACCGCGCCGCCGCCGAGGGTCACGACGGCGCGTTCCCTCAGCGCTTCAGCGACGGTGTCGCGCTCGATCGACCTGAAATGGGGCTCGCCGTGTTCGTCGAAGATGGCCGAGATCGGACCGTGTGCCGCAACGATACGCTTGTCGGTGTCGATGAACGGCACGTGAAGCAGGCGCGCGAGTCGTTTTCCGGTGCGGGTCTTACCCGCCCCGGGCGCGCCGATCAGCACCACGACCGCGCCGTCATCGCTCACGGGAATGATTCACTGGCGGTGGTGCGCGAATCGGGAATCGATGCGAGATAGGCATCGAGGTTGCGCTTGGTCTCGCCTAGTGAGTCCCCGCCGAATTTCTCTAGCACCGAGTTGGCAAGCACGAGCGCGACCATGGCCTCTGCCACGACCCCCGAGGCGGGTACCGCGCACACGTCGGAACGCTGATGGTGCGCTTCGGCCGCTACGCCGGTCGCGACATCCACCGTGCGCAGGGCGTGGGGAACCGTAGAAATCGGCTTCATCGCGGCGCGCACTCGCAGCAACGTGCCGGTGCTCATGCCGCCCTCGGTGCCTCCGGCGCGATCCGACAACCGGGTGATGCCATCCGGACCCATCACGAGCTCGTCGTGGGCAGCCGAGCCTCGACGGCGAGCCGTGGCGAACCCGTCGCCGATCTCGACGCCCTTGATCGCCTGGATGCCCATGATCGCGGCGGCGAGTTGCGAGTCCAGGCGACGGTCCCAGTGCGTGTACGACCCGAGACCCGGCGGCAGCCCAAAAGCAAGTACCTCGACCACTCCGCCCAGCGTGTCGCCGTCGTCGTGCGCTCGATCCACCTCGGCGACCATCTCGGCGGATATCGCGGGGTCGAAGCACCGCAACGGATCGCCGTCGAGCGCCGCGAGGTCGCCCGGCCCGGGTAGCGCCGATCCGTCAGGAACCCGCACCGTGCCAATGGCGAGCGTGTGGCTGATGATTTGTATTCCCAGTCCGGAAAGAAACGACCGCGCCACCGCACCGAGGGCGACTCTGGCCGCGGTCTCCCGGGCGCTCGCGCGCTCGAGCACATTGCGCGCCTCGTCGAAGTCATACTTCTGCATGCCCACCAGGTCGGCATGGCCGGGCCGCGGTCGCGTGAGGGGCGCACCGCGCCCCTTCGGCAGGGTTTCCGGGTATACGGGCACGGCGCTCATGACCTCGACCCACCGCGGCCACTCCGCATTCCCAATTCGCAACGCCACCGGGCTGCCCATAGTCAGCCCGAATCGCACGCCCCCACTCAGAGTGAGTTCGTCCTGTTCGAACTTCATGCGAGCGCCCCGACCGTAGCCGAGCGACCGGCGGTGCATGTGCTCTTGGATGAGTTCAGGACTCACCGGAACCCCGGCGGGCAGGCCCTCTAGAATGGCCACCAACTCGGGACCGTGCGACTCACCAGCCGTCAACCAACGAAGCATGTGTCGATCCTCCCACAGCGGGCACGCTTGATCAGGCGACCGCAGCCCGCATCGCCGCGACCACATCATTCTCGCGAGGGAGGGGCTGGTTTTGGTCCCCGCTCACGAAGAGTCGCACCTGCCCGACGGCCTGATTCACGAGCAGGTCGAGCCCGGAGATGACGGTTCCGCCGGCGGCATCCCAGTCGACAGCGAGCCTGCTCGGCCACGGGTCGTAGGCGACGTCGAAGAGCACCGCGGCGGAGCGGATTGGCTCAGCGAAGACGACGTCGTTGAATCCCCCGGGGACCGTACTGACGACCGCATCGGGAACGTCGACGGAACGATCGGTCAGTCCCCAAGGCCGCACGACGACCTCGACGCCGAGCCGCAATCCGAGTTCGGACAGCGTCTGGGCGCGCTCGGTCGACCGAGCCGACACGAGCACCCGGGTCGCGCCGAGCTGCGCAACTGCCACGAGCGCGGATGCCGCAGTCGCTCCCGCACCGAGCAGGTGCACGTACCCCAGGCTCGACACGCCCACCCCTGCAAACGACTCGACGACACCCTGCACGTCGGTGTTGAAGCCGCGCGGCCCGTCGGGACCGAGCAGCACCGTATTCGCACCTCCAACGAGGTCGACGAGCCGGTCGCGACGAGCCAACAGCGGCACAACGTCGCGCTTGAGCGGCATCGTCAGGGAGAGCCCCCGCCACGTGCCGTCCAGCGTGCCGAGGAACTCGGGCAACTGGCCGCCCACGAGTTCGATCGCCTCATAGCTCCAGTCGAGCCCGAGAACGCCGTACGCGGCGCGGTGGATCGCCGGCGACTGGGAGTGGGTGATTGGCGAGCCGAGCACCGCGAGGTGCGTGGGCGCGTCACTCACAATAGGAAGCGTTCTCTGCGCTCTCGTCGCACCATGCTCTCAACACCGCGACCGCAGCCTCGTGCTCGTCGACGGTCTCGGAGAAGACAGTTTCGCCCGTCGCGAGGTTGATCGGCACGAAGAACAACCACGGACCGTCCGCCGGCTTCAGCGCAGCATCGATCGCGAGGTCGCCGGGAAGCCCGATCGGCCCAATCGGCAGACCGGGGTTCGCGTACGTGTTGTAGAGGTTGCTCGCATCGGCGCGCTCCTCGTCCGTCGTCCACACGGTTTGCAGATTGCCGGTGCCGTAGGCAACAGTAGCGTCGGACTCGAGATTGATTCCTTGCTCAATGCGGTTCTGGAACACCCGAGAGATCTTGTAGAAGTCGTCCTGGTTCGATCCCGCCTCACGCTGGATGATCGACGCCATCGTCAACACCCGGTGGCGGTCGTCCGGTGCGACCCCCGCCGCATCCAAGTGCTCAAACATGGTGGTGACGAGCAACTGGAGAATGTCTTGAGCGGTCTCGCTGCCATCCAACTCGTAGGTCGCGGGGAACAGGTAGCCTTCGAGGCTCGGCTCCCCGGCCGGTACGCCGTACACGGTGGGATCCGCGGCTGCCGCCTGCACATCAGCAAGCGGGATGCCCGTCGTCTCGGAAATGATCTCGAGGGCGCTCGTAAGGGTGGTCCCCTCCGTGATCAAGAGCTTTGAGGTGACCTTGTTCGCCGGGTCGAGTAGCGCGTCCAACGCCGATTGCGCGCTCATTTGCTTTTGGAGCGCGTAATTGCCAGGGAGGAAGTTGACGTTCTCCGGTTGGGCCAGGAGAAGCTCGTAGAAGGCATCAAAGGTCATCGTGACGCCGGAGTCGTGCAGGGTGCTCGCGATATCCGAGCCCAGATCACCGGACTGTATCGTCACGATGACCTCCTCACCGTTGCCCGCGCCCTCGAAATCATTGGGCAACTGCCAGCCCAGAAGTTCGCGCACCTGGCTCTCGTAGTTAAACCAGACGTAGGCCGCCCCACCGCCGAGCAATCCGAGAACGATCACGATCGGGAGGGTGATCTTGAGCCAGAGCAGGCTTCTCTTCTTCTTCGGCTCGCCGGATCGGTCTCCGCCCCCGCCCCCGTAGCCGCCACTCGAGCCGCCGTTGGAACCGCCACGTGCGCCTGCGAAGTCGAAGGGGAACACGCCCTCGGCGCTCGACGGTGCTGCCGGGGTGGGCGCGGGAGGTGCCGCCCGGGTCGCTCCCCCGGGCGCTGCGGAGAGTGACGCGAAAAAGTCGTCCTGCCGAGAGGCGATTGCTGCGGTCGCCGCGGGGCCCGCGGCAGCGACAGGAGCAGACGTCGGAGCGACGGGCTGCGGTGCAGGCGCCCCCCCACCGAGGGCCTCGCGTTCGCGCAGCTCACGCCGCGTGAGAGGAACCGAGGGGTCAGCTACAGGCGCCGCCGTGTAGCCGGAAGGCGGCATCACCGGGGAGGAGAAGTCTCGGGGCGCGGCGAAAGCCGCGGCGAACGGGTCCGCGTTGACCTGGGGTGCGGGGGGCTCAACGAGGGGCGCGCGAGCCGGCGGGTTCCCGAACAGCCCGGCCAGCGGATCGGCGGGCGCCGACTCGGCTGCCGCGGGCCATGCCGGGGGTGCCGACTGCTGCACGGGAGCAGGCTGCTGTTGCGCGGACTGCCACTCCGGCGGTGTGACCGGCGTCGAGGGCGCATCCGCCGGCGGCACTGCGGCTTCGTGGCTCGGCGCAGCGGGAGTCTGACCCGTGTTGAGCGCGCCGAATAGCGCGGCGAACGGGTCATCGTCAGCTTGGGGCGATACGGCCGACACGGGATCGGAATCCACCGAGTAGGGACGCCCCGGCTGCGGTTGCCCAAACTCCGCTTGCCCAGACTCCGGTTGCCCAGACTGCGGTTGCGCAGACTGCGAGTTGAACAGCTCATCCCAGCTGGGTTCGTTCGCCATTCTCACAGTCCTTCGTCCGGGTCAACGACAGCGCCTGGCGGGGATTCGGCCGCGCGCTCGAAGTCGAGGGCGTGTTGCAAAATTATAACGGCGGCAACCTGATCAACGACCCAGCGCGAGTTCTTCGCGTTTCGTCCGGATGCCCGCAGTGCCGACCCCGCTGACACCGTCGACAGTCGCTCGTCGACGAGGCGCACCGGAAGTTCGCACATGCGGCCCACTTGCGCGGCGAACGTCCTCGCGTCTTGGGTGGATGCCGTCTCCCGCCCGGACAACGCGATCGGCAACCCGACAACTATCTCGACGGCCTCGATCTCAATCGCAATCTCACGAATTCGAGCGGAATCCCCGTGCCCGCGGGCCACCGTCTCGACCGGGGTCGCGAGCATCCCGTCTCGGTCACTGCGCGCCACGCCGATTCGGGCGGTGCCGACGTCGATGCCGAGGCGCACCCCCGGACGCACGGTCAGGAGCCGATCGCGGCGACGATGGCGCTCAGCGCAGCAGGAATCGCCGCGACTTCCGCGCCGCCTCCCTGAGCGAGGTCGTCCTTGCCGCCTCCCCCGCCGCCGAGCACGCCGGCAGCGAGCTTGGCCAGAACGCCGGCGCGAACGCCACTCGCGCGCGAGGCGTCGTTGGTCGCGACAATGACCGCTGGCTTGCCCGCGACATCCGCCGCAAGAGCGACGACTGAAGCGGCTGAACCGAGGCGTTCACGAACACTCGTGACCAGACTGCGCAGATCGTCGGCAGTCGCGACGGTGCCGACGCTCTCCGCGACGACCTGCACCTCACCCACGGAATGCGCTGTGGCTACCAGGGCGGGAACCCGTTGGGCCAACTGACCCGCCTCGAACTGGGCGATCTTGCGCTCTGCGGCTTTGAGGCTCGCCATGAGCTCGGCAATGCGGTCGGGGAGTTGTTAGCGGGGGGTCTTCAACGCGCTGGTGAGCTGGGAGACGATCGCTCGCTCGGTCGCCAAGTCCCGGAAGGCGTCCATGCCCACGAGCGACTCGATGCGGCGGTTAGTCGAGCCAACACTCGACTCCCCGACGAGGTTGATGAGCCCGATCTCCGCTGATCGGGTGACGTGGGTGCCCGCGCACAGCTCTAGTGACCACGGGCCGCCGATCTCGACCACCCGCACGGTGTCGCCATACTTCTCACCGAACAGAGCCATCGCACCGAGCGACTTCGCCTCGTCGAGCGCCATGATGCGCGTCTGCACTTCGAGGTTGTCGCGCACCGCGTTGTTGGCGACCTCCTCGATCTCGGTACGGGTCGCGTGCGAGAGCGCCTGATTCCAGGAGAAGTCGAGGCGCATGTATCCTGCCTTGTTGTACGAGCCCGACTGGTGGGCCTCCGGGCCCAGGATCTGCCGCAGGGCCGCATGGATGAGGTGGGTCGCCGAGTGCGCCTGCGTCGCCCCGCGCCGCCACTCGGGGTCCACCACCGAGGTCGCGGCATCCCCGACTGCTACTTCGCCCGAGTTCACCTGCACTTTGTGACTCACGAGCCCCTTCACTGGCCGCTGCACGTCGAGCACCTCGAGCTCGAACCCGGCGCCCACGATCGTGCCGGCGTCAGCCTCCTGGCCACCGGACTCCGGGTAGAGCGATGTCTCGGCGAGGATCACCTCTGCGATGTCGCCAGCCGACGCGGTCGACACGGCTTGACCGTCGACGATGAGCCCCAAAACCGTGCTCTCGGTCGTCAGATATTCGTAGCCGGTGAAGACCGTCTCGCCGTGGGCGCGGAACTCGCTGTACACCGACAGGTCGGCAAGGTGCTGCTTCTTCGACTTGGCGTCTGCCTTGGCGATCGTGCGTTGGTGCAGCATGAGCTCGTCGAACGCGGCGCGGTCGACGGTGAGCCCGGCATCCTCGGCGATCTCGAGGGTCAGGTCGATCGGGAATCCGTAGGTGTCGTGAAGCAGAAATGCGGTGTCGCTCGGCAGCTGGCTCGTACCGGCCTGCTGGGTGCGCGTAACCGCGAGGTCGAGGATGCTCGTGCCGCTCGCAAGGGTGCGCAGGAAGGTCTCCTCCTCAGCGAGGGCGAGCCGCGAGATGCGGTCGAAGTCGCTGGACACCTCGGGGTATTGCTCCTTCATCGCATCTCTCGACGCCGGGAAGAGTTCGCTGAACGTGGGCTCCTCGACACCCAGCAATCGCATGGCGCGCACGCTGCGACGAAGGAGACGACGCAGGATGTAGCCGCGGCCCTCGTTGCTCGGGCTCACGCCGTCGGACATCAGCATCAGGCTGGATCGCACGTGGTCGGCGATTACGCGCATCCGCACATCGTCTTGATGGTTGGCGCCATATGCGCGCTTCGACAGTTCTGCCGCCTTATCGAGCACCGGACGCACCTGGTCGATCTCGTACATGTTCTCGACGCCCTGCTTGATGAAGGCGACCCGCTCCATGCCCATGCCGGTATCGATGTTCTTCTTGGGCAGCTCGCCGAGGATCTCGAAGTTCTTGCCGGAGCCCTCGCCGCGCAAGTACTGCATGAAGACGAGGTTCCAGATCTCGACGTAGCGGTCGTCATCCGTCGCCGGCCCGCCGTCGATGCCGTACGCCGGCCCGCGGTCGAAGAAGATCTCGGAGCAGGGACCGGCCGGCCCCGGCTGCCCGGTCGACCAGTAGTTCGTGTCCATATCGAGGCGCTGGATGCGTTCATCGGGCAGCCCCGCGGTCTTCTTCCAGAAGTTGACTGCGTCGTCGTCATCCTTGTACACGGTGACCCAGAGGTCCTTCTCGTCGAATCCGAGGCCGCCATCGGCTTCGTTCGACGTGAGCAACTCCCAGGCGTACTCGATCGCCTGCTCCTTGAAGTAGTCCCCGAACGAGAAGTTTCCGTTCATCTGGAAGAACGTCCCGTGGCGCGGAGTCTTGCCGACCTCCTCGATGTCCAAGGTGCGGATGCACTTCTGGACGCTTGTGGCGCGCGGGTACGGTGCGGGCACCAGTCCGGTGAGGTAGGGCACGAACGGCACCATCCCGGCCACCGTGAAGAGTAGGGTCGGGTCGTCGCTTACGAGCGACGCCGAGGGCACGATGGTGTGACCACGGTCGCCGAAGAAGTTGAGCCAGCGGTGCTGTATGTCGGCGGTGTGCACCCGTGGGCTACTTGACGCGCTTGGAAAGGTCGGCGATGACGTCCTCCGCCTCGGCGACCGCCGCCCGCAGCTCCGCCTCCCGGGCCTTGTAGCCATCGATTACGGCGCTGCCAAACTCACGGGCCTTGCTGTCGACGTCGGCGAAGAACTGCTTGCCCTCGGGGGTCTTCGCAACCTGGTGGGCGACGACGAAACCGGCCGCAACACCGACGGCCAGCAGGATGATGCTCTTCATGACAGGCTCCTTGCAGATACGGATGACGACGCATCCAGCTTACTTCGTCGGGCGCGGGAGCTTTCGGCTCGATCGGGTACCGACGATTGCAGCCCGCACGCCGGCGGTGAAGCCCGCGATCTTGATCAGCGGTCCACCGACGGTCGCGGCAAACAGCGCGACCAGAGCCGACACGTTGCCCGTGACCTCCTCGACGTTCGTGGTGATGGCGTCGACTCGGGCCAACTGCTTGTTTGTCTTGCTGACGGTCGTGGTGGCCTCCTCGAGGAGGGGGGTGAGATTGTGCCCCAACTCGCGGATCGCGGTGCTTGTCTCGTCGAACACACGCCCGAGCTTGAGAAGTGGCACGGTCAGCAGGCCCACGAGCACCGCGAAGATTCCCGCGGCGATCAGTCCTGCGATGTCTGAACCCGACATGGGATCCTCCCGAGTACGACGAAGGCGGGCCGCCCTCCGGTGACCCGCCTTCAGAGTAGTAAGGATTAGCGAGCCGCGTAGTACTCCACGACGAGCTGCACGTCACACGTCACCGGCACCTCGGCGCGCTTGGGGCGACGCACGAGACGGGCGTGGAGCTTGTCGAGCTCGACCTCGAGGTAACCCGGGGTCTTGGGCAGAACGTCCACGTGACCACCGGCAGCGGCGACCTGGAAGATGTCCATGCCCTCGCTGCGCGCCTTGACGTGCACGAGTTGACCCGGCTTTACCCGGAACGAGGGGCGGTCGACAAGCTTGCCGTCAACGAGAATGTGGCGGTGCACGACCATCTGGCGAGCCTGAGCCGTGGTGCGGGCGATCGCGGAGCGCACGAGGATTGCGTCGAGACGCATCTCGAGCTGCTCAACGAGGTTCTCACCGGTAAGGCCGGCGGCCTTGCGGGCCTCCTCGAACTGAATCTTGAGCTGGGCTTCGCGGATGCCGTACTGGGCACGGAGACGCTGCTTCTCGCGCAGACGCACGGCGTAGTCGCTGTCCTGCTTGCGCTTGGTACGGCCGTGCTCGCCGGGAGCATAAGGGCGCTTCTCAAGGTATCTGGCGGCCTTGGGCGTGAGGGCAATGCCCAGAGCGCGCGAGAGGCGGGTCTTGCTGCGTGTACGTGACTTGGTAGACACGGTGTCCTTTTCTATGAGTTCTTACAGGGCTACCGGTGGTTCGCGCACACGCGTGAGCGCGCAACAGCATTCCGGTGAAATCAGAGGGATAACCCGTGGAGCCCGGTCGGCTACAGACCGTGTGTTCCTCGGCCAGCGATTCCGTTGCAGCCGCGCGCGGAAATCAGGCCTTGGGCGGTGTAAATACTATCATCCGCCGCGGATGATGGCGCGCAGCTTCTCCAGACGGGCCGAAACATCCCGCTCGTTACCGTGGGTCGTCGGACTGTAGTACTCGGTGCCCACCAGCTCGTCGGGCAGATACTGCTGCGCGACGACTCCGATGTCGGAGTCATGGGAGTAGAGATATCCCTTCCCGTGGCCGAGACTCTTCGCGCCGGGGTAGTGCGCATCGCGGAGGTGCGGAGGCACGCGACCGATGCGGCCCGCGCGCACGTCGGCGATCGCGGCATCCAATGCCACGTACGCCGCGTTGGACTTGGGAGCCGTCGCGAGGTACACCACGGCCTCCGCGAGCGGGATGCGCCCTTCCGGCATGCCGATCAACTGAACTGCATCGGCTGCCGCCATCGCGATCAGGAGCGCCTGCGGGTCGGCCATGCCGACATCCTCGGCCGCGGAGATGATGAGTCGGCGAGCGATGAACCGCGGGTCCTCACCGGCTTCGATCATGCGCGCGAGGTAGTGCAGGGCCGCATCCACATCAGAGCCGCGCACCGACTTGATGAACGCGCTGATCACGTCGTAGTGCTCGTCGCCCTGGCGGTCGTAGCGCAACAGAGCGCGGTCAACCGCCACCGCGACAATCTCTGTCGTGACACGCGGCGTGGTCTCCCCCTCTGCCGACGCGGCCGCCACGAGGGCCGATGCCTCCAACGCGGTAAGGGCCCGCCGGGCATCTCCGGACGACAGACGGATGATGGCACTTCGGGCCTCAGCATCGAGTTCGATCAAGCCGGCCAACCCACGAGCGTCGCCAACGGCGCGGTCGATCACGAGCCCCAGGTCGTCGTCGTTCAGGGGTTCGAGCGTGAGCAGAAGTGACCGCGACAGCAGCGGTGCGATCACCGAGAACGAGGGATTCTCGGTCGTGGCCGCGATGAGGATGACCCACCCGTTCTCCACCCCCGGCAGCAGGGCATCCTGTTGGGCCTTCGTGAACCGGTGAATCTCGTCGAGGAACAGGACTGTCGTGAGGCCGTACAGGTCACGACTCGACAGCGCCTCCTCTATGACCTGGCGCACATCGCGAACGCCCGCCGACACCGCAGAGAGCTCGACGAACTTGCGGCCCGAACTGGTCGCGATCGCCTTCGCGAGGGTGGTCTTGCCGGTTCCGGGCGGACCCCACAGGATGATTGAGACGGACCCTAGCTCCCCCGTGCCCTCGCCGGCGAGACTCAGGAGTGGCGATCCCGGCGTGAGAAGGTGTCCCTGGCCTGCGATCTCGTCGAGTCGCGTGGGCCTCATCCGAACCGCGAGCGGGGTGGCTCCGCTGCGCAGTCCGGGCTGTGCGTTCATAGCGGCAATGCTAGCCGCGACCGCTGTCCGCATCCCCCGCCCCGACTGTCGTAAAGTTACTCGACCCCACGCATCATCCCGAAGGAGATCTCCTGTGGCAGCGAGTAAGAACACCGAGCGCGAGGCGCGTGAGGCGCGCGAGCGACTTCGGCGCTACAACGCCCGGCAGGCCGTACACGCCAACCAGCTCACCCGTCGCAAGCGCGACAACGGGTACGCCGTGGGAGTACTTGTCATCGTGGCGGCCGCAGCGGCGGTACTGCAGATCTTCTACTTCAATGGCGGTCCAGGCACTCCCACGCCGGCTCCGTCGGCTAGCGAAACCGCACCCCCGGCATCGGGACAGAATGTCGGCGACGTTCCGGATCCCGGCTTCGCGCAGGGCAAGACGTACACCGGTACCTTGGGGCTGAACGACATTCAGCTCGGTGTGACTCTCGATGGGGCACTCGCGCCCCAGGCCGTCTCGTCGCTTCTCGCTGACTCGCTGACCGGCTATTACGTGGGCAAGACCTGCCACCGGCTTCTCACCGGCGCGGCCGGGCTGCTGCAGTGCGGGTCGCTCGACGGGACAGGTGCGAGCGATCCGTCATACAGCTTCGGCCCGATCGAAAACGCTCCAGCCGACGGTGTCTATCCGGCCGGCACGATCGCGATCGCGCGCGCATCTGGTGACGGGTACAGCAACGGCCGACAGTTCTTCATCGTCTTCCAAGACACCACTTTGCCCAATGATGCCGCGGGCGGTTACTCGGTGGTCGGCATGGTGACGAGCGGTCTCGACGGTCTCATCGCTCAGATCGCCAACGGCGGCACGGCCGACGGGTCCCCTGACGGCCCGCCCTTGGTACCCACGACGATCACGAGCTTCACGATCCAGTAACGCCGTTCGGGGGTCGGGTCGCTTGCCATAAGCTGGTGACCGCCCGCTGGGCAAGGCAGAACATCCTTCTCGAGCAAGGTGAATCACGTGACTGAGGAGACGGCTCCGTGGGGCCGCGTTGACGAGACGGGCACCGTCTACGTGCGCGAGGCCGCCGGCGAGCGAGTCGTGGGGCAGTATCCCGATGGCACCGCGGAGGAGGCCCTCGCCTACTTCGAGCGCAAGTTCACCGAGCTCGCCGGTCAGGTGACACTGCTCGAACAGCGCGTGAAGCGCGGGGCGCCGGCGGCTGACGTCACCAAGGCCGTCGCGACGCTGCGCAAGAGCATCGCTGGCGCGAACGCTGTGGGTAACCTTGCCGCGCTTCAGAGCCGCATCGAGGCGCTCGGCGGCACGCTGACCGAGCTCACCGAGAAGCAGAGCGAGGAGGCAAAGGCGCTCGTCGCAGCCGCCCTCGCCGAGCGCGAGGCTCTCGTTGTTGAGGCCGAGAACCTCGCCGCCCAGGACCCCGTAAAGGCGCAGTGGAAACAGGTCACCGCAACACTGGATGACATCTTCGCCCGCTGGCAGCAACATCAGGCCGACGGCCCTCGCCTGCCCAAGACTGAGGCCAACGATCTCTGGAAGCGGTTCCGGGCCGCCCGGACAACAATCGATGGCCACCGCAAGGCGTTCTTCGCCGAGCTCGACAGCGTACACAAGGATGCTCGGGCGACCAAGCAGGGGCTCGTCGACAAGGCCGAGGCCCTTATTGCCAAGGGAGTCGACGGCATCCCCGCCTATCGCTCGCTTCTTGACGAGTGGAAGGCGGCGGGGCGCGCGGGCAAGAAGTTCGACGACACCCTGTGGGCCAAGTTCAAGGACGCGGGCGATGCGCTTTACGCCGCCAAGTCGGAAATCGACGCCAAGGACAACGTCGAATTCGAGGCAAACCTAGCTCTCAAACTCGAACTGCTCACTGAGGCCGAGCCGCTCCTGGTCGAGACGGATCGGGTGAAGGCCAAGGACGCCCTGCTGTCGATTCAGAAGCGCTGGGACAAGATCGGCAAGGTTCCGCGCGAACAGGTCAAGGTCATCGAGGACCGTCTGCGTAAAGTCGAGACCGCCGTCCGTAAGCTCGACGAGGACCACTGGCAGCGCTCCAACCCCGAGCGCCAGCAGCGCGAGGAGGGCTTCCTCGGGCAGCTCAACGAGGCGATCTCGAAGCTCGAGCGTGAGCTCGACGCCGCCAAGTCCAGCGGCGACAAGCGCAAGATCGCCGAGGCCCAAGAAGCGCTCGACGCCCGACGGGCTTGGCTAGGCGCGCTCAAGAACTAACAGGGGCTGCCAGTCCACTGGTCTCCTACAGAGCGCCCCGAGGCAGTCGCCACCGAGTGATCCTGAGTGGATGACTCCCATCATCCCACTCGTGCTCCGCGCCACCGACCTCCCGCTTGCCGAATTACTCGCCGCCCGACTCGATGGCGAAGTCTTCGCGGTGGGCGCGGGGTTCGCCCCGGTCGACGAGCTGGAGCAGCCACCACACCGAGCAGCATCCCTGTCGTCGGCGAATCCCCGGCTGATCGCAGAGCAACGCACTGCGGCGTGGATCTGGGGAGCGCTCGCATCGCCCCCGGTTCCCCACGAGTTCTGCTCAACGCTAGACGAGCGCGTCGCTCACCAGACCTCGCGCTGGATCACCGTTCGGGAGGTAGTGATCGAACCGGACGACATGGTCACCCTGGCCGGCCGACAGGTCACGAGCGCCCTACGTACCTGCGTCGACCTCGCGCGCTTCAGTGCGATCTTCGCCGACGAGGAGCGGCAGATCGTGCGCTACCTCATGGCCTCGACCGGTATCGGGATGCCCGAGTTCCGCGGTCACCTGAACCGCCGCCGCAATCTCCCCCACAAGACCCTTGCTGAAGAGCGACTCGCGAGCTGCATCTAGCCCGAGTTCACGCGGTAGACGTCGTACACGGCATCGATTCGACGCACGGCGTTCAGCACGCGGTCCAAATGCGTGGTGTCGCCCATCTCGAAGACGTACCGACTCAGGGCCAAGCGGTCGCTCGAGGTCGACACCGTCGCCGAGAGTATGTTGACGTGGTTCTCGCTCAGAACCCGCGTGATGTCTGAGAGCAGTCCCGCCCGGTCGAGTGCCTCTACCTGGATCTGAACCAAGAAGACCGTCTTCGATGTCGGCGCCCATTCGACGTCGATCATGCGCTCGGGTTCCTGCAGGAGGGATGCCACGTTGTTGCAGTCGCTGCGATGCACCGACACACCGGCGCCGCGCGTGACGAACCCCACGATCTCGTCGCCAGGGACTGGAGTGCAGCACTTCGCGAGTTTGACGAGAATGTCGGGCGCACCGCGCACCAGTACGCCGGAGTCACTGTTCTTGAGGACCCGGCTGCGCCCTTTCGGCGCGAACTCGATCTCGGAATCCTCGGTCTCCGCCTCGGTGTGCAGCGAGGCGAGCACTTTCTCGATCACTGACTGTGTAGAGACGTGGCCCTCACCCACGGCCGCGTAGAGCGCCGACACGTCGTCGTAGCGCATCTGGGCGGCTACCTCGGCGAAGGAGTCCTGGCTCATGAGTTTCTGCAAGGGGAGGTTTTGCTTGCGCATCGCGCGAGCGATCGCATCCTTGCCCTGTTCGATCGCCTCCTCGCGGCGCTCCTTCGTGAACCACGCCCGGATCTTGTTGCGCGCGCGGGTGCTCTTGACGAAGTGCAGCCAGTCCTGGCTCGGGCTCGCGTCGGGGCTCTTCGATGTGAACACCTCGACCGAGTCCCCGCTGTTGAGCGTGCTCTCCAGCGGCACGAGTCGACCGTTGACCTTCGCCCCCATTGTGCGGTGCCCGACTTCGGTGTGCACGGCGTAGGCGAAGTCGACCGGAGTAGCACCCGCGGGCAAGCCGATCACTTTGCCCTGCGGCGTGAAGACGTAGACCTCCTTCGCGCCGATCTCGAAACGAAGACTGTCGAGGAACTCCCCCGGATCTTCGGTCTCGGACTGCCAGTCCGTGATGTGGGCAAGCCAAGCCATATCGGCGTCGTCGGCACGCCCACCGACCTCCTCACCTTTGGCCCGCGCCTTGTACTTCCAGTGCGCCGCGACCCCGAACTCCGCGCGCTGGTGCATTTCGTGGGTGCGGATCTGGAGCTCCACGGCGCGACCCTCGGGCCCGATCACCGTCGTGTGAAGCGACTGGTACAGGTTGAACTTGGGGGTCGCGATGTAGTCCTTGAACCGACCGGGAATCGGATTCCAGCGGGCGTGGATGGAGCCGAGCACCGCGTAGCAGTCCCGAACCGAGTTGACCAGCACACGAATGCCGACGAGGTCGTAAATCTCATCGAACTCCCTGCCTCGCACGATCATCTTCTGGTAGATCGAGTAGTACTGCTTGGGTCGTCCTGCGACGGACCCCTTGATCTTCGCCGCCTTCAGGTCGTCGTTAACCGCGTCGATCACCTGCTGCACGAACTGCTCCCGCTGCGGGGTGCGCTTGGAGACGAGGCTCTCGATCTCCACGTAAAGCTTGGGCTGCAGAACGGCGAATGACAGGTCCTCGAGCTCGAGCTTGATCGCCTGAATTCCGAGCCGGTGCGCGAGCGGTGCGTAGATCTCCAAGGTCTCCTGCGCTTTGCGACTCGCGGATGCCTCCTCCACGAACCCCCACGTACGCGCGTTGTGCAGGCGGTCGGCGAGCTTGATCACCAACACGCGAATGTCCTTGGACATCGCGACGATCATCTTGCGCACGGTCTCGGCCTGGGCGCTGTCGCCGTACTTGACCTTGTCGAGCTTCGTCACGCCATCGACGAGCATGGCGATCTCGTCGCCGAAGTCCTTGCGGAGCACATCGAGGGTGTACTCGGTGTCTTCGACCGTGTCGTGAAGCAGGGCAGCAGCGAGCGTCTTCGCGCCGATCCCGAGGTCGGCGAGAATCTGGGCAACCGCGATCGGGTGCGTGATGTAGGGCTCGCCGCTCTTGCGCTGCTGGCCAGTGTGGGCCTTCTCGGCGGCCGCGTGGGCGCGCTCGATGAGCGCGATGTCAGCCTTCGGGTGGTGGGTTCGTACCGTCTTGATGAGGCGGTCGACGGCCCCGGAAGGTTGAGCGCGGGAGAAGATGCGCGGCAGAAGCGTGCGCAGCGAGGCGGTGCTCTGCGTTGTCTCGGTCATGCGCGCACCTCCACGCTCAATTCTAGGTCGCCGGGGAGTGCGCCATCTCGCCGCCCGCCGCCTGCCAGGCGATCATGCCGCCGGCCACATTGATCGCGATCAGATCGAGGGAACGGAGGTATTCCGTCACCCGCGCAGATCGTGCACCGCTGTGGCAGATCACGTAAACCGAGCGATCGTCCGGCACCTCGTCAAGGCGCTGCTGGATGACCGACATAGGCAGCAGGTGCGCTCCTGGCGCGTGGCCCGCGTCCCACTCACTCTGCTCACGAACGTCGAGTAGGTAGGCGCCTTGAGCCGTCAGAGCTATCGCTTGTTCCACATCGATTTCGGCTTCGTTTGCCCCCGGAATAACGGTCACGATCTCAGCGAACCGCGCCCGTCGTGGCCCGCGTCGAGTTGGCGGTGACCTTCTTCGTGGTTTTGGCAATAAGAGGCTCGTTCTCCCGTAGCTGCGAGTAGAGCGGCGCGCCAATGAAGATGGTCGAATATGTGCCCACGAGGATACCCACGAACAGCGCGAGCGAGATGTCGCGGAGCGTACCCGCCCCGAGCAGCGTCGTCCCGATGAACAAGATCGCTCCAACGGGCAGTGCCGCGACAACTCCCGTGTTGATCGACCGCACAAGGGTCTGGTTGACCGCGAGGTTGACCGACTCTGCGAAGGTTCGACCGGATGCCTCGCTCGTGTTCTCGCGGATCTTGTCGAATACGACCACCGTGTCGTACAGCGAGTAGCCGAGGATCGTGAGGAAGCCGATCACCGCGGCGGGGGTGATCTCGAACCCGAAGGCTCCGTACACGCCGACAGTGAGGATCATGTCGTGGAACAGCGACACGATCGCGGCCAGTGACATCTTCCAGGTGCGGAAGTAGATGGCCATCATGATGGCCGCCAGTGCCACGAAGACGATCAATGCACGAATCGCCGCTCCCGTGATGTCAGCGCCCCATGAGGGGCCGATGAACGACGAGGTGACCTGATCGGCGGGTACGTCATAGGCGGCCGCAAGGGCGTCGCGTACACCCGTCGACTGCTCGGTGGTGAGCTGCTCGGTCTGCACCCGCACCGAATCGGTACCGACGGATGACACGCGTGACGTTGCATTCGGCACGACGCCGGTCACTGCTTCCGTCGCGACCTGCTGCCCGACGTCGGCGACGCCGGAAATCTGGAACTCCGAACCACCACTGAATTCGATACCGAACACGAACCCGCCGCGAAGCACCGGCAGCAGGATCGAGAGGCCGATCATCACGGCCGCGATTGCGTACCAGATGCGACGGCGGCCCACGAAGTTGAAGGAGCGCTCGCCGG
>JBJXDR010000128.1:0-35781 GCA_046155245.1 Rhodoglobus sp. | reverse complement strand
TTAACGCTGTTACCTGATGCTGTTGCGTAATCTGCCTTACATGCATCAATTAATGGAAGTGCGAATGTTGCACCGCTACCGTTAATTGTTGTTCCAGCGAATGCTGGTGTTGTTCTTGTCCCGGCCGGCAGGCAAGCCCGTCGACGGGGAGTCGATGATCTCCGGGATCTCGTCGTCGGGCAGGTTGGCAGCGAAGTTACGCACGGTTTCGTTGCCCATCTCGTCCCAGTAGGAGACTTGGATGCGGTCCGCGTGGTATCCGCGATCCTGCTCGCCCATCGGCCCAGACCCTACGCGCGAACCCCGAATTGCACTGCCACCGGATGCCATGAGGACCCCTTACGCGCCGTCGAACTTGGTGATGAGCCCCAAGACCACGATGGAGCTGATCCAGATCACGGCGAGGATCACGGTGATGCGGTTCAGGTTGCGCTCTGCGACACCTGACGCGCCGAGGTTTGAGGTGACGCCGCCGCCGAACATGTCAGATAGACCACCGCCACGACCGCGGTGAAGCAGGATCAGGAGGGTGAGCAGCAGGCTTGTGATCCCCAGAATCACTTGGAGCACTACCTCTAGAATTTGCACGAGTCAACCCTTTCGAAAAGCCCTGCCAAGTATAGGCGATTGGCGGTACGGCACGATAAGCCATGATGCTTGGGTTGCATCAGGTTCCGACGTGCTTCTGGAAGCGCGCGATGCTGGCGAACTCCGCGACATCCAGACTGGCGCCGCCGACTAGCGCACCGTCGACGTTCGGCTCGCGCATGAGCGAGGCGATGTTGCCCGACTTGACCGATCCGCCGTACAGGATGCGGGTGGCATCCGCGACTCCGGAGCCGTACAGCTCGGCAAGAGTCTCACGTAGCTTCGCCGCGACCTGCTCGGCCTGCTCCGGCGTTGCGGCGAGCCCCGAGCCGATCGCCCAGACCGGCTCGTAGGCGACAACGATATTGGGGCTTCCTGTGATGCCCGCCAGCGCGGCCTTCAGCTGGGCCACCGGCCCGGCGCTCGGTCCGTGCTGTTCGAGGTCATCCGCAGTCTCTCCCACGCACAGCACCGGAACCAGGCCGTACCGGATAGCCGCGGCAACCTTGCGGGCGAGCTGCTCATCGGTTTCGCCGTGCAGCGTGCGCCGCTCCGAGTGTCCGATGATCACGTAGGTGCATTCGAGGGCCGCGAGGAAGGCGCCCGAGATCTCTCCCGTGTAGGCGCCGGAGTCCTGCTCGGATAGGTCTTGAGCACCGAACACGACGTCGAGCTTGTCACCCGAAACGAGAGACTGTACCGACCGTAGATCGGTGAACGGGGGGAAGATGGCGACCTCAGACCCGTCTGCGCCGAAGTCATGTCCGGCATCCTTCAGCGTCCACGCGAGCTTCTGCACGAAGGCCACGGCCTGCAGGTGGTCGAGGTTCATCTTCCAGTTGCCCGCGATGAGGGGCACTCGCGTGGTCTTCGCCGCGCGAGATGGGTCTACCGCTGCCATCCGAGTACCTCCAGTCCTGGCAGGTGCTTACCCTCGAGAAACTCGAGGCTCGCGCCGCCACCGGTTGAGATGTGACCGAACTGGTCGTCCTTGAAGCCGAGCGCCCGCACCGCAGCCGCGGAGTCTCCGCCGCCGACCACACCGAGGCCGTCGAAGTCAGCGAGAGCGGATGCCACGGCTCTCGTACCCGCCGCGAAGGGGGTCAACTCGAACACTCCCATCGGCCCGTTCCAGAACACCGTGCGCGAGGATCGAATCACGTCCGCGAAGCGCGCGCCAGAGTCCGGACCGATGTCGAGACCTAGGCCGGCCGCACCGAACGGCGTGTCCTCGATGGCGTCGGTCAGCGTGACGACGTGGTCGGCATCGCCCGCGAAGGCCGCCGCCACGACCACATCCGTCGGCAGGATGATCTCGACACCCAAGCTCTCGGCCTGCTTTAGGTATCCAGCCACGGCGTCCACCTGGTCCGGTTCAACCAGGCTCGCTCCCACCTTGTGGCCCTGAGCCACGAGGAAGGTGAACATCATTCCCCCACCGATGAGGAGCGTGTCGACCTTAGGTAGCAATGCAGCGATGACGCCGAGTTTGTCGGAGACCTTTGATCCGCCCAGCACGACCGTGTAGGGCTTCTCGGGATCGACGGTGAGCCGCTCTAGGACCGATAGTTCCTGAGTGATGAGGATGCCTGCGGCACTCGGGAGCTCTCGGGCCAGCTCGAACACGCTGGCCTGCTTGCGATGAACGACACCGAAACCATCGGAGACGAACGCGTCGCCGAACCGGGCGAGCTTTGTCGCGAAGTGCTCGCGGTCGCTGTCATCCTTCGTCGTTTCGTGGGCGTTGAACCGGAGGTTCTCGAGCAGCGCGATGTCGCCATCGGCTAGGCCAGCGACGGCCTCTTCGGCTGCGGAGCCCACGGTGTCGTGAGCGAAGACCACGGGTTTGCCGAGAAGCTCGCTGAGCCGTTGTGCGACCGGCTCGAGGCTATATCTGGCGTCAGGTTCGCCGTCGGGCCGTCCCAGGTGGGAGATTACGACAACCCGGGCACCCGCATGCAGCAGGGCGTTGAGGGTCGGCAAGGATGCGCGGATGCGACCGTCGTCAGTGATGTGGGCGTCCTTGAGTGGCACGTTCAGATCGCAACGGACGATCACCCGCTTGCCCCGGAGGTTCCCCAGCGACTCGATGGTTCGAAGGGACATGACGGTACTAGAGTCGGGCGCCGACGTACTCGGTGACGTCAACGAGTCGGTTGGAGTAGCCCCACTCGTTGTCGTACCACGACGCGACCTTGACCTGGTCGCCGATCACCTTCGTGAGGCCGGCGTCGAAGATCGAGGAGTGCGGGTCGCCGACGATGTCGCTTGAGACGATCTCGTCTTCCGTGTACTTGAGGATGCCCTTCAGCGGCCCCGCCGCGGCAGCCTTGTACGCCGCGTTGACCTCATCGACGGTCACGGGACGGCTGGCCGTTACTGTGAGGTCGGTGATGGACCCGGTGATCACCGGAACGCGGAGGGCGTAGCCGTCGAGCTTGCCCACGAGTTCGGGGATCACGAGGCCGAGCGCCTTGGCGGCGCCGGTCGAGGTCGGGATGATGTTGTGCGCCGCGGCCCGAGCGCGTCGCAGGTCGCTGTGCGGGCCATCCTGAAGGTTCTGATCAGCGGTGTACGCGTGCACCGTGGTCATGAGGCCACGCTCGATGCCGAAGGCCTCCATGAACACCTTCGCAAGGGGTGCGAGGCAGTTCGTCGTGCACGAGGCGTTGGAGATGATGTTGTGAACCGCCGGGTCGTAGGTGCCCTCGTTCACCCCGAGCACGAGAGTCGCGACATCCGCGCCCGATGCCGGTGCCGAGACGATGACCTTCTTCGCGCCCGCGGTGATGTGCTTGGAGGCGTCCTCGGACTTTGTGAAGCGGCCGGTCGACTCAATGACGATGTCCACACCGAGGTCGCCCCACGGGAGGTTGGCGGGGTCCTTCTCCTCGAAGACTCGGATGGCCTTGCCGTTGACCACGATCTGCTCGCCGTCGAACTCCACCGTGGCATCCAGGCGGCCGGTTATGGAGTCGTACTTCAACAGGTGGGCCAGGGTCTTGTTGTCGGTGAGGTCATTGACCGCCACGATCTCGAGGTCACTTCCCTTCGCCAAGGCCGCGCGGAAGAAATTGCGGCCGATGCGGCCGAACCCGTTGATGCCAATCTTGACGCTCAATTCGACTCCAGTTGTTCTTCGGCGCCAGAGACGCGCTCAGGTCGTGCCGGTGTTGTAGTGGTGGTGATGGAGGGGTGGCCGGGGCGGGGCCCAGGCCACCGTGCCGCTATGACAGTACCAGCAGGCCGTTGGTCTTCTCACGCGCGGCCGAGAAGCGATCCTGCACGTTGGCCCAGTTCGCGATGTTCCAGAACGCCTTGACGTAGTCGGCACGCACGTTCTTGTAGTCGAGGTAGTACGCGTGCTCCCAGACGTCCAGCAACAGGAGGGGAACCGATCCGGCGGCGAAGTTGCTCTGCTGGTCGAAGAACTGGTTGATCAGCAGCTTCTGGCCGATCGAGTCCCACGTCAGTGCGGCCCATCCGGATCCTTGCACACCCATGGCCGCTGCCGTGAAGTGCGCGGTGAACTTGTCGAACGAGCCGAAATTGTCGTCAAGCGCACTCGCGAGCTCACCAGTGGGCTTGTCTCCACCGTCTGGAGAGAGGTTGGTCCAGAAGATCGAGTGGTTCACGTGCCCACCGAGGTTGAACGCGAGGTCCTTCTCGAGCTTGTTGATGTTCGCGAGATCCCCCGAGTCGCGGGCCGCGGCCATCGCAGTAACGGCCGCGTTGGCTCCCGTTACGTAGGCCTGGTGATGCTTGCTGTGGTGCAGCTCCATGATGGCGCCGCTGATGCTCGGCGCGAGCGCCGAGTAGTCGTACGTGAGCTCCGGGAGCGAGTAGTCAGCCATTGAAAGAATCTCCTAGCACTTGACCCTGAAACCTCGATCGGTGCGCCGAGGCGGGATGACGTGGCCAGTCTACTAGGCGTGACCCACGGTCATCCGGGTGGCCCCGATACGCCTACTCGTCGAGATCGGGCGGAAGGTTGGCGTCGGTTCCCGGGATTCCCAGATCGGATGCGCGCTTGTCGGCCATCGCGAGGAGGCGGCGGATTCGCCCGGCCACGGCATCCTTCGTCATCGGCGGGTCGGCATGGTGTCCGAGCTCGTCAAGGCTCGAATCCCGGAATCGCAGTCGGAGCTCACCCGCATACCGCAGATGTTCAGGGACGTCGCCGTCGAGGATCTCCATCGCCCGCTCCACCCGCGCGCAGGCTGCGACGGCCGCCTGCGCGGAACGGCGCAAGTTCGCGTCGTCAAAGTTCACCAGCCGGTTCGCGGTCGCCCGTACCTCGCGACGCTGGCGCAGTTCGTTCCAACTCGCGACGCCCTTGGCCGCCCCCATGAGCTCGAGCATCGCGCCGATCGCCTCACCGTCGCGCACGACGACACGATGAACTCCACGCACCTCGCGAGCCTTGGCCGAGATCCGTAGGCGTCCAGCGGCACCGACGAGAGCCATGGCAGCCTCGTTGCCCGGACACGTGACCTCGAGCACCGCAGATCGCCCGGGATCGGTCAGGCTTCCGGCCGCGAGGAAAGCGCCACGCCACACGGCGGCTAGGTCGTCCCTGCTCCCCGTGGTGAGTTTGTTGGGCAATCCCCGGATGGGCCGGCGGCGAGCATCCAGCAGCCCGGTCTGACGCGCAAGGGTCTCGCCCCCGTCGAGCACGCGAACAAGATAGTGGGTCGTTCGGCGCACCCCCGAAGCGGAGACCATCGTGATCTCGGCCCGCACGCCGTACAACTCGGCGATGTCCTTGCGGATCCGCTTCGCAAGTTGCTCGCTCTCCACCTCGGACTCGACAGCGATACGTCCCGAAATCACATGGAGGCCACCCGAGAACCGCAGGATCGTGGCGAGCTCGGCCGCCCTGACGGTCGTCTTGCCCGTCTCGATCAGCGCAAGTTCCTCCTTGACCTCGGCGGTTAGTGCCACGAGGAATCTCCTTCTGAAAGTCTGTCAGGTGGTGCGCACACTAAGCGTAACCGCGTCACTCGCGGCCGAGATCCCGGTGCTTCACGCTGACGGCGACGCCCGGAAGGCTTCGCAGCGCGGCCGCGAGTTCCTCGGCCACGGCGACAGAGCGATGCTTTCCCCCCGTGCATCCAATGGCGATCGTAGCGTGTCGCTTGTTCTCACGCTGGTACCCCGCGAACACCGGGGCCATCGCAGCCGCGTAGCTCGCGACGAACTCGGTCGCCCCCGGCTGCCCGAGCACGTAGTCGATGACCTTCTGGTCGCGCCCGGTGAGTGACTTGAGCTCGGGATCCCAGAACGGATTGGGCAGAAAACGAGCGTCAGCGGTCAGGTCGGCATCGGTCGGTACGCCGTACTTGAAACCGAAACTCATCACGGTGACGCGCAAGCCCGCGCTGTTCTCCTCCGCGAACCGCTCCGTAATGGTGGTGGCCAGCTGGTGAATGTTGAGCTCCGAGGTGTCGATGACCATGTCACTCGACTCGCGGATCTCGGCCATGCGGGAGCGCTCCGCGGCGATACCGTCGAGGAGCGTGCCGTCCCCTTGAAGCGGATGCGGCCTGCGCACCTGCTCGAAGCGCCGAACAAGGGTCGCATCGGTCGCGTCGAGGAAGAGTACCCGCACCATCGCGTTGCCGCGAAGCAGTTCGATCGCCTGCTGCACGTCGGAGAACAGCTTGCCACCGCGCACGTCCACGATCGCCGCGATCCGGGGAAGCGAGTTGCCCGCGTGCTGGGCGAGCTCCACGAGCGGACGCAGCATCTGGGGTGGAAGGTTGTCGACGACGTACCAGCCGAGATCCTCGAGGGCATTACCTACCGTCGATCGCCCGGCGCCGGACATGCCGGTGACGATGAGCATCTCCTGGGCGACTGGCTCGGTCATCGGAAACCAGACTACCGGTCGGCCGCGCTCACGAGCGCAGCCGTTCGACCACGGTCTGAGCCAGCACGGGTCCGATGCCACGCACCTCGGCGACGGCGGCAGCGTCTGCCGCACGCAGGCGCGATACCGATCCGAAGTGCTTCAGAAGTTCCTTGACCCGCGCCGGCCCCAGCCCGGGGATGTCGGCGAGCACAGTCTGAATATCGCTCTTGCGCTTCTGCCGCTGGTAAGCGATCGCGATACGGTGGGCCTCATCGCGAATGCGCTGAATGAGAAACAGTGCGTCGCTGTTGCGCGGCAGGATCACCGGGTAGTCGCTGTCGGGCAGCCAGATCTCCTCGAGTCGCTTCGCGATGCCAGCAAGCCGAATGCCCGTCACTCCCGACTCATCGAGTGCACGCTGCGCGGCAGCAACCTGTGGCTGACCACCGTCGACGATGAGCAGCTGCGGCGGGTAGGCAAATTTCTTGCGGGTGCCCGGTTCGAGTTCTTCGACGGGCTCTCGCACATATGCCAGTCGGCGGCTCAACACCTGGTAGATGGACTGGGTGTCATCGGATGACTCGGGAATGCTGAAGCGCCGGTACTGGTCCTTTCGCGGAAGCCCGTCCTCGAACACGACCATGGAGGCGACGATGTTGGTTCCGCTCAAATGGGAGACGTCGAAACACTCCATGCGTAGCGGGGCCTCATCCATGCCGAGCGCCTCCTGAATGTCCGAGAGTGCCTGGGAGCGAGCGACGAAGTCGGCCGACCGTCGCGACTTGTAGAGCACGAGTGCGTTCGTGGCGTTCTGCGCGACGGTCTGCGCGAGGGCCGCCTTGTCGCCGCGACGCGCAACCTTGAGCTCGACTTTCGTTCCGGCACCCGGCTCCCTCAGGGCGCCCAGCCAGATCTCGAGAGCGGCGCTGTCGTCGGGCAGCGCGGGGACGAAGATGTCTCGCGGCGGGGTCGCGTCCTCGTACGCGTTCTGCAGCACCGACTCGACCAGTTCGGGTAAGTCAACGTCGAGTTCCTTGTCCACGACCCAACCGCGTACGCCGCGGATTCGTCCGCCGCGTACGATGAACTGCTGCACGGCGGCGGCGAGCTCGTCGTGGGCTATGCCGAAAAGATCGGCATCGACCGCGTCATCCAGCACGACCGCGTTCTTGGCGAGCGCGGTCTGCATCGCCCCGACCTGATCGCGATAGCGGGCCGCGAGTTCGTAGTCCTGCGCGTCGGCTGCCTCGCGCATGCGGCGAGTGATCGTCGTGACGTAGCGGGAGTCATTGCCTCCCATGAAGCTCGCGAAGTCAAGAGCGATGGACTTGTGCTCCTCGAGCGTCACGCGGGCGACGCACGGGGCCGCACATTTGCCGATATCACCGAGCAGGCACGGTCTGCCGGTCAGCTGCGCGCGCCGATAGGTCGCGTCGGAGCAGCTGCGCATGGGGAACGCCTTGAGCATGATGTCCACGGTTTCGCGAATCGCCCACGCCCGGGAGTACGGCCCGAAGTATCGTGCGTTCGGGATGCTTCGGTTGCGCGTGACCAACACCCGCGGCACGGGGTCGCCGAGGGTGATGGCGAGGTACGGATAGCTCTTGTCGTCCTTGTACTGCACGTTGAAGGGCGGGTCGAATTCCTTGATCCAGGTGAATTCGAGTTGGAGCGCCTCGAAGTCATTGCTGACCACGGTCCACTCGACGGATGTCGCGGTCTGCACCATCTTTCGCGTGCGGTCGTGCAGCGTCGACATCGACACGAAGTAGTTGCTCAGCCGGGAGCGCAGGTTCTTCGCCTTGCCCACGTAGAGCACCCGGGAGGTGGCATCCCTAAACCGGTACACGCCCGGCTGGGTCGGAATCTCACCCGCCTTCGGGCGCCAGCTGACAGTCTGCGCCATCCGCCGTCGCTCGCTAGGCGCGAGCACCCTCCAGTGTCTCCTTGAGGAACATGCCCGTGTGGCTGCCCTTGACCTTCGCGAGCTGCTCGGGGGTGCCAATCGACAGGACCTCGCCCCCGCCGGCGCCGCCCTCTGGACCGAGGTCGATGATCCAGTCGGCGGACTTGATCACGTCGAGATTGTGTTCGATGACGATGACCGTATTGCCCTTGTCGACGAGCCCGTTGAGCACGGCGAGCAGCTTGCGAACATCCTCGAAGTGCAGACCAGTCGTGGGTTCGTCGAGCACGTAGATGCTGCGCCCCATCGATCGCCGCTGCAACTCGGTCGCGAGCTTGACCCGCTGAGCCTCGCCGCCGGAGAGGGTCGTGGCGCTCTGCCCCAGCCGCACATAGCCGAGGCCGACCTCTTCGAGCGTCTTGAGGAAACGATGGATGGCCGAGATGGCTTCGAAGAACTCCGCGGCCTCGCTGATCGGCATGTCCAGAACCTCGGCGATGTTCTTGCCCTTGTACTTGACGGCGAGAGTCTCCCGGTTGTAGCGCGCTCCCCCACAGACTTCGCACGCCACGTAGACGTCGGGCAGGAAGTTCATCTCGATCTTGATCGTGCCGTCTCCAGAGCAGTTCTCGCAGCGCCCGCCCTTGACGTTGAAGCTGAACCGGCCCGGGAGGTAGCCGCGCGCCTTCGCATCGCCGGTCTCGGAGAACAGCGTACGGATCTTGTCGAACACGCCCGTGTAGGTTGCGGGGTTGGAGCGCGGTGTGCGCCCGATCGGCGCCTGATCGACGTGCACGACCTTGTCGAGCTCATCGAGGCCCGTGACCCGCGTGTGTTTTCCGGGAATCTGACGAGCGCCGTTCAGTTCGTTAGCGAGCACCTTGTAGAGGATGTCGTTTACCAGGCTGGACTTGCCCGAACCGCTCACCCCGGTGACGGCCGTGAACAGGCCGAGCGGGAACCCTACAGTCACGTTCTTGAGGTTGTTCGCGCGGGCACCCTCGACCGTGACCGATCGCTCTGGGTCGATGCGCCGACGCTTCTTGGGCGTCGCAATGCGTTTGCGACCGGCGAGGTAGTCGCCCGTGATCGAGTTGGTGTTGGCCAGCAATTGCTCATACGAACCGGAGTGCACAACCTGACCGCCGTGCTCCCCCGCCCCGGGGCCGATGTCGACGATCCAGTCCGCGGTGCGAATGGTGTCCTCATCGTGCTCAACCACGATGAGGGTGTTCCCGAGGTTCTTGAGTTTGACGAGAGTCTCGATGAGTCGTCGGTTGTCGCGCTGGTGAAGCCCGATGCTGGGCTCATCCAGCACGTAGAGCACCCCGGTGAGGCCTGACCCGATCTGGGTGGCCAGTCGGATGCGTTGCGCCTCCCCGCCGCTGAGGGTCGCCGCGGCGCGGGACAGGTCGAGGTAGCTCAGGCCGACCTCGATCAGGAACTCGAGCCGAAGGCGGATCTCCCGGAGCACCTGAGCGGCGATCCGTGCGTCCCGTGTCGACAGTTGGAGCTTCTGCATGAACGAGTGGGCGTTGACGAGGCTCAGTTCACAGATGTCAGAGATGCTGCGATTGGCCACCGTGACGGCGAGCACTTCGGGCTTGAGCCGCTTTCCGTCGCACACCGGACAATTCACCTCGCGCAGGTAGCTCGCGAAGCGCTGGCGCTGCACGTCGGTTTCGGCCTCGAGGTACTTGCGCTCGATGTAGGGCACGACGCCCTCGAAGCCCGTGGAGTACTTCATCTCGCGCCCGTAGCGGTTCTTCCACTTGACCGTCACCTGGAAGTTGTTGCCTTTGAGGATGGCCTCCTGCACCTCGTCATTGAGTTCACCCCACGGGGTGTCCAGCGAGAAGCCGAGGTCGCGAGACAGCCCGTCGAGCAGCTTCTCGAAGTAGTTGAAGAGACCCTTGCCCGAGTTGGTCCATGGCAGAATGGCTCCCTCAGCGAGGGTCACCGACGGGTCGGCGATCAGCAGATCCGTGTCCACCGCCATGCGCGTTCCCAATCCGGAACACTCCGGGCAGGCTCCGAACGGTGCGTTGAACGAAAAGGTGCGCGGCTCGATCTCTGTCAGCTGGAGCGGGTGGTTGTTGGGGCACGAGAGCTTCTCGGAGAACGTACGCCACGCGGCATCCCCGGTTTCGTCGACGAGGTTGATCGAGACGACGCCGTCGGTGAGCCGCAGGGCCGTCTCGAGAGAATCGGTCAGACGGGTCAGGATGTCGTCGCCTGCCACGAGTCGATCGACCACGACCGAGATGTCGTGCTTGTACTGCTTCTTGAGTGTGGGCGGCTCACTGAGTTGAATCTGCTCACCGTCGACAATTGCCCGCGAGTAGCCGCTGGAGGCGAGCTCCGCGAACAGGTCGACGAACTCACCCTTTTTCTGGCTGATCACCGGGCTCACGACCTGGTAGCGGGTGCCCGGCTCGAGGGTCATGAGCTGATCGGCGATCTGCTGCACGGTCTGGCGTTCGATCTTTTCGCCGCACACCGGGCAGTGCGGCACGCCGATGCGTGCCCACAGCAGACGCATGTAGTCGTAGATCTCGGTGATGGTGCCCACCGTCGAGCGCGGGTTGCGGTTGGTCGACTTTTGGTCGATGGAGACCGCAGGACTCAGGCCTTCGATGAAGTCCACATCAGGCCGGTCGACCTGCCCCAAGAACTGGCGCGCGTACGCGGACAGTGACTCTACGTAGCGTCGCTGGCCCTCCGCGAAGATCGTGTCAAACGCGAGACTGGACTTGCCGGACCCGGAAAGACCCGTGAAGACGACGAGCGAGTCTCGAGGGATGTCGAGATCGACATTGCGAAGGTTGTGTACTCGAGCTCCCCGAACGCTCAGTGTGTTGTGCGGCGGCGCCTTGCGGGAGATGGCGGCGAGCATCTCGACCTCGTCGAGCTCCTCCGCTGGGTTCACCTCTGCAATAGACACTCTCTACATTCTACCGAGGCCACCGACATCCGAGGCCCCGGCCGGACGGCCCCTGCACACGCACTCTCAGGGACTGCCTTACCGAAGGTGCCCGGCCTGCTCCATCTGACGGAGTTCCTTCTTGAGGTCGGCGACCTCGTCGCGAAGTCGACCGGCCAACTCGAACTTGAGTTCCGCCGCGGCCTGCAGCATCTGCTCGTTCAGATCGGCGATGATCGCGCCCAGATCGTTGCCGCCTTGGGCCGCCAAGCCCTCGCGCTTGAGGTTGGGCGTGGGGGCGCGCTTGCGACTCGAGTCGGACTTGCCCGCCAGCATCGCCGCCGTATCACCCGATTCGCGCATGATCTGGTCGGTGATGTCGGCGATCTTCTTCCGCAGGGGCTGCGGATCGATACCGCGCTCCTCGTTGTAGGCGACCTGCTTTTCCCGACGGCGCGTGGTCTCCTCAATCGCGTGAGCCATCGAGTCGGTCATGACATCGGCGTACATGTGCACCTCGCCCGACACGTTGCGCGCCGCACGACCGATCGTCTGTATCAGTGACGTGCCGGAGCGGAGGAATCCCTCCTTGTCGGCGTCGAGAATCGCTACGAGCGACACCTCGGGCAGGTCGAGCCCTTCTCGAAGCAGGTTGATGCCCACGAGCACGTCGTACACGCCCTGGCGAAGTTCGGTAAGCAATTCGACCCGTCGCAACGTATCGACGTCCGAGTGAAGGTAGCGCACGCGCACCCCGTGTTCGCCAAGAAACTCGGTGAGTTCCTCGGCCATTTTCTTCGTGAGCGTCGTGACGAGTACGCGCTCGTTCTTCTCGACGCGCGTGCGAATCTGTTCGAGCAGGTCGTCGATCTGGCCCTTGGAGGGCTTCACGACGATTTGCGGGTCGACAAGACCTGTCGGGCGGATGACCTGCTCGACGATCGAGTCGGTGATTCCCAGTTCGTACCGCCCCGGAGTTGCTGACAGGTATACCTTCTGCCCCACTCGCTGCAGGAACTCCTCCCACTTGAGCGGGCGGTTGTCCATGGCGCTCGGCAACCGAAACCCATGCTCGACGAGCGTGCGCTTGCGGGAGGCATCCCCCTCGTACATGGCGCCGATCTGCGGCACCGTGACGTGCGACTCGTCGATGACGACGAGGAAGTCTTCGGGAAAGTAGTCGAGTAGGCAGTGCGGCGCCTCGCCCGGCGCCCGGCCGTCCATGTGCCGCGAGTAGTTCTCGATGCCGTTGCAGAAGCCGATCTGTTCCATCATCTCGATGTCAAACGTGGTGCGCATGCGGAGGCGCTGGGCCTCAAGCAGCTTGCCCTGGCGCTCGAACTCCTGCAGACGTTCGGCGAGTTCGTCCTGAATCGTGCCGATAGCCTTCTGAATGGTCTGGGGGCTGGCCGCGTAGTGAGTGCCGGGGAACACCGAGACGGCATCCATCGCCCGCACGACCTCCCCCGTGAGCGGGTGCAGCGCGTAGATGGCCTCGACCTCATCACCGAACATCTCGATGCGGATCGCGAGCTCCTCGTACACGGGGATGATCTCAATGGTGTCGCCACGAACTCGGAAGGTGCCGCGCGAGAAGTCGTAGTCGTTGCGCTGGTACTGCATCGACACGAACTTGCGGATGAGCGTCTCGCGGTCGATGTGCATACCGACTTGGATGGCCATCATCGCGTCGAGATAGGAGTCCGCTGCTCCCAGACCGTAGATGCACGACACGGTCGACACGACGACCACATCACGGCGACTCAGGAGTGAATTCGTCGTCGAGTGCCGGAGGCGTTCGACCTCGGCGTTGATCGACGAGTCCTTCTCGATGAAGGTATCCGTCTGCGGGATGTAGGCCTCGGGCTGGTAGTAGTCGTAGTACGACACGAAGTACTCGACAGCGTTGTTGGGCATGAGATCACGAAACTCGTTGGCCAGCTGCGCGGCGAGAGTCTTGTTGTGCGACAGCACGAGGGTCGGTCGTTGCACTTGCTCGATCAGCCACGCGGTCGTCGCCGACTTGCCCGTGCCGGTTGCACCGAGAAGCACGACATCAGTCTCGCCCGCGTTGATGCGATGCGCGAGCTCCGCGATCGCCTGCGGCTGATCGCCGCTGGGCACGTATTCGCTCACGACCTCGAAAGGACGAACCGATCTGGTGGGCTGCATGTCTCCAGCTTAGGCAGGCCCACTGACAACTAGTTGTAGGAGGCCAGAACGTTGTTGACGCGTAACGGTGTTGCGGACGCTGGCGGTTGTCCGTCGTGTGCGCCGTGGGGTCGGTGGTAGTTGTAGTGCCGGTTCCAGACTTCGAGAGCGGCGGCGCGCTCCTGCTCTGAGTGCCAAGTGCGGGCATAGAGGAACTCTTCGGCGAGGATGCGGTTGTAGCGCTCGATCTTCCCGTTGTGCCGCGGTGTGTAGGGCGTGATCCGTTGGTGGCGGCCTCTCGCCGATTGCGTCTGCGAACGCGGCCGAGCGGTAGCAGGAGCCATTGTCGGTCACGATGCGTTCGATCTGTGTGATGCCGTGAGCGGCGAACCATGCTCTCGCGCGGTGGAGAAAAGCGATTGCGGTGATCGCTTTCTCATCATCGAGCGCCTCGGTGTAGGCCAACCTCGAGTACCCATCGATCGCGGAGTGGAGGAACACGTAGCCGGTCTTGGCACCTCGGGTCTTCGTCCGCGCCACAGCCTTAGCTTCGACGCTGTGCTTGCCGTGCACGCGCCAGCCGCCGCCGTCGGGGATGCGGCCCGTCTTCTTCACGTCGATATGGACCATATGGCCAGGGCGTTCGGCAATGATCTTCTGCGGCTCTCGGTTCGTTTCGCCGTTCGGGTCGATGAACTTCCGCCGGTTCAACCCGAGCTGAGCGAGCAGCCGAGTAATAGTGCGGCGGCTGACCGAGGTGCCCTCCCGGCGGAGCTCGAACGCGATCCGAGAGGCGGACCACTTCTGCTCGCGGCGCATCGACTCGATCCGTGTTACGACTCGGCCGGGCGTCGCGGTTGGCTGCCGCACCGGTGCGGATGAGCGGTCGACGAGCCCGAGTTCGCCGAACTGTTTGTAGCGGTTCACCCACTTCGATGCGGTGGCGCGGGAGATGCCCATCTCCGCTGCCACGTGCGCGATCGGACGAGTGCGGCAACGCTCGATAAGCCGAGTGCGACCCTCCGGAGTCAGCGGCGCGTTTCGATGGGTCGTTGCCATCTGATCACTGGGCTGACGCGGAAGCGCCCGGGACCTCGTCGAGCGAGTAGTAAACCGCGATGCCGAGGTCCCGCGCGATCGCAACGTCCTGGTCCGCACCTCGAGACTCACCGGGCAGGCGCAGCACGGCGTCACAGTGCTGGAGAAGGCGCTCAGCGGTGGGATACATCACCTGGGCCGCCAGCGGATCATCTGGCCCGCTCGCTCCCGCGCTGGCGAGCACAGGCAGCGCGACCCACTCACCTATCATCGGCACGTGGCCAGCCTGAAAGATGGGCCAGGCGGCTTCCTCGAGGCGCCTCAGGTTTCGGGCCATCAGCTCGGGATCTCCGTTGGTGCCGGATGCGTAAGGGCCAGCGATCAGAATCAACATAGGCTTGGTCATAGTCAGCACGATACAGCAGAAACGTGCAATAACGTGAAGGAGTGCGGATGCTGGCTGCTGCACGCAAAGACCTGCTTCTGGAACGGTTGCGCGCCGACGGGCGCATCGTCGCGAAAGAGATCGCCACCGAACTGGGTCTGTCTGAGGACAGCATCCGCAGGGATCTGCGCGAACTCGACGCCCAGGGCCTAGCCGTGCGCGTCTATGGCGGCGCGCTGCCCTCCTCGCCGGCCGTGGCCGACTACGCCGCGCGAGTCTCGGTCGCACCGGAGAGCAAGCGACGGGTCGCTGCGGCAGCCGTCGCGCTGATCGAGTCGGGAGCCACCGTCATCCTTGATGGAGGAACCACGACGCTCGCGATGGTCGACGCGCTTCCGAAGGGCTTCCGCGGCACGATCATCACTCACAGCCCCACCATCGCCGCCGCTCTCCTCGATCACGAAGCCGAGGTCTTCTTGATCGGCGGCCGAATCTTCAAGCACTCCGCCGTCGCCTGCGGCGGGGCCGCAGTCGAGGCCGCGAACCAGATCAGCGCCGACCTGTTCTTCCTCGGTGTCACCGGCATCCACCCCACCGCGGGACTCACCACCGGTGATGCCGACGAGGCCGCCATGAAACGCGCCCTCGCCTCCCGCGCCGCGGAAACCTACGTACTCGGCAGCGACGAGAAAATCGGCGCCGCTTCCCGATACACCGTCCTGCCGCTTGAGGCCGTAGCCGGCATCATCACCAACAAGCCGAAGAACGACCCGACCTCTCGAGAACTATCCCGGGCCGGCGTCAACCTCCTCCATGCCACCTGACGCCGCAAACAACCTCATGGCCAGCAACAACTAGTCGGGCCGTGCGCTCACAGCAGAGGCGGCTGCCATCTCCCACAGCTCGTCGGTCTGGTGAAGCGTTTCCTCGAGGGTGCCATCGCTGTCGATCACGATGTCGGCGATAGCGAGGCGCTCGGTGTCGCTGGCCTGCGAGTTGAGGCGATGCATGGCCTCCTCGCGTGTCATCCCCCGTAGCTCCATGAGCCGCCGGATGCGCTCATCCGTGCTTGCATGGACCACCACCACGAGGTCGAAAGTGATGGGACGATTCTCGGATGTCTCGACCAGCAACGGCACGTCGTACACGACCACCGCGTGCGGGTCGCGTCGCCGCGCATCGTCGAACAACTGCTGAGCCCGTTTCCAGACCGCGGGATGCGTTATCGAGTTCAGCAGGGCGCGTTTTTGAGGGTCGCTGAACACGATCGACCCCAGTGCCGGACGGTCGAGCGACCCGTCGGGAGCAAGCACACCAACACCGAACTCCCGCGCGATCGCGGCGAGGCCATCGGTGCCGGGTGCGACGACCTCGCGGGCCAGCGCATCCGCATCCACTCCCACGGCACCGTGCTCGGCTAGACGTTTCGCGACCACGGATTTGCCCGACGCGATCCCGCCGGTCAGCCCGATGAGATACATGGGAGCAATGCTAGCCTCGGCGGTGGATCGAGAGGATGCCGATGGAATTTCTCACGGGAACCGGCCTCGCAGTCGCGGCCGGGCTCAACGCCTATATCCCGTTGCTCATGCTCGGCCTCGCGGGCCGATTCCTCGACTTCGTGGATCTGCCCGCCAACTGGGCCTGGCTCGAGAACCCCTGGGTATTGGGCATCCTCGGTGTGCTCCTCGTCGTCGAGATCGTCGCAGACAAGATTCCTGCGGTCGATTCGATCAATGACATTCTCCAGACTGTCGTGAGGCCGGTTGCGGGTGGCATCGCGTTTGGCACCGGCTCAGCCTCAGGCACGGCCGTGGTCACGGACCCTGCGGCTTTCTTCACCTCGGGATCCTGGGTGCCGATTGCCATCGGCGTGGTGCTCGCCCTCGGTACGCATCTGACGAAGATGGCGGCTCGCCCCGTGTTGAATGTCGCGACCGCCGGCACCGCTGCGCCGGCAGTCAGTACGGCCGAGGACTTCGGCAGTGTCATCCTGAGCTTGCTGGCACTGCTCTTCCCGCTGCTGGTGCTCGTCGCGATCGGTGGGCTCGTAGTAGCTGTCGTTGTCGCATTCCGGCGTTCCCGGCGCCGCAAGCGCGAACAACAGCAGGTGGATCCGGCGTTGGAATAACGCCGAACGGCCGGCCCCGAGGGAACCGGCCGTTCGCGTCGAATGACTCTAGGAGTTGTTCGAGAGCTTCTCGCGCAGGGCGGCGAGTGACTCGTCGTCGGCAAGCGTGCCGCCGCCGGTCGAGGGCTCGTCGCTCGAGAACGTCGATGCGCCGGCAGGCACCTCGCTGACGTGGTCGACCTCGAGAGCGGATGCCGCGACCTGCTTCTTATGCAACTCCCAGCGAGCCTGGGCGGCTGCGTACTCCTGCTCCCACTTCTCGCGCTGAGACTCGAAGCCTTCCTTCCACTCCTGCGTCTCCGGGTCGAAACCGTCCGGGTACTTGTAGTTGCCCTGGTCGTCGTATTCCGTGAGCATGCCGTAGAGCGCGGGGTCGAACTCGGTGCCCTCGGGGTCGACGCCCTCGTTCGCCTGCTTCAGCGACAGCGAGATGCGGCGACGCTCGAGGTCAATGTCGATGACCTTGACGAAGACCTCGTCATTGATCGACACAACCTGCTCGGCGAGCTCGACGTGCTTGCCCGACAGCTCGGAGATGTGAACGAGGCCCTCGATGCCCTCTGCGACGCGAACGAACGCGCCGAAGGGAACGAGCTTCGTGACCTTGCCAGGTGCAACTTGGCCGATGGCGTGCGTGCGGGCGAAGACCTGCCACGGGTCTTCCTGCGTCGCCTTGAGCGAGAGCGACACACGTTCGCGCTCGAGGTCGACCTCCAGGATCTCCACCGTGACCTCCTGGCCCACCTCGACGACCTCCGAGGCGTGCTCGATGTGCTTCCACGAGAGCTCGGAGACGTGAACGAGGCCGTCCACTCCACCAAGGTCGACGAACGCACCGAAGTTGACGATCGAGGACACGACACCCTTGCGAACCTGGCCCTTGGCCAGGTTGTTGAGGAAGGTCGTGCGGCTCTCGCTCTGAGTCTGTTCGAGCAGGGCACGGCGGGAGAGCACGACGTTGTTCCGGTTCTTGTCCAGTTCGAGGATCTTGGCCTCGATTTCCTGGCCGAGGTACGGCGTGAGGTCGCGGACTCGGCGCAGCTCGATGAGCGACGCCGGCAGGAACCCGCGCAGGCCGATGTCGACGATGAGGCCACCCTTGACGACCTCGATGACCGAACCGGTCACGATTCCGTCGGCGTCCTTGATCTTCTCGACATCACCCCACGCACGCTCGTACTGCGCGCGCTTCTTGGACAGGATGAGGCGACCCTCCTTGTCCTCCTTCTGGAGAACGAGGGCCTCGACCACGTCGCCGACCTTGACGACCTCGGTGGGGTCAACGTCGTGCTTGATGGAAAGTTCGCGAGAGGGGATAACACCCTCGGTCTTGTAACCGACGTCGAGGAGAACCTCGTCACGATCGATCTTGACAACGGTGCCTTCGATGAGGTCTCCGTCGTTGAAAAACTTCAGCGTCTTCTCGACCGCGGCGAGAAATTCTTCAGCAGATCCGATGTCATTGACGGCGACCTGCTTGGGTGCCTTGTCGGTCGTTACGATTGTCATGTAGTAGTTGCTCCGGTATGGACAGGGTTGGGCCACTGGCAGTGATGCTGGTGTTCTCGCCAGAGGCAGGCGAATAGGCGTCGCGAATGCGACATTCCAGCTTAGCGCCTCATCGCCGCGGCTACCACTTACCGATCAGGCCGCAGCCTCAAGCACGCCCCGCATGTACTCGAACTCGGTGTCGTAGACGTGCGCGGACTTAACGACGAAGTCGAGCCGGCCCACCGGTACGTTCAGGGATGCCGCAACCTCTCGCTGCACCGCCGCCAACTGCACGAGGTTGCCGTACCCCTTCGAGCCGAAGTCGATGCTGTGCGCGTATACGACGAGTTCGAGCCGCTCGCGTGGCATCCAGAAGTCGAGCATGCTCACGCACGGGATGTAGCTCGTGTCGAGGAGCGGCTCGAACGTCGTGATGGTCGAGGAGCGGGATTCCGAATCAGCCCGCAGGCGATCGATCACCCAGAGCACCTGGTCACGGCCGACGCCGGCATAGTCCCGCAACCGGCTTGCGTAGCTGCGGGCATCCCCCAGTTCTGCTACGCGACTGTGATCGAGAAAGTTCGCGCGCATCCACGCAAGTCGCTCGGGGTTGGCGTAGCGGGCGATGAGGGCATCGTCGGGGTCGGGATGCGCCACTGCGAGCGTCGCGCGGCTCAACTCGAGAATCGGGCGCCCGTCGTAGTGCGCGGGCTCACCGTCAGCCATCACGAGCGCAGCGATACCCAACCAGGCCTCGCCGATGGTGTCCGCCTCGACGAGAACCGTCACTTCAGCAGCGCCGCCTTGAGGGTGTCGAGACCGACGCCACCGATGTCGAGGGCCTTGCGGTGGAACTCCTTGATGTCGAACGCGTCGCCCTCGGCGGCCTTGTACGCGTCACGGATCTGCTCCCAGATGCGCTGGCCGACCTTGTAGGAGGGTGCCTGTCCGGGCCAACCGAAGTAGCGATTCACCTCGAAGCGCACGAACTGCGCGTTCATGTTCACGTTTTTCGACATGAAATCGAGCGCGTAGTCCCATTCCCAGACCCCACTGCCCTCGAGCTTCGGCTTACCGAGGTGCACCCCGATGTCGAGCACTACCCGCGCTGCGCGCATCCGCTGACCATCGAGCATGCCCAAGCGGTCCCCCGGGTCGTCGAGGTAGCCGAGATCCTCCATGAGCCGCTCGGCGTACAGAGCCCACCCCTCCGCGTGGCCGGAGGTGCCAGCAAGCTGGCGTCGGTAGGTGTTGAGCTTGGCGCGGTTGTAGACGGCTTGACCGAGCTGGAGGTGGTGTCCTGGAACGCCCTCGTGGTAGACCGTGGTCGTCTCACGCCAGGTGTTGAACTCAGTGACCCCCTCGGGTACCGACCACCACATGCGGCCGGGCCGGGAGAAGTCGTCGCTCGGGCTCGTGTAGTAGATGCCACCTTCCTGCGTGGGCGCGATCATGCACTCGAGGCGCTTGATCGGGTCAGGGATGTCGAAGTGACTCGCCGAGAGTTCAGCCACCGCGCGGTCGCTGAGCTGCTGCATCCATTCCTGAAGAGCCTTGGTGCCGTGGAGCTTGCGCTTCGGGTCGCCGTCGAGAATCTCGATGGCCTCCGCGACGGATGCCCCGGGCTTGATCTCGTTCGCGATGGCTTCTTGTTCGGCAGTCATGCGAGCGAGTTCCTCGATGCCCCACTCGTACGTCTCGTCGAGGTCGATCTTCGCGCCCAAGAAACGGCGGGACTGAAGGGCGTAGAGCTCGCGCCCGACACCGTCCTGCTCCTGCGCGGCAGGAAGGAGTTCGTCGGAGAGGAAGGCAGCGAGCTTCTCGTAGGCGGCGGCGGAAACGCTGGCGCCGCGCGCGAGGTCGGCCTTCATCGAGTCCGGAATCGACTGCTCGTCAGCGAGGGAGGCCGAGCCGGTGAAGTTGTGGAAGAAGCCGTCAGCAGCCCCGTGCTTGCGTGCCTGGTCGATGACCTCTCGCACCTGGCGCTTGGCCGGGGTGGTCCCGCGCTCGATGCCGAGTCGCAGGGTCTCGATGTAGCCATCGACGGCCTTGGGGAGGTTCGTCAGCCGGCCAGCGATGTCCGCCCAGTTCTGCTCGGTGTCGGTGGGCATCAGGTCGAGGATGTCGCGGATGCCCTGCGCAGGGGACGCGATGACGTTCACGTCTCGCAGCCAGAGACCCGCGGCATCTGCCTCGAGATCGAGGGTCAGCTCGTTCGTCAGGTCGGTCTTCGTGACCCAGTCGACGTCGTCTACGACGGCCGCCGCTTCGAGCTTGCCGAGCACCGCTCGTGCGGCTTCGATGACCTTCGCATGGCCTTCGGGCGACAGATCCTCGTACTCGTCGAGTTTGCCCGGGATGCCGATCCACGTCGCAACTGCGGGGTCGAGTTCGGCGAGTGTGGTGACCCAGTCCTCGGCGATCTGGTCGATCTCGGTCGGAGTTCGGGGGGCGTCATTGCTCATGCCCCGAGCCTATTCGACGGGGACTACTCCTTGTCGAGGTCGGTTGACAGCACGTCGACCAAGCTATCGAGTGCGGACTCCGCACCGTCGCCCTCCGCGCTGAGAGTCACGGTTTCGCCGTGACTGATGCCCAACGAGAGCACGCCGAGAATGCTCGCGGCGTTGACGCTATTGCCTGCAGCGGAGGTCAAGGTGACCGGCACCCCAGCCTTCGCAGCAGCCTGAGCGAACAGCGATGCGGGTCGCGCGTGGAGTCCCACCCTGGATGCGACGGTTACGGTTCTTTCGCTCATGATCTCTCCGGAATTCAGTGCGCCGCAGCATCCCAGTTCGGCCCGGTGCCGATCTGCACGTCGAGGGGCACCCTGAGCTCGGCGGCTCCCGCCATCCGGCTCCGCACGATCGAGCTCAACTCATCGAGCTCACCGGGCGCGACCTCGAATACCAACTCGTCGTGCACCTGAAGGAGCATGCGCGAGTGCATCCCGCGCATGTCCCGATCAATCTCGATCATCGCCCGCTTCAGGATGTCGGCTGCAGTCCCCTGGATCGGTGAGTTGAGCGCCTGTCGAGCCGCATTCTCCCGCAGCACCCGGTTCGACGACGACAGGTCGCCGAACGGACGCCGCCGGCCGTAGAGCGTCGTCGTGTAGCCATCCACGCGCGCCTGCTCCACGACATTGCGAAGGTATTCGCGCACTGCCCCGAAGCGCGCGAAATAGTCGGTCATGAGTTCTTTCGCCTCGCTCGTCTCGATGCGCAGCTGCTTGCTTAGTCCGAAGGCACTGAGCCCGTAGGCGAGGCCGTACGACATCGCCTTGACCTTGGTACGCATCACCGGGGTGACATCGGCGGGCGCGACCCCGAAAATGCGGGCGCCCACGAAACGGTGCAGGTCCTCCCCGTCGTTAAATGCGGCGATGAGCCCCTCGTCACCGGACAGATGAGCCATGATGCGCATCTCGATCTGCGAGTAGTCCGCAGTGAGTAGCGTCTCGAATCCCTCACCCGCCTCGAAAGCGGAGCGGATCTCGCGACCGATCTCGGTCTTGACCGGCACATTCTGAAGATTCGGGTCGTTGGAGGCGATGCGCCCAGTGCTCGATCCGGCCTGCTCGTAGGTCGTGTGAACGCGCCCTGCGGGGTCGACCGCCTTGTCGATCGACGCGATGATTTGCATGAGCTTGGTGGCATCCCGGTGCTGGAGCAGCAGGTCGAGGAACGGATGCGGGCTGAGCTCTTGGAGATCGGCGAGACTCGCGGCATCCGTCGAGAAGCCGGTCTTGTTGGACCGAGTTTTCGGCATGCCCAGCTGATCGAACAGCACCTCCTGGAGTTGCTTGGGGCTGCCCAGGTTGATCTCCCGGCCGATTTCGGCGAAGGCGTGCTGTGCGACGTCGGCTGCCGTCTCGCCCAAAGAGGCGGTAAGCCGCCCCAGGATCCCGCGGTTGACAGTGATGCCGGTGCGTTCCATGGTCGCAAGCACTTCAACCATCGGCATCTCGATCGACTCGAGTACGTCGAGGGAACCCGCGTCGAGCTTCTCCGATAGATATGCGGAGAGCCGGAGTGAGTACCACGCCTCCGTCGCCGGGCTCGCGGGTTCAGTCTCGGGCACCAGTTGATTGGGGTCAGAGCGCTCGAGGGTCTCCCCGAGGTAGTACTCGGTCTGGGATTCGAGCGACTCCGCCTTGGTTCCGGGCTTCAGCAACCACCCCGCAAGGATTGTGTCGTAGGCGATACCCCGAACCTCGAGCCCGGAGTCCCGCGCGATCTTCAGTTGTGCCTTCGCACCGGTCATGACCTTGGGGGCGTCGCTCGCGAGCCACGATTCCAAGGCGACGTAGTCGGGGCGGTCGGGGGCCCAGGGAACGAACGCAGTCTCCGCTGCCGCGCCGATGCCAAGGCCGGTGACCCGCCCGTTCGCACTGACGATGCGAAGCCCCAGCGCATTCTGGCCGTTCATCGACTGGTCTGCGAGCCACTTGCTGAGTTCCTCGTCGACGAGCTTGCGCACGACGGGAACACCCGCCGCTACCGGGGCCGCATCCGCTACGAAGTCCGCGCCCTGCTCGGAGGCGGCAATCTTCAGCACCCGCTCGAGCAGGGTCTTGAACTGAAGCCGGTCGAATACCTCGCGAACCGCCGCGGGATCGATCGGCTTGCGCAGCAGATCCCCCGGGCCGAACGGCAGGTCGACATCGGTGATCAGGTGGTTGAGCTTGCGATTGCGGATCGCGCGATCCTTCTGCTCGCGCAGTTTCTCGCCTACTACGCCTGTGATCTCGTCCGCGTGCTCGAGCACGCCCTGAAGGCTGCCGTAGGTGGTGATCCACTTCACGGCCGTCTTCTCGCCGACCTTGTCGATGCCAATGAGGTTGTCGGATGTCTCCCCCACCAGCGCCGCTATGTCTGGGTACTGCTCGGGCTCGATGCCGTAGCGCTCGACCACCGCGTCGCGGTCGTAGCGCTTGAGCTCGGAAACCCCGCGCGCGTTCGGATACAGCAGGGTCACACCCGGCTTCACCATCTGGATGGCGTCGCGGTCGCCCGATACGACAAGCACGTCGTAACCCTCCGCGGCGGCCCGCGTGGCAAGTGTCGCGAGGATGTCGTCCGCCTCGTAGTCTTCCTTGCTCACGGTCCAGACGCCCATGGCCTTGAGTGCTTCCTCAAGCAACGGCACCTGACCTACGAACTCCTGCGGCGTTTCACCGCGGGTGCCCTTGTAGTCCGGGTACTCGCGCGTGCGAAAGGAGTATCGGGAGATGTCGAACGCGACAGCCAGATGGGTCGGCTTCTCGTTCTGCAGCAGCAGAATGAGCATCGACAGAAAGCCGTGGATCGCGTTGGTGTGCTGCCCGTCCCTCGTCGTGAAGCTGTCCAGCGGCAGCGCGTAGAAGGCGCGAAACGCGAGCGAGTGGCCGTCGATGACCAGAAGGGTAGGCTTTTCGGTGTCCGACACGGAGTCAGCCTAGCCGCGGCATCCGACAGACTTGCGAATCGATTGGGTGCTCACGTGACCATCATTCCCCCCGGCCTCGACGCCGAGCTCGTGGCGCGACTCGTCGACACCAAGGGCGGTGAACTGACCACCAAGATGGGTGTCGAGTACATCTCGCTGTCAGCCGAGCACTCGGTCGCACGGATGCCCGTCGAGGGCAATCGGCAGGTGGTGGGCATCCTCCATGGGGGCGCGCACGTCGTGCTCGGTGAGTCGCTCGGGTCTATCTCCTCGGCCATTCACGCCGGACCGGGACGCACGGCCATGGGTATCGAGATCAACGCGACGCACAGCCGCGCGATCTCGGCGGGCTGGGTGACGGCGACGTGTGACGCACTCGTGCTGGGACGCACCCTGGCAACACACGAGATCGTGATCCGCGACGATCAGGGTCGCAGGCTGTCCACGGTGCGGATGACGAACATCCTGCGGGATCGCGAGTAGAACTACTTCTTCGCGCTGAGCTGTTCGATGATCGCCTGCGCGACATCGTGCATAGTGAGGCGGCGGTCCATCGATGCCTTCTGGATCCAGCGGAAGGCCTCGGGCTCGGTCAGGCCCATCTTCTCGTTCAGCAGGCCTTTGGCGCGATCGACGAGCTTACGGGTCTCGAACCTCTCGACCAGGTCGGCGACTTCGGCCTCGAGGGTGATGATTTGCGTGTAGCGACTGAGTGCGATCTCGATCGCGGGCAGGAGATCGCTGGGAGTAAAGGGCTTGACCACGTACGCGAGAGCGCCCGCCTCGCTCGCCCGCTCGACGAGCTCCTTCTGGCTGAATGCCGTCAACAGCACGACTGGTGCGATGTGGTTCTTGCTCAGGCGTTCGGCGGCAGAGATGCCATCGAGCTGGGGCATCTTGACATCCATGATCACCAGGTCGGGCCGGAGCTCAGTCGCGAGCGCCACAGCTGTTTCACCGTCGGCGGCTTCACCGACGACCTCGAACCCGTTGTCCCGCAGAATCTCAACGATGTCCATGCGGATGAGCGACTCGTCTTCGGCAACGACCACGCGCCGCGGCACGGTGGTGGCGGCATCCTGGTCTGGCACGTTAATGAGCCTACGGTATTCTCAACTGTTGTTGTTGTGGGCCGGATTGGCGGAATGGCAGACGCAGGGCACTCAAAATGCTCCGCCCGAAAGGGTGTGCGGGTTCAAGTCCCGCATCCGGCACAGCTGCGAAGGGCGCCCGATTGGTGGCGTCCCTCGCTACTCCTCCCAGACGGGCGCGGCAGCGTTGATCGCGTCGCCGATAATGTGCACTCGCATGTCGTTGGTCGATCCGGAGATTCCTGGAGGCGAACCGGAGATCACCACCACCTTGTCGCCGATCTCGGCGAGGCCCTCACGGAGTAGCACTTCGTCGACCTGTCGGTACATGGCGTCAGTGTGAGATACCCGATCAACTACGAATGACTCGATTCCCCAGATCAGCGCCATGCGTCGGCGGATCGCAGGGTCAGGGGTGAAGGCCTTCATGGGCACGCGGAAGCGGAGCCGCGACATCCGCCGCGCGGCGTCGCCCGATTCTGTAAATACGCAGACGAACTTGGCGTCGACGAAATCAGCGACCTCGGCGGCAGCAAGCGTGATCGCCCCGCCCTGAGTGCGGGGCTTGGTGCCGAGTGGCGGGATGCGCTCGAGTCCGTGATCCTCGGTGGATGACACGATCCGGGCCATCGTTTGCACTGTGATCACCGGGTACTCCCCCACGCTCGTCTCGCCGGACAGCATGACCGCGTCGGCTCCGTCGAGAATCGCGTTCGCGACATCGGAGGTCTCCGCGCGGGTGGGCACGGGACTGGAGACCATCGATTCGAGCATCTGCGTCGCGACAATCACCGGCTTGGCCATGCGGCGGGCCAGTTCAACTGTTCGCTTCTGCACGATCGGCACCGCCTCAAGCGGCAGTTCGACGCCGAGGTCGCCACGGGCAACCATGATCGCGTCGAACGCGTCGATGATCGCTTCGAGGTGATCGACAGCCTGCGGCTTCTCGATCTTGGCGATCACGGGAACCTTTCGGCCCTCCTCCGCCATGATCTCGTGAACCCGCACGATGTCGTCGGCGTTGCGCACGAACGACAGCGCGATGAGGTCCGCGCCGAGCTTGAGGCCCCACCGCAGATCGTCCTCATCCTTCTCGGAGAGCGCGGGAACATTGACGGCAACACCGGGGAGATTGATGCCCTTGTTGTTCGACACCGCCCCTGCGACGACCACCTCGGTCGTGACGACCGGGCCCACTACCTCAACGACCCGCACCTTGACTTTGCCGTCGTCGATCAGGAGGAAGTCACCGGCAGCCACGTCACCCGGCAGCCCCTTGAATGTCGTTCCGACGATCTCCTTAGTGCCCAGGATGTCGTCGGTCGTGATCTTGAAGATGTCGCCGACAGCCAGATCGTGCGGTCCGTTGGCGAACTTTCCCAGACGGATCTTGGGACCCTGGAGGTCGACCATGACCGCAACGGCACGGCCGGAGTCATCCGCGGCCTTGCGCACGTTGGCGTAGACCTCCTCGTGCACGGCATACGACCCGTGGCTGAGGTTCATACGCGCGACGTCGACACCTGCATCGATAATCGCTCGGATGTTCTCGTAGCTCGACGTGGCGGGGCCGAGCGTTGCGACGATCTTGGCTCGTCTCATGACTTCCTTCGGTGGTGGTACTGCTGTGGTGGTGGACTTGTTGTGCGCACGAACTGGTTGATCAGATAACGATGGCGTGGTCGGTCGGCTTGACCGGCGAGGGGAGCTGGGTCTCCCCCTCAAGGTACTTGTCAACAGCCGCGGCCGCAGCACGACCCTCGGCGATCGCCCACACGATGAGTGACTGACCACGCCCTGCATCGCCCGCAACGAAGACACCGGACTCGCTGGTCTCGTAGTGCCCGTTGCGCTCGATCGTGCCGTTCTCGCCGAATGGCAGCGGCAGCTGGGAAACAAGCGTCTGGGACTCCGGACCGCTGAAGCCCAGCGCGAGGAGCACGAGATCAGCCGGAATCTCACGCTCGGTGCCCGATTTCGGCACCCGGCGCCCGTCGAGGTACTCGGTCTCGGCGACGCGAATCGCGCGAACCTCCCCCGCATCGTTCCCGAGGAACTCGATGGTGGACGCGAGATAGACCCGCTCGCCGCCCTCCTCGTGAGCGGAGGTGACCTCGAACAGGGTCGGCGCCATGGGCCAGGGCTGGTGTTCCGGTCGCTCCGACGGCGGCTGCAAGCCGATTGCGAGGTTGGTCACGGAGAGAGCCTGCTGGCGGTGGGCGGTGCCGATGCAGTCAGCGCCGGTATCCCCGCCGCCGAGCACGACGACGTGCTTGCCCTCCGCGCTGAGCTGGTGGGCGACGGAGTCGCCGGCTCCGACGCGGTTCGCCTGCACGAGGTAGTCCATCGCGAAATGCACGCCCATCAGGTCGCGTCCCGGGATCGGCAGGTCCCGTGGCACGGTGGCGCCGGTAGCAACGATTACGGCGTCATAGCGCGATTTGAGGTCATCCCAGGTGATGTCGACGCCGATCTCAACGCCGGCCCTGAATCGAGTTCCCTCGGCCTGCATCTGGGCGAGGCGCGCCTCGAGATGCTTCTTCTCCATCTTGAAATCCGGGATGCCGTAGCGCAGCAGTCCGCCGATACGGTCACCACGTTCGAACACGGCGACCGTGTGACCCGCGCGAGTCAATTGCTGCGCCGCTGCCAATCCTGCCGGACCGGATCCAACGACTGCGACAGTCTTCCCGGTGAGGCGCTCGGGCGGGTGAGGGGTCACCCACCCCTTGGCGAAGGCTTCATCGATGATGGACACCTCGACCTGCTTGATGGTGACCGCAGGCTGATTGATAGCCAACACGCACGCGCTCTCGCACGGCGCCGGGCACAGCCGACCCGTGAACTCCGGGAAGTTGTTGGTCGCGTGCAGGCGTTCGATCGCCTGAGCGCCCTCGCTGCGCCACGTGAGGTCGTTCCACTCGGGAATGAGATTGCCGAGCGGGCAACCCTGGTGGCAGAACGGGATGCCGCAGTCCATGCACCGGCCGGCCTGCCGGCGCAATTGCGCCGGATCCTGCTGTTCGTAGACCTCTTTCCAGTCCATAAGGCGCAACGAGACGGGACGACGGTGCGGAGTCTCGCGCTCCTGCACCTTGAGGAATCCCTTGGGATCAGCCACCGGTCACCTCCATGATGCGCGACCACACGACGTCACCGTCGGGGTCGAGGCCCTCGCTGATCGCTGTCTCGCGGGTCTGCAGCACCGCGGCATAGTCCCGCGGGAGCACCTTCGTGAAACGGGCGACCGTAGCATCCAGGTCATCGAGCATGCGGACAGCCACGGATGACTCCGTCTCCGCCGCATGGCGCTGGAGCAGGTCACGCAGAATCTCGATATCCGCGCCGCCGAGCGGCATCAGCTCCAACTCGCCTGACTCGAGCGACTCGGGGTTCACGCGCTCGGGCCGCAGGTCGTAGATGTACGCAGTGCCGCCCGACATTCCGGCCCCGAGGTTGCGCCCCGTGCCCCCGAGGATCACCGCGAGCCCGCCCGTCATGTACTCGAGCGCGTGGTCACCGACGCCCTCGACGACCGCCGTTGCGCCAGAGTTGCGCACGAGAAAGCGTTCGCCGACAATTCCGCGGATGAACATGCTGCCCTGGGTGGCGCCGTAGCCGATGACGTTGCCCGCGATCACGTTTTTCTCCGCCTTGAAGACGCTGGAGCGGTGCGGCCGGATGACGATCTCACCGCCGCAGAGCCCCTTGCCTACGTAGTCATTGCTGTCGCCCTCGAGCCGCAGGGTGATACCCGAGGGCATGAATGCGCCGAAGGATTGGCCCGCCGTTCCCGTCAAACGCACGTCGATCGTGCCCGCGGGGAGGCCGTTCTCGCCGTGCCGCAGAGTGACCTCGTGACCGAGCATGGTGCCCACGGCGCGCTCGGTGTTGCGGATCGGCCGCTCGATGATCACCGGCGCTCCGTGGTCGAGCGCGTCCACGCTCAGCTCGATGAGCTGGCGATCGAAGTGCTTCTCCAGCTCATGATCCTGGCGCACACGATTCGTGCGCGGCTCGTCGTCGGAGAACTGGGGCCCCACGAGAATCGGCGCGAGGTTGAGACCGTCGGCCTTCCAGTGCTGCACCGCGCGGTCGACATCGAGCAGTTCGCTGTGGCCGATTGCCTCCTCGAGGCTGCGGAAGCCGAGCTCGGCGAGGTACTCCCGCACCTCCTGCGCGAGGAACTCGAAAAAGTTCACCACGAATTCAGGTTTGCCGGTGAACCGGGCCCGGAGCTCGGGATTCTGCGTCGCGACACCGACGGGACACGTGTCGAGATGACACACCCGCATCAGGATGCAGCCGGACACGACGAGTGGGGCGGTCGCGAAGCCGTACTCCTCGGCGCCCAGAAGCGCACCGATGATGACATCGCGACCGGTCTTCATCTGACCGTCGACCTGCACCACGACGCGGTCGCGCATGCCGTTGAGCATCAGGGTCTGCTGGGTCTCAGCCAGTCCGAGCTCCCAGGGCGTACCCGCGTGCTTCAACGAGTTGAGTGGGCTCGCACCCGTGCCGCCGTCGTGTCCGGAAACCAGCACAACGTCTGCCTTCGCTTTGGTAACGCCGGCGGCAACCGCGCCGATGCCCGACTGGCTTACGAGCTTGACGTGCACACGGGCATCCGGGTTCGACCGCTTGAGATCGAAGATGAGCTGCTTGAGATCTTCGATGGAGTAGATGTCGTGGTGGGGTGGCGGTGAGATCAGCCCCACTCCCGCGGTGCCGTGGCGGGTTCTGGCGATCCACGGGTAGACCTTGCCGGCGGGCAACTGACCGCCCTCGCCGGGTTTTGCGCCCTGAGCCATCTTGATCTGAATGTCTGTCGCGTGGGTCAGGTACATGCTGGTGACGCCGAATCGACCGGATGCCACCTGCTTGATCGCGCTGCGTCGCTCGGGGTCGAGCAGCCGCTCCACATCCTCGCCGCCCTCGCCGGTGTTGGATCGCGCGCCCAGCCGGTTCATCGCGATCGCAAGCGTTTCGTGTGCCTCTTGGCTGATCGAGCCGTAGCTCATCGCGCCGGTGTTGAATCGTGTCACGATCGACTCGACGGATTCGACCTCGTCGATCGGAACAGCCCGGCGCTCGCCCTCCTTGATGCGGAACAGGCCGCGCAACGTCATGAGGTTCTCGGCTTGGTCGTCGACCAGTTTGGTGTACTCACGGAAGATGTCGTACCGTCGCGCACGTGTCGCGTGCTGGAGCCGGAAGACCGTGTCCGGGTTGAAGAGGTGCGGCGGGCCACCCCGACGCCACTGGTACTCCCCGCCGGTAGCGAGCCGCTCATGGACTCCGGTCGAGCCGTCTTCGGGGTACGCCGAGGCGTGACGCGCCGCGCTCTCGGCAGCGATGACTTCCATACCCACCCCGCCCAGCAGGCTCGACGTGCCTGTGAAGTACTGGTCGACGAACTCCTGCGAAAGGCCGACGGCCTCGAACGCCTGGGCTCCCGCATAGGACCCGACCACCGAGATGCCCATCTTGGACATGATCTTGAGCACGCCCTTGCCGAGCGCCTTGATGATGTTCTTGACGGCCTTCTCCGGCGTGATGCCGTGAATCATGCCGCTGCGAACCAACTCCTCGGCGGTTTCCATCGCGAGGTAGGGATTGATCGCGGATGCGCCGTATCCGACAAGCAGCGCGACGTGATGCACCTCGCGCACGTCACCAGCCTCGACAATGAGACCCACCTTCATGCGGTTCTCTCCGCGGATCAGGTGGTGGTGCACCGTCGCGAGCATGAGCAGTGACGGAATGGGCGCGAGATCTTTGTTGGAGTCCCGGTCGGAGAGCACGATGAACTCGGCACCGTTGGTGATGGCCTCATCGACCTCCTCACACATCTTGGCGAGGCGCTTCTCCATCGCCTTAGGACCTTTGTCGACGCGGTACAGGCCCCTGACCGTCGTAGCCAGTTGGCTTCCGGCCCGCGGGTCGATGTGCTGAATCTTGGCGAGCTCGTCGTTGTCGATCACGGGAAAATCGAGTGACACCTGCTTGGCATGCTCCGGCGTGGCGGTGAGCAGGTTGCGCTCGGGGCCCAAGCCGAGCTTCATCGACGTAACGACCTCTTCGCGGATCGAATCCAGCGGCGGGTTGGTTACTTGCGCGAACTGCTGAGTGAAGTAGTCGAAGAGCAGGCGAGGGCGGTCGGACAGGATGGCGATCGGCGTGTCGGATCCCATCGCGCCGAGAGGTTCGGCCGCATTCTGCGCCATCGGCGTCACGAGGATGCGCACCTCCTCTTCCGTGTAGCCGAAGGTCTTCTGACGGCGCGTCACGGACGCGGGCGTGTGCACGATGTGCTCGCGCTCTGGAAGGTCTTCGAGAGCGATGCGGTTCTCCTTGAGCCACTCCCCCCAAGGCTGGGATGCCGCGAGCTCGGCCTTGATCTCGTCATCCTCGATGAGGCGACCCTCTGCCGTGTCGACCAAGAACATCTTGCCCGGACGCAGGCGGCCCTTGCGCACAACCCTGCTCGGGTCGATATCAAGAACCCCGATCTCGCTCGCGAGCACGACAAGACCGTCGTCGGTCACGAGGTACCGCCCGGGCCGCAGTCCGTTGCGGTCGAGCGTCGCGCCGACGAGTGAACCGTCGGTGAAGACGAGGGCCGCGGGGCCGTCCCACGGTTCCATGAGCATGGAGTGGTACTCGTAAAAGGCCTTGCGCGCCGGGTCGATCTCGGTCTGGTTCTCGAAGGCCTCGGGCACCATCATCATCATGGCGTGCGGCAAGCTCCTACCCGCGAGGGTCAGAAGCTCGACGACCTCGTCGAACGACGCGGAGTCACTCGCACCGGGGGTGTTGATCGGCAGGACCGACTGGATGTCGCCCAGAACATCGCTCGCGAGCTGGGACTGGCGGGCGCGCATCCAGTTGCGGTTGCCCTGAACGGTGTTGATCTCCCCGTTGTGCGCGATCATGCGGAACGGCTGGGCCAGCGGCCACGAGGGGAATGTGTTGGTCGAGTACCGCGAGTGCACGAGCGCAAGCCGGGACACGAACCGTTCGTCGGACAGGTCGGGGTAGAACGGTTCGAGCTGAAGCGTGGTCACCATGCCCTTGTAGACCAGGGTGCGGCACGACAACGACGGGAAGTACACGTGGAGCTCGCGCTCGGCACGCTTGCGCAGGCGGAACGCCTGGCGCTCGAGGGCGAGGCCGCCGACAGGTCCCTTCTCGTCGGTGCGGGTCGACGCGAGGAACACCTGCTCGAATACCGGCATCGCGCCGCGCGCAAGGCTGCCAAGGTTGCTCGGCTCGATCGGAACAACTCGCCAGCCGAGCACGGTCAGGTGCTCCTGAGTGGCGAGTGCGGCGATACCCTGCTTGACCTCCTCGCGCTTCTCGGCATCGTTGGGGAGGAAGGCCGTGCCGACGACGTATCGGCCAACGCTCGGCAACTCAAAGTCAACCACCGCCCGAAGAAATCGGTCGGGGATCTGCGTGATGATCCCCGCACCGTCACCGGTACCCGCGTCGGACCCTACGGCGCCACGGTGCTCAAGGTTGCGAAGTGCACCCAGCGCCGTCGCGATGATGTCGTGACCGGCGGTTCCGCGGAGAGTCGCAACCATGGCGAGTCCACACGCGTCGCGCTCGTTACGCGGGTCGTAAAGACCCGACGCCGCGGGAATCGAACTGAAGCGTTCGAAGGGTGGCGTGAGAGCCATGGGAACCGTCCTCACGGGAGAGCTGAATGCTGAGGCGGGACGACGATGGCCCAAGAAGTCAAAGCGGCCCCGGTTTTAGGAGGACGTGGTGCCTGCTCCGCTTGTGGCGTGCTTCTCGGTCACCTCGGGAGCGTCATCGCCCGGTTCGTCGGTGTCCGAATAGGTCGGTTCTGAGTCTAGCGCACCGACCGGTTCACGACCGGGCATGTAGGCGCTCGGCTCGACCCCCGGGTGATTTCGACGCTGAACGAGGAACAGGATGATGCCCAGCACGACCGCGAGAACGGCACCCCATTGGTTGGAGCGCAGACCGAAGATGACGTCGCTCGGATCGACCCGGATTCCCTCGAAAAAGAATCGTCCGACGCCGTACCAGATCATGTAGAGAGCCCACACCTTGCCCCACTGCAGGCGCGGCTGAGCATCGCCCACGGGAACCGGAAGGGTGAGACCGATCACAGTTCTGCGCACCAGTCGGAACCTGCGTTCCATCGTGAGTAGGAACACGATCCCCACTACGTTCCAGATCATCTCGTAGAGAAAGGTTGGATGGAACAGGGTACCGGCGGGCAGGCCCACGGGAAAGGCCGGATTGGTTGACTCAATCTCGAGCCCCCACGGAAGATCGGTTGGCTGGCCGAACAGTTCGTGGTTGAAGTAGTTTCCGAGGCGGCCAATCGCTTGAGCCAGCAGCATCGCGGGAGCAAGGGCGTCAGCGAAAGTCCAGAAACGAATGCCCGCGAGGCGACACCCGATGTAGGCGCCGATCGCCCCACCAATCAGCGAGCCAAAGATTGCGTTGCCGCCCTCCCAGATTGCCCACACGCTGCCGGGCGCCAGCGGATTCCACGGGTTTGACCCGTCGTAGAAATAGTCACTGAGGTGGGTCGCGACATGCCACGCACGCGCACCGACCAGTCCTAACGGTACGGCCCAGATGATCACGTCGAGAACGACGCCCGACTCGGCACCGCGAGCCTTCAGCCGACTGTTGACCCAGATGGTCGCGAGCACGATACCGATGAGGATCAGTACGGCGTAGGCGTGAATTCGGAAGGTAAAGGGCAAGTCCCAGCCGAATGACGCTTGCAGCCATGCGCTGACGTCAAAATACTGCCAGTCGAGTGGCGGGCTGGGGATGCTAAGCGGCAGGAGCGACACGCCGATCACCTTTCTCGTGGAGGACTACGTGAGTCTAGTACCGGAGGCCAATGCCCCCGCTGTGCTCGCAACGGCGTCGACGCCACCAGTCGCGAGAGCGGTAACCAGAGCCGATCCGACTATCGCGCCGTCGGCGTAACCGAGCACCTCACGCACCTGGTCGGCGCTCGAGATGCCGAGGCCCACGCACGTGCTCGTCGCGCCCGCCCCGCGAAGCCGGGCTACGAGTGTGCGCGCCGCAGTGTCCACGTCACTGCGTGCCCCGGTGATGCCCATCGTGGAGACGGCGTAGACGAAGCCGCGACTCATCGCGACGGCTTGGGCGAGCCGGGCATCCGTCGAACTGGGCGCCGCAAGAAACACGCGGTCGAGGCTCGCACGCTCGGATGCGGCAAGCCACAGCTCTGCTTCGTCCGCGATCAGGTCGGGAGTGATGAGCCCGGCACCCCCAGCGGCGACCAGATCGTCGGCAAAGCGGTCGACACCGTACTGCAGCACGGGGTTCCAGTACGTCATGACGAGCACAGGCACATCGGTGCGGGCAGTGATTGCGGCCACGGCATCGAAGCCGTGAGCCACTGTGAAACCGCCTGCTAGCGCCGCCTGGGTGGCCCTCTGGATGACCGTGCCGTCCATCACCGGGTCGGAGTAGGGCAGCCCGAGCTCGATGACGTCGACGCCGTTATCCGCGAGTGCGACAGCCGCATCCACGCTGGTCTGGAAGTCCGGAAAGCCCACGGGCAGGTATCCGATGAGCGCGCCCGAGCCCGCAGCTCTGCGTTCGCTGATGACGGTCTCGACCGTACTCACTGACTGGCCTTCTTGTCGAAGAGCTCGAAGTACGCGCCCGCGGTCTCCATGTCCTTGTCGCCGCGACCGCTCAGGTTGACGAGGACCGTGGCGTCAGAGCCGAGCTCCCGCCCGAGCTTCATGGTGCCAGCGAGGGCGTGAGCGGACTCGATGGCCGGGATGATGCCCTCCGTACGGCTCAGGAGCCGCAGCGCCTCCATGGCTTCGTCATCAGTGATCGGCACATAGTTGGCGCGACCGATGTCGTTGAGCCACGCGTGCTCGGGGCCGACACCGGGATAATCGAGCCCCGCAGAGATCGAGTGCGATTCGACGGTTTGCCCGTCATCGTCCTGCAGCAGGTAGCTCCGTGCCCCGTGCAGCACACCGGGGCGACCACGCGTGATCGTTGCGGCGTGACGTTCGGTGAGATGACCCTCACCCGCTGCCTCGTAGCCGTAGAGTGCGACATCCGGATCGTCGAGGAACGCGTGGAAGATACCCATGGCGTTGCTGCCACCGCCGACGCACGCGGTGACTGCGTCAGGGAGTCGACCGGTGAGTTCGAGCACCTGAGCCCGGGCCTCCTCGCCGATGATCTTGTGAAAGTCGCGCACCATTGCCGGGAACGGATGCGGCCCAGCCACGGTGCCGAGAAGGTAGTGCGTGTCATCGACGTTGGCGACCCAGTCACGCAGCGCATCGTTGATCGCGTCTTTGAGGGTGCGGGAGCCAGTGGTCACCGGAACGACCGTCGCGCCCAGCAACCGCATGCGGGCGACATTGAGAGCCTGACGCTCGGTGTCGACCTCGCCCATGTACACGACGCACTCCATGCCGAACAGCGCGGCCGCGGTCGCAGTGGCCACGCCGTGCTGGCCCGCGCCGGTCTCGGCGATCAGCCGGGTCTTGCCGAGGCGCTGCGCGAGAAGCGCCTGCCCGAGCACGTTGTTGATCTTGTGCGAACCGGTGTGATTCAGGTCTTCGCGCTTGAGGATGACCCGGGCGTTTCCAGCGTGCTGTGCAAAGCGCGGCACCTCGGTGACGATGCTCGGGCGACCGGTATACGTCGCGTGCAGATGGGCGAGCTCCGCCTGGAATGCGGGGTCGGTCCGAGCGCGGGTGTAGGCGGCATCCAGTTCGTCGAGCGCGGCG
>JBJXDR010000127.1:0-5482 GCA_046155245.1 Rhodoglobus sp. | reverse complement strand
GGGCGACAAGGGCTCGTTCCATGTCTAGCTCGGCCGTCACTGAGGTCGTGGTTTCCCCCGCGATCGCGGAGAGAAGCGTCGGCAGCAATTCGTCATCGTAGGCGAAAAGAACCTCCTCCTTGTCGGGGAAGTGCCTGAAGAACGTGCGAGCGCTGATGCCCGCGTGGTGAGCGATGTCGTCGACAGTGACGGCACTGAAGCCTCGTTCAACGAATAGGCCGACGGCTGCGTCGACAAGGCGATCGCGCGAGTCCTGAGGCCAACGGGGCATGCGACGATCTTACTTGTGACAGATCATGACATCAGCTAGTGTCTCATCTTATGACAGTTACTGACATCGCCTCCCCCACCGTGCTGCTGACCGGCCCGACGAGCGGCATCGGCGCGGCCATGCTCGAGAGGCTGAACGTGCATCCCGCCCGCCCCAGCCTCGTGCTCATGGCCCGGGATGCCGCGGCGCTCGATCACGCGGTGAGCCTGGCTCGTTCCCGGGGCCTCGGGGCCGAGGGCATCCGCGTCGACCTCGCGGATCTCTCGAGCGTGCGCGACGCGCTCGCGGAGCTCGCCGAAGCGGTCGAGGCGGGTCGCATCTCGCCGATCGATGCGGCCTTGCTGAACGCGGGCGCGCAGTTCACGTCACGACGCAAAACCGGGGCGGAAGGGCACGAGCTGACGTTCACGATCAACGTCATCGCTCAGCACCTGCTCTTGCGTGGTTTGGAGCCGCTCCTCTCCCCGTCGGGCAGCGTCGTGATCATGGGCTCGTCGACTCACCGGGGCAAGCGTGCTTCCTTCAATCTGGTGCCCGATCCAGTGTGGGAGGCGCCCGATCGGCTTGCGACCCCGGATGCCCCCTCCGACGCACCGCAAAAACTTGCCGCCGAGCGGGAGCGCGGCGGGGTTGCGTACGCGACGAGCAAGCTCGCGCTCGTCACCCTCTCGCACGATTGGGCCGAGCGGCTCGCGGCATCCGGTCGTCGGCTGAACACCTACGACCCAGGGCTTGTGCCCGGAACCGGTCTCGGCAAGGACATGCCCGGCTACATGTACTGGGTGTGGAAAAACGTGATGCCCGCCATGAGGGTGTTGCCGGGAGCCACGACCTCGCGCACCACCTCGCGGCACGCCGTCGCGCTGGCGCTCGGCGACGAGTATCCCGAACTCGGCGACGGCTACGTGGAGATCGGCCGGCTGACGAAAGCCGAGCCCGTCACGCTCGACCTTGAGCGTCGTCGGGCCCTATGGGAGTGGCTCGAGTCGACCGTTGCAGAGTGGTTGCCGAGAGGCGTGAGAGCAGAGAAATGATCGTTGTCTCGCTCGTGCTCAATATCGTTGTTCTTGTCGCGGTGGTGGGATCCCTCCTCGCGAATGCGACGTGGACGGTCGCTGCGTACGGTGAGCGAACTGCGGCGCGCGACATCCTGGTTGCGATCTACGTCGCAATTCTCGTGGGGTCAGGCCTGCTGCTCGTGCTCGACCTCGTCGCTCCGGCGCCGTGGGTACTCGGCGCGGTGCTGGGGCTCTTGGGAGTGCAGATCGTCTACAAGGTGCTCACGGCACTTACGGTGCGCGGTGCCCTGCGCAACCCCGTCGTCATCTCGAATCTGGGCATAGCCCTCGTGCATTCCGTCACGGTTGCGCTTACAACTGGCGTGCTGTAGCCCCGACCAGGAGTGTGCGGATGCCCGCACGAGCGAGTTGCTCAGCGTCATCGGGCGAGATCGACTTGAACGCGGGGGTCTCGAGCACGATCGTAGTGAGGCCGTGGATTTGGCTCCAGATTGCGAGGCTCAGAGTGTTAGTGTCACCCGAGCGAATTGCTCCGGATGCCTGAAGCTGCATGACGCGCTCGAGGAGCACACCCTGCGCCGCCCGTCCAGCCACCTCGAGCGGGTCGGGCACGCCCTCGGGGCTACAGAGGCTCCGCTGGAACATGAACCTAAACTCCGCTGCATTCGCCATCGCGAACCGGAGGTAGGCGACGGCGAGTTCTTCCACACCGTCATCCGATCGCGCAGCCTGCTCAAGCTCGTACGTCAGCCGCTCGAAGGCGGCGATCGCAAGCCCCCGCAGCAGGTCGTTCTTGTCGGCGAAATGGTTGTAGGCCGCCGTGTGGCTGACCCCCGCACGTCGAGCGACCTCCCGCAATGACAGCTCTTCTGACCCTACCTCGCGCGCGACTTCACTCCCGGCGGCAAGCAGTGCGTTGCGCAGGTCTCCGTGGTGATACGCGGTTCGTGGAGTAGAAGTTGACATCGGTGACATCCTGCCATAAATTGCCAATGGCAATAATATAACCGATGGCAAGTTTAGGAGATCTCGATGGACAAGTTGCACGTTGTAGTGGGCGCCGGAGGCCTCGGGCTGAGTGTTGCGGCCGACCTGATCCCGCGTGGCGAGAGAGTACGGGTCGTCAGTAGGTCGGGTTCGCACGGGGTATCCGGCGCCGAGACGGTGGGCGCGGATGCCACGAACCCGGCCGACCTCGACGTGGCTCTTGCCGGGGCATCCGTCGTCTACCAGTGCGCGCAGCCGGAGTACACGCGATGGGCTGAGGAGTTCCCGCAATTGCAGCAGGGCATCCTGGATGCCACGGTGCGCGCCGGCGCAGACCTCGTCATTGCCGACAACCTGTACATGTATGGCGATCCCGACGGCGCCGTGATTACCGAGTCCTCGGCCGAGAACCCGGTCACGAAGAAGGGCCGGGTTCGCAAAGCAATGGCGGATGCCGCGCTCGACGCGCACCGCGCGGGCCGCTTGCGAGTGGCGATCTCCCGCCCCGCCGACTACTTCGGGCCCGGCCACGACCAGTCGAGCGAGGCGATCTTCGGCGCGGCCGCGGCGGGAAAGCGCATGCAGTTCTTCGGGCGGATGGACGTGGCCCACTCGCTCAGCTACGTCCCAGATGCGGCCGCCGCGATGGCGACGCTCGGCACGTCAGATGCTGGCTGGGGCTCTGTGTGGATTGCGCCTGTGCAGCCGCCGATCACCCAGCAGGAGCTCTCCGAACGCGCGTGGAAGGCGGCAGGCAACACTGGCTCGCCGAAAGTCACTGTGATTGGCCGGGCGTCCCTGCGAGTGATCGGTCTCGTGGTGCCCGTCGTGAGGGAGTTCGCCGAGATGGCCTACCTCTTCGACAAGCCATTCGTCGTCGACTCGTCACGGTTCGAGTCGACATTCGGGGTGAGCGCGACGCCGAATGACGCGGCGATCGCGGCGACGATCGAGCACTACCGCGGAACTCGCTAGCACCTCGGCGCGCTTGCCAGCCTGGGCAGCAGTACCTGCCCCAAATACTTCCTACTCGACCTGACGGTGAGCGGGCGCTCGCCGGCCCGCGAGCGCCATGTCGATACTTCTGTCGCACACGCCCTCGGCGACCTCGCGGATCGTGAGACCATTCGCGCGAGCGTGAGCGCGGATCACCGCGAAGGCAGCGTCCATGTCGAGCGACTGCGATTGCGCGATCATTCCCTTGGCCCGCTCAACGAGTACCCGGCTATCGAGCGCACGGTGCAGCTGGTCCGCCATGGTGTTGACCTCGCGCACGATCCGCTCCTGCAGGATGCCGATGGTGGCGACGTCTGTGAGAGCCTGCGCGACAGCGGCATCTCGCTCGCTCAGCCCGCCGCGTTTCGTGCTGAAGAGATTCATCGTGCCGATCACCCGGCCGCGGAGCTTCATCGGGGTTGCGTGAGCCGACTTGAAGCCACTCTCGATCGCGGCCCTCTGGAAGTCAGGCCATTTTTCGCCCACGGTCCTGATGTCGGCAACCGAGACGGCGGTGCCGGTCGAGAAGGACTCGATGCAGGGCCCGGCCGACGCGTTGAGCTGCATCACCTCCACGAAATCAGCCCCTTCGCTCGTTGACGTCATCAACTGGAGTTGCCCGTTGCTGTCCAGCAGCATGAGGCCGCCGGCGCTCGTGTCGAGAATGGTGGTGCACTCGTCGACCAGGGTGTGGAGGAGGTCGACCATATCGAAGTCAGTAGTCAGGGTGTCGGCCACGGCAACGAATGCCGCGCTGATGCGCCTTTCTCGCGCCGCCGTGTTGAACATGGGGTTCTTCTCTCTGGTTGGGGTTAATCGGGAAGTTCGCTGAAGTCGAGTCGCCGAGCTACGACATCTCGTGCGATGTCTTCCATCGCGCGACCCGAAGAAAATGCGTGAGCCCTCAGGCGTGCAAACGCTTCCGTGGCACTGCTGTTCAGTTGCACCTGAATCATCCCGGTCGCCTGATGCACCTCCCGGCGAAGCGCAGGAGCCATCCGGTGCTCTGTCGATGCGGGATCATTGGCCGACAGCGTCGCCAGACTCACGGCCTGCGCCGTCACCCGACCGGCCATGGACGCTGCGAGTGACACCTCGTCAGGCTCCAGCATCTGGGTCGTCAGGCCGTACAGATCGACCGCGCCGAACACCACCGCGCCCATTGTGAGCGGGAAGGCAAAAACCGACCCCATGCCGATCTCGCGGGCGGCCGCAGCGAAGATGGACCATTCGGGCGGTGGCTCGGCCAAGTCTGAACACAAGACAGGCTTACCGGTCGCCAGTGACTGCCAGTGCGGGCCCTCGCCGAGCTCAAACTGAAGGGAATCCCCACGAGCGGCGACGGCATCGCTTGCGCAGATCGTCAACTGGGCGCCAGCCCGACCGAATACCGTGATCGAGGCCCCGGCCACCGGAAGTGCGTTCACAAACTCCGCACAGAGCGGCACGCCGTTGCGAGCGTCTCCCACGGCGGCATCGGGGGGTTGCACCGCGTCCATTAGAGGCCTTCAAGGAACATTGTGGTTCAGCGGAACCCGGGCAACGTTCGGAGGAGTCCGGATGCCGACGCCGGCACCTATGTCGATGCTAGCCCACGGTGGGGCAGGTAGGCTGGGGGTTGCATTTTCGGGCGTGAAGGGGTGCCCGCCTAGTACTGCCACGGATACGGCGACCAGTCGGGATCGCGTTTCTCGAGGAACGAGTCGCGCCCCTCGACGGCCTCGTCGGTGCCATAAGCGAGGCGAGTCGCCTCCCCCATGAGCACCTGCTGACCCGAGAGCCCGTCGTCGATCGCGTTGAACGAGAACTTCAGCATCCGGATCGACGTGGGCGACTTGCCGAGGATCGTGTAAGCCCACTCGAGGGCCGTCGCCTCTAATTTCGCGTGGGGCACCACGGCGTTGATCGCTCCGATCTCGTACGCGCGCTGCGCCGAGTACTCCTGGCCGAGGAAAAAGATCTCGCGGGCGAACTTCTGACCGACCTGTCGCGCGAGGTAGGCGCTGCCGTAGCCGCCGTCGAAGGAGCCGACGTCGGCATCCGTCTGCTTGAATTTGCCGTGCTCGGCGCTGGCAATAGTGAGGTCGCACGTCACGTGCAGCGAGTGACCTCCACCGGCTGCCCAGCCAGGCACGACCGCGATGACGACCTTGGGCATGATGCGGATGAGCCGCTGCACCTCGAGAATGTGCAGGCGGGCCGCCCCCGC
>JBJXDR010000126.1:0-4155 GCA_046155245.1 Rhodoglobus sp. | reverse complement strand
GTACTCGATATTGCGTGGTCGTGGATCCTCGTCGCCGCAATCGTCGCGCTAATTGTTGCCTTCGTAGCCAGTTGGGTAGTTACGCGGCTGCTCGTTGGTCCCATTCGCACGATGACAGAAGCGGCGGGATTGTTCACCAGAGGCGATCGTCAATCGCGCGCACGCGTGCGAGCTCCGGGAGAGCTCGGGGAGCTTGCCGTCGCACTTAACGGGATGGCAGACGAGGTAGTCCGCTCCGACCGGGATCGACGAAACTTGACTGCGGATGTCGCGCACGAACTGCGAACTCCGCTGGCCGCACTGCAGGCTGGCCTCGAAGAGCTCCGTGACGGGTTAGCGGAACCCACTCCGGAAACCCTCGCTGGTCTTCACGACCAATCGCTCCGGCTCGGACGGGTAGTGGCTGATCTCGCAGAACTCTCGGCCGTAGAAACCTCTGGCCACTCGCTTGAAGTGGCTTCGGTCGATCTCGCCCAGATCGCCTTCGACGAACTGTCGCTCCACGAGCCACAGCTGCGCGCAGCAGGCCTGGACACTGTCGTGCAAATCGGCGGTCCCGTGATCGTGCGCGCTGACTCCGATCGCCTTCACCAAGCGATCGGTAACCTCCTTGCAAATGCCGCACGCTACTGCCGCCCAGGCGACACTGTGACGGTCTCGCTGGCGACCGAACAGGGCCAAGCCACACTCGAGATCGCAGACACCGGGCCGGGCATTCCCGCGGCTGAACTGCCGCACGTTTTCGAGAGGCTTTGGCGGGGGCGGGTCGCACAAGAAATCCCCGGATCCGGCATCGGGCTTGCACTCGTACGAGAAATTGTCACCAAGCACGGCGGCACCGTCCAGGCCACTTCATCCCCCGGGATCGGAACGAGACTTACCATTCGGCTACCGGCCGAGGCTGCAGCCTCCGATCTTTAGCCCGACGCTTTAGGCCCTAAACGCCTGCGCACAGTCGGCGAAATTGAGAGCTCAGCACCGAGCATTCACGCTTGCTTATGGTGCCGCGCACCTCGCACTTGCCGCCGTGCTCCTACGTTCCGGATGCAGGGGCCGATCCCGCGCAATCGGCAGCGCCGTTGTCGCGCGCGAAGTCGACGTCCCGGTCAAGCATCGGCGCCGCACCTGCTCGTACGGCGGCGTCAACGAGTTCGGATCGATGGTGATCATGGCGAGGGCTCCCTGATCTCGGTTCACAGCCTGCGGTGGAAGAGTAGTGGGAGCCGGATCCCCAGCGTGAATCGAGCCGCAACTCAACGGAACATCGGCGGAAAACATGGAAGCACCATGCATCAATTAGAGACCAAGCACTACGACCTCATCGTGATCGGAGCAGGACCGGCCGGCACCGCAGCAGCCCTACGCGCCGCAGAACTCGGCGCGAGCGTTGTCGTCGCTGAGGCTGACCGTACCGGCGGCACGTGCGTCAACTCGGGCTGCGTACCCACCAGAGTTCTCGCAAAGGCAGCGCGATTGATTCGCGAAGTGCGCACCGCTGACGCATACGGAATCGCCGTCGCGGCGCCGCACATCGACTGGGAAACAACCGTCGAGCGCGTGCTCCAACGCGTTGATCGGGTGCGGTCGATCAAGCGCGAGGCCGAGCGCTTCAGCGAGGCCGGAATCGACCTTCACCTCGAGGGTCGAGCGAGATTCGTGGATGCCTCGACTGTCGTCCTCGACAGCGGCCGTCGCCTTTCGGCCACCTCGATCATGATTTGCGTTGGCGGCCACTCTAGGCGACTGCCGATACCCGGGGCCGAGTTGGCGACCGTGCCGGAGCACGTGCTCTCGCTCGCGAGCCAGCCGGAGCGGGTCGCAATCATCGGCGCCGGAAACACCGGCGCGCAGCTCGTTACCGTATTCAACGCTTTCGGTTCTGCCGTGACAATCATCGACGTCACACCGAGGATTCTTGCCGCATCCGACCCGGACGTTTCTGAAGCCGTCGCTGCCGCGTTTGTTGAACAGGGGGTCACCGTGCACACGGGGATCGACGGGGTTGGGTCGTTGACGAAGAACGACGATGGGGCCATCACTCTTGTCTGGCGTGAGCGGGGCAAAGATCACTCTGGCGTGTTCGACGCGGTGATCATGGCTACCGGCTGGCCGGCCGATGTCTCCGATCTCGGACTCGAGAATGCCGGCATTACGGTCGAACGGTCTGCCATTCCGGTCGACGCGAACTTTCGCTCAATCGTGTCGAACATCTTCGCCGTCGGGGATGCGAACGGTCGCGACATGCTCGTGCAAGCAGCGCAGTTCGAAGGGGAGGCTGCGGCGGAGAATGCTGTGCTCGGTGCGAACCGCCGCACCCCACACCACTTGCTGCCGGCAGGAGGCTTCACCGATCCGGACTATGCCGGCGTCGGGTTCACAGAAGAGCAAGCGCGCGAGCGCGATGCGCAGTGCGTCGTCGCGGTCGTTCCGCACGCAGCGCTCGACCGCGCGGTGATCGATGACCGCGAGCGGGGATTTCTCAAGCTCATCGCCGACCGCCGCCGCGAGCTCATCCTCGGCGCTCACGCGGTGGGCGAGAACGCCGTTGAGGTCGTTCAGTCAGTCACGACGGCGATGGCAGCCGGCATCGATGTTGCGACCCTAGCCAAGGTGAAGTTTGCCTATCCCAGCTACAGTGCCATCATCGGACTCGCTGCGCGCAGGCTGCTCGCCGAGCCAGAGCGGGCCGCCTTGTTGGAGTAGCTAGCGGGCCGGCCTTGGCTCAGTCACAGTGGTGCGCCCGGAGGGATTTGAACCCCCGGCCTATTGATCCGTAGTCAATTGCTCTATCCGCTGAGCTACGGGCGCATCTGTCGGCTCGACGGCAAGCCAACCTCAGAACTATACCAGCGCCGCGCGGCGGGCGCGGCGTGCCCGCCACCATGCGAGCACGAAGAGCACGGCCGCCAGGGGCGCCGTGACGACCAGAAAAGCCCATCCGGTCGGGTTCGCTTGCAGCGAGGAGGTGATGAGCGCGAAAACCCCGGTCGCCACCAGCGGGATGACCAGCAGACGCCACAGCGAGCGCCACGGAGTCGGGCCTGCGATGGGCAGGAGCAGGGCATCCGAGGATGGGGGCATGGCACCGACGCCCCCACCGACGGCAGCGAGCGCGAGCAGAGATCGTGGCAGAGGGTGTTCGAGTTGCAGTGGCATCCACCACCAGCCGAGCAGCACGGTGAACAGCGCGTGCCAGGCGAGACCCCTGTAGCTCAGGGGTCAGGGGCAGGTCGTCGATGACAGTCGTGACGATGACGCCCCCCACGAGCCAGCCGTACAACGCACCCGCCGATACCATCGAGCCATGCCCACAACCCTGCCGATCGGTACAGCCGTCGACTCACACGACCCGGCTCAACTGAACGCCCAACTGCGGCGGGCCGGCGCATGACCGGGATAGTCGTGCTCGGCAGCGCCAACATGGACCTCGTCGTGCGCCAGCCCCGCCTCCCCCACCCCGGCGAGACAATGTTCGGCGGCTCGTTCACCACGGTCCCGGGCGGCAAAGGTCTCAATCAGGCCGTTGCTGCAGCAAAGGCCGGCGGAGACGTGACTTTCCTTGGCGCGGTAGGAGCTGACGCGTTCGGCGACGAGTTGCGCCGCTGCCTCGAGCGCGACGGCATCGGCACCGACGCGCTGTCGGTGGTCGATGACCCGACCGGCACCGCCCACATCTCCGTGCTCGACGGCGGCGAGAACTCCATCGTCGTCGTCTCCGGCGCCAACGTTGCCATCACCGAACTGGATGCCGCGGCCCGCCACACCATCGAGGGCGCCACCTACCTCGTCGCCCAGTTCGAGCGCCCGCTCGACCTCATCACGCAGGCGTTCGCGCTGGCTCGGGATCGAGGCATCCGCACCGTGCTCACGCCCGCGCCCGTGAAGGCGGTGGGCCCCAAACTGCTCGAGCTCGTGGACATCCTGGTGCCGAACGCGGCCGAGGCGTGCGAGCTTGCGGGGGTCGCCGACGAGGTCGCCGCGGCGCGGCAACTCAGCCACCGCGTGGGGCTGGTCGTGATGACGCGCGGGTCACGCGGCGTGCTCGTCGCGCGAGACGGAGAAGTCATTGCCGACCTGCCGGCCCGCCACGTCGAACCCGTCGACACGACCGGGGCCGGTGACACGTTCGCGGGGGTGCTGGTCGCACGGCTTTCT
>JBJXDR010000125.1:0-3568 GCA_046155245.1 Rhodoglobus sp. | reverse complement strand
ACCTCCCGGAGGTCGGTGACATCGACAAGCCCAAGCTCGTCTTCTTCTTCGACGAGGCACACCTTCTGTTCAACGGCGCATCCAAGGACTTCATCGACTCGATCACGCAGACGATTCGGCTGATCCGCTCGAAGGGTGTGGGCATCTTCTTCGTGACACAGACACCGAAGGATGTGCCCGCCGACGTTCTGGCACAGATCGGGTCGCGCGTGCAACACCAGTTGCGCGCTCACACGCCCGACGATGCGCGGGCCCTTCGCGCGACCGTGTCGACCTATCCGATGTCCGGCTACGACCTGGGCAAGGTGCTGACCGAGCTCGCGATCGGCGAGGCGATCGTCACCGTGATGAACGAGAAGGGTGCGCCCTCACCCGTCGCCTGGACCCGGCTGCGGGCGCCGCAGGGGTCGATGGCGCCGACACCTGCCGAGCAGATGCAGGCGACGGTCGACGCGTCACCCCTCTTCGGCACCTACGGAACTGTCGTTGACCGTGACTCGGCCCGCGAGATCCTCGCGGTCAAGATGAACGCGGCGGCGGAGGCGGATGCGCGTCAGGAGGCCGACAAGCTCGCCGCGACCCAGGCGCGCGAAGCGGCGAAGGTCAAGGCCGACTACGATCGTGCGGTACGTGACATGGAGCGCGGCTCACAGCCAAAGACCACGACTCGCACGACCACCCGGACGCCGACTCGCTCAAGCCGCGGTGACGACAACCCGATCGGGGACTTTCTCGGCTCGCGGAGCGGTCAAACCGTCGTTCGCGAGGTGCTCCGCGGCATCTTCTCGACGCTCAAGCGCAACTAGCGGCCCGCGCAACGAGTGGGCTCAGCGCGCGTCGACGAGAAACAGGAACACCATCACCAGGCCCGCAATGACGGCGAGCGAACCGGAGAAGAGCAGGCCGGCGAGCACCGGGTGGCGTTCAAACCAGTAGAAGAGTCCCGGATAATCGCGGAGCAACTCACGGGTGGTCACCGCCTCATCGACCTGGATCGCGGGTAGGTCGAGGGTAGTGCGCACGAGTTCCATGTTCTCTCGGCTCCAGAACTGGCCGCGCATGCGTACCACCTGTGTGCCTTCCCGATCGCACACGAACAACTGCGGCGTTGTCTCCGCGAGCGATGCGGTCTGGGTCTCGGCGATCACGACCGAACCGAGCTGGTTGCGCGGGAATGTGGCTTTGCGCCCGAAGAACCCGCGCTCGGTGATCCCTTCCGGACTCACCCAGATGGCGGCGCCGAAGTAGCCCCACGCCGCAAACACCACCAGCGCGGTCACGATCACCTGCAGCACGAACACGACGGGCCATCGACCGTTCGCGAACGTGAGCACGTACAGCACCACCAGCACCGGTGTCATGAAGAGCACTACGGCGATGATTCCCTCGCGAAGGAGGTGGCTGTGCGGCCTGAGCCGCGTCATCCGGACATCACCGACGTGCCCGCCGTGTGGCATGCTCCGACCACTGTGCCCCCACTGGTAGACGAGAAGGACGTATCCGCAGTTTCGACTCAGCGGAGAATGGGGGATTCGAACCCCCGAGGGCTTTCACCCAACACGCTTTCCAAGCGTGCGCCATAGGCCACTAGGCGAATTCTCCTGACGGGATCTGCGTCGGCGCAGATGACCTCAGGGAATCATAGCCGGTCAGAGCAGCGCAGCCGATCCCGGGCTAGAATAATGGGTGGCTCCTCGCGTGGCGCCAACCAGGCCAACTCCCCCAGGACGGAAACGCAGCAAGGGTAACCGGGCTCTGGCGGGTGCGCGAGGGGTCCCTATTGTTTTTCGGGCAAGCAGCGACTTGACCGCGGCTGCCAAGCATCTCGCCAGTCGCTGCGCCCGACGTCTCGCTTCGCTCGACCTTGTAAGAGACTTGCCGCGATGCTTGGGTCGCAAACCGCCCCTCCCGCCGGCTCCCTTTCCCCGGCTCCGGCCTCCCCGAGTCCGCCACCCACGCGACTTAAGTCCTCCGTGGGGCCCCGCGGCCCGCCTAGGGTTAGACCGTGGCGAAGAGCATTTACTTGGCGTCGGCCGAGGGACATTCCGGCAAGTCATCCGTTGCCCTCGGAGTGCTCGACATGCTGCTGAGCTCGACTCCGCGAGTCGGAGTATTCCGCCCGGTGACGCGCTCGAGCGCCGAGCCCGACTTTGTGCTCGAGATGCTCCTCTCCCGCGACGGCGTCAACCTCGACTACGACGAGTGCGTCGGCGTTTCGTACGAGGAGGTTCACGAGAATCCGGATGCCGCCCTCTCGCGAATAGTCGACCGCTTCAAGTCGGTCGAGCGCAAGAGCGATGCCGTCCTCATCGTCGGGTCGGATTACACCGACGTCGCGACCCCCACCGAGCTCGCCTTCAACGCCCGAGTGGCCGCAAACCTGGGCGCGCCGGTGCTACTGGTGCTCGCCGGACGCGAGCCCGACGAGTCCCGATCCCGAACCGCCAACGAGCTGATGCAGGTGACCGACCTCGCGTTGCCCGAGTTGGCCGTCGCGCACGCCACCCTGCTCGCGATAGTGGCGAATCGAGTGGACAGCGATCGGCTCGGCGAGGTGGCCGAAGCCGTGGCATCCGTCTCGGGGGTGCCAGCCTGGGCAATCCCCGAAGACCCGTACCTCGTGGCGCCGACGATGGCGGCCGTGATGGCGGCCGTCGACGGGCAACTGCTCAGGGGCGATCCCGCGCTGCTCGCGCGGGAGGTGCTCGGCGTCGTGATCGCGGGCATGTCGATGGAGAACGTGCTGCCTCGCCTTACGGAGGGTGCCCTCGTGGTCATCGCTGGCGACCGCAGCGAGATGCTGCTCGCAGCACTGACAGCCCACGCGTCGGGCACGTTTCCGTCGCTCTCGGGAATCGTGCTCAACGGCGGCTTCGCACTCTCTCCGATCATCGATCGCCTCATCGCGGGGCTCGACGAGGCGCTGCCGATCGTGACCACCAACTACGGAACCTACGAAACGGCCCAGAGGATCACCCAGACCCGCGGGCGCCTTACCGCCGGTGCGCAGCGCAAGATCGACACGGCGCTGGGGCTCTTCGAGAAGCACGTCGACGCTGAGCTGCTGCTGCGCGCACTGGGTGCGGGGGAGTCCACCGCCGTAACACCGCTGATGTTCGAGTACGGGCTGCTCGAGCGTGCTCGGTCGGTGCCCACCAGAATCGTGCTGCCCGAGGGCGGCGACGACCGAATCCTTCAGGCAGCCGGAACCCTCCTTAGCCGCTCGGTCGTCGACATCACGATCCTCGGTGACGAACAGGAGATCCGCTCACGGGCCAGCGGTTTGGGGGTCGATATCTCTGCCGCGCAGGTCGTGAGCACTCTCCATCCTGAGCTGCACGAGAAGTTCGCGGTGGAGTACGCACGGCTGCGCGCACACAAGGGCATGACGATCGAGGCCGCTCGCGACATCGTCACCGATGTCTCCTATTTCGGCACGATGATGGTGCACTTCGGACTTGCCGACGGCATGGTGTCGGGCGCCGCGCACACCACCGCCCACACGATCAAGCCTGCCCTCGAGTTCATCAAGACCCGTGAGGGCGTCTCGATCGTCTCGAGCGTCTTC
>JBJXDR010000124.1:0-3466 GCA_046155245.1 Rhodoglobus sp. | reverse complement strand
TCGAGGTATGCACGGTGAATCGTCTCGACGATGTCGGGGCGCGAGACGTTCAGAATCTCGTTGCAGCCCTCGTGCTGTTGAAAGTCCGCCATCGAGGGGGCGGCATCCTGCAGCATCGTGCCCATCGCGCCGTCGGCGATCACGACGCGCTGTTTCAGGGCCTCCAGAAGCGCGCCAGACCGCGCCGGGCGGGGAAGACCAGACAGGTCGGCCATCGACGCAGATGCCTCGCTCGATGTCACCAAATCAGCCTAGCGTCGCGCGCTGGGGGTGTTACAGCGCGCGCAGCACCGTGACGACCTTGCCGAGCACGACGGCGTGGTCGCCCAGGATGGGTTCGAAGTTGGAGTTGCGGGGCAGCAACCACGTGTGGCCGTCGCGCTGACGGAACACCTTGACCGTTGCCTCGTGGTCGAGCATGGCCGCAACGATGTCGCCGTTCTCCGCGGTCTGCTGCTGCCGTACGACGACCCAGTCACCGTCACAGATCGCGGCGTCGATCATCGATTCGCCGACGACCTTGAGCATGAACAACTCGCCCTTGCCAGTGAGCTGCCGGGGGAGTGGGAACACCTCGTCCACCTGCTGATCGGCGGTGATCGGGATGCCCGCCGCAATGCGTCCCACCAGGGGGACCATCACGGCGTCGCCCACCGCCGGCGAAGTGCTCTCCGACGGCGAATCGCCGCCTTCGAGCGACGGCAGGTCGATGAGCACCTCCATCGCGCGGGGGCGATTCGGATCGCGGCGCAGGTAGCCGCTGAGCTCGAGTTGATTGAGCTGGTGGGTCACGCTTGAGAGCGAGGAGAGGCCGACAGCGTCACCGATCTCGCGCATGCTCGGCGGATAGCCCCGAGTCGACACCGACCGCTGGATCACGTCGAGGATCGCAAGCTGCTTGTCGCTCAGACTCGTGCGTCGTCGCGTGCTCGGCCGTTCGGTGGGCGTGTTTTCGGCTATCTGGTCGTCCATGCTTCCTCGATTCCGCCGTGACGGGCAATGTCGGTGGCTCATTCGAAACTGTATCCGTTCCAAAGGCTGAAAACAAACACCTGTTCGAGTGTGTTGCAGGCAATGTCGGTGGCTTGTTCGAAGATCGTCTTGAAAAGAAGGGCGATCGAATGTATGTTCGGAACAGAAGTACGATAGCGACCTTCCCCCAGACTTCGTATCCGGCCCTCCCGGCCGAGCGCCGGATACGAAACCCCCGCCAGGCAGCAGAAGCAGCATCAACCGCAGCACAAGCAGGAAGAGGACTACCGATGAGCACAGCAGTCATCGCACCGGGTTACGGATTCACTCCCGCCCGCACCGCGCAGCGCGCGACGTCGTCAGTTCCGCGGCTGCGCCTGACCAAGCGTGGCCGCGCGGTTCTCATGTTCCTCGCGGCCACACCACTCGTGATTGGCGCGCTGTTCTTCGCCCTCAACGGTGGGGGAGCGACCGCGTCTCATGAGGGCTCCGCGATCGGGTTCGAGTACGTGACCGTCGAGTCCGGCCAGACGCTCTGGCAACTCGCCGAGACGCTCGCCCCCGCAGCCGATCCTCGCGAGGTCATTGCCGAGATCATGCAGCTCAACCTGCTGGAGTCGGCCGACGTCTATGCCGGCCAAGAACTCGCGGTACCCGCAGCGTACGCGCCGTAGTCGGGCGAAGAAACGAGCCGGCGAACGTGCCGCCGCGCACGTGCCCCCGTGCCCGCGCGCCTAGGCTTGTCGGGTGACAAGCCTCGACGATCTGCCGATTCGTGATGACCTGCGCGGTCTCGAGCCCTATGGGGCCCCGCAGAAGCACGTGCGCGTTCGTCTGAACGTCAACGAGAACACCCACGCCATCCCCGAGGCCGTCGCGACCGACATCGTCACCGCCGTTGCGCGTGCGGTTCTGAGCGTCAACCGCTATCCGGACCGTGAATTCACCGAGCTGCGGGAGTCCCTTGCCCGCTACCTGGGTCACGGCCTCGGTAGCGAGAACATCTGGGCAGCCAACGGCTCCAACGAGGTGCTGCAGCAGACGCTCCAGGCCTTCGGGGGTCCCGGGCGGAGCGTTCTGGGCTTCCCTCCCACTTACTCGATGCACTCGATCATCGCGAGCGGCACAGGGACCAAGTGGGTCACCGCCGAGCGCGACGCCGGGTACGTGTTGTCCCCGGCGACTGTGGTGGCCGCCATCGAGCGAGAGCAGCCGGACGTGGTGTTCCTCTGCTCGCCCAATAACCCCACCGGCACGGCGCTCGGACTCGAGACCATCGAAGCCGCGTATGACGCTGCCCCGGGCATCCTGCTGGTCGACGAGGCATACGCCGAGTTCGCTGACGGCGACACCGCGCTCACCCTGCTCGAGGGGCGACCGCGGCTATTGGTCTCGCGCACCATGAGCAAGGCGTTCGCATTCGCCGGCGCGCGTCTTGGCTACCTAGCGGCCGACCCAGCGGTGACGGATGCCCTGCGCCTGGTCAGGCTGCCGTACCACCTCTCGGCGCTCACCCAGGCGGCGGCCGTCGCAGCGCTCGCCCACGCCCCCGAGATGCTCGCGATGGTCGAGGACATCAAGCGCCAGCGCGATCGCATGATCTTGGCCCTGCCTGCGCTCGGCTACACACCGTTGCCGAGCGCCGCCAACTTCGTGCTGTTCGGCGGGGTGGCCGACCCGCACGCGGTGTTCGAGGCTCTGCTCGAGCGCGACATCCTCATTCGCGAGGTCGGCATTCCGCACCACCTGCGCGTCACCGCCGGGAGTGATGCCGAGACCACGGTGTTCCTCGATGCACTCGGGCAGCTGGGCGCTCGGGCAACTTCAGACGATCGGTAGGATTGGCCCATGACCGCAGCCCGCACAGCGAGCATCAGCCGCACTACGAGCGAGTCAACCATCGCACTGACTCTCGACCTCGACGGCACCGGCACCTCGTCGATCTCGACGAGCGTGCCGTTCTTCGACCACCTGTTGACGGCCTTCTCCAAGCACTCGCTCGTCGACCTGACGGTCACGGCAACCGGCGACACCCACATCGACGTGCACCACACCGTCGAGGACGTGGGTATTGCCCTCGGCACCGCGATTCGTCAGGCTCTCGGCGACAAGGCGGGCATCTCCCGGTTCGGTGACGCGCTGGTGCCCCTCGACGAGGCTCTCGTGCAGGCGGTCGTGGATGTCTCCGGCCGCCCCTACCTCGTGCACACCGGCGAGCCCGCGGGGTTCGAGCACCACCTCATCGGCGGCCACTTCACGGGGTCGATGCTGCGTCACGTCTTCGAGGCGATCAGCTTCAACGCGGGCCTGACCGTGCACATCACGGTGCTCGGCGGCCGCGACCCGCACCATATCGCCGAGGCCGAGTTCAAGGCGTTCGCCCGCGCGTTCCGTCTTGCGGTGCAGCCGGATGCCCGTGTCACCGGCATCCCGTCGACCAAGGGTGCGCTGTAGAGCTCGTGAGAAGCGCCAGGTGATCTCGCCCTCCGTCGTC
>JBJXDR010000123.1:0-18854 GCA_046155245.1 Rhodoglobus sp. | reverse complement strand
ATCTCTCCACTCCGACCCCTCCACCAAGATGACCCGCGGATTCAGTTTCTCAATAGGCCCATGAAGTATTCGCAAGTTGCTCACGCCCACTGAGGCGATCGCTTGCGCCCCCCTCGAACCTATTGAGCCGCGCGCGGGCGAGAGCCGCGCGAGTCGTGGGCTCCTGCACTTGTACGAGAAGCGTCCCGAAATTCAATGAGAAGAATTGAACTTGCTCGTCGAACGAATTCACATCAACCCGGCTTGTCCAATCGGGTGCCAGAGCTCGCGGGATCGGGCCCTCTCAATCTCCTTCGCCTTCAGGTAGGTGGCCTGCCACTGCCCAACGCCAAACACATCCTCGATCGCCTCGAGGTCTGTGCCAAGGAAAGCGGCCAAGTCTTCATCGAGAAGATCAGACGACGGTTTCGCTCCGCGCAACAATCGGTACACGATCTCCCCGCCAATCCACCTCGTGCCGGTTGCAAACCGCGATTGCATCTCCAAGATCAGCTGACCGCGATCGCGCACCACCCGGACGCGAATCGCCGAGGACTCCAGCACAAGGAACGCGTTTCCACCATTGATGGTCGTCACCTCGGAATCTGCGATGCGAAACCGTGCGCCGACCCACAGAAATCCCATGTGCTCGACAACGAAGCGAAGAATCTGATCCATCTCTGCTACCCCCCTGGCCGCAACGACCACTGGTTGACCCATACGTAACCGTTCTGAACCAGGTGATCTACTTCCTTGTAGAGATAGGTTCCCTCACGGATTTGAGTCTTTGGCGTTGACAAGAGAATAGTGTCCTGGGCCGCAATTCTGTCGTCGAGGAACTGCACGTTCAGATCCCAAGGATCCCGACCCACAGCTGCGATCTCGTCCCACGCGCTGCCCAGATCAAAGTAGCTCGCGCCGCGAGCCTCTGCCTTCTGGATGTACCCAGGATAGGCGCCAAGCACCGTGGTGCCCGAGTCTGAAACGTGCTGGTTTGCGAGGGTGGCATCATCAAGAAGCCCCCCAGCACGCGTCCCTGAAGCGCTTTCGAGGGTCGCGGTTGCAGTTCTCGCTCCGGATGCCGTACCGCTCGCTGCTGCGGTGACTCTGGTGCCAACCGAGCTGAGGACAGGTCCAAGAGCGGGCGCCGCGAGCCCGCCGACAGCTCCGAACAGGCCACCGGTGAGCCCGGCCTTCGCATAGCCTTCGGGTGTCTTCGCGCCGGTAGAGAGGTTATAGGTAACGAGGCTGCCAGCCGCACCCCCCGCAATGGCTGCCCCTATGAGGGCACCCGTCGCAACACCACAGACCCCTAACGTCACGACGGTGCACGCGGCGACCCCCACGATGGCAGCGGCGATCGCAATGCCGATCCCGATGCCCGCCAGGATCGCCAGCGCATTCTGCGTGTTGTCTTTCTGCTGTTGAGTCTGTTCGCGCGGCACGCATCCGGGCAGCTGCGATCTGGCTCCGCACACGGCGGGGTGGCGACTGCTGGTGGTCGATGAACCGGCAGGTGTGTCGGCACTGGGGACGGGCCTGCATCCTCGACCCGTGCAGCTCTTGGCGGCGGCACTCGGGCCGGCTTTGCGTTTGCCGTACTCGTAGTCATCAAGAACCGAGAACCCGAGGTGATCAGTGAACGTCGTCGGGTTACCTTCGACGTACCCGTACCGGTGCTGTGATGCAGGGTTGGTGAGGCTCCCTCGGTACGAGTCGGCCGTCAGCCAGGTGGCGGCGAACGGATCGTAGGTGCGGGCGAAGTACGAGTTGAGGCCTGCCGTGGCATCCGTCAGCTCGCCGGTGAAACCGACGCTGGACGCGAACCCGGTCGAAGCGAAGGTCGGCACGCCGAAGTCGCTGTACGACACCAGGTCGGTGACCCGCCCCGCGGTGGTGGTCTGCGCGACGGTCGAGCCGAGGCGGTCCTGCAGCGACCAGGATGCCGCCGCCGACCCATCCCCCGGTGCGGCCGACTGCAGCGCAACCCGCCCCACCGCGTCCCGCAGCAGGGTGACCGTGCCGGTGAGGTCGCTGGACTGCTGCACCGCGCTCAGGCCCGAGTAGACGGCCGTCGTGCGCTCGGTGCCGTACTCGGTGACGGCATCCATGGTCAGGGCGCGGCCCAGGCCGTCGTACCCGTACGACGTGCTGCTGGCGCCCTGCGTCGTGGAGGCCAGGCGGCCCGCGGCGGTGTAGGCGTAGCTGACCACCGACGTGTCATCCGGACCGCTCGAGGCCTGCTGGGTGCGGTTGCCCGCCCGGTCGTATCTGAAGCTGACCTGCGTGGTCCCCTCGGGGCGGGTGCGATTCTGGGCGGTCACCTGCCCGGCGGCGTTGAACACGGATGCAACCGACAGAGGTTCCCCGGTGTCGGGGGCCGCGGAGCTGACCCACGACGTGCGGTTGCCCACCCGGTCGTAGGAATACGCGTTCGAGGTTCCGTCGGTCGAGGACGACCCGACGAGGCGCTCGAGGTCGTCGTACGCGAAGCCCGTCGTCACGCTGCCGTAGGAGCCGCGGCTCTCGGTCTCGCTGGTGACGTTGCCGGCTCGATCGTAGGAGTAGGCGTAGGCGATCGTGTCGCCGGCGGCGAACACCTCGTCGGCGGTGGGCAGGCCGCGGCCCGAGGCGTAGTCGTTCGTCTTCTCGCACCCGGCGATAGCGGTGCCGGGGACGGCACGCTGGTCGAGGTAGGACGAGACCTCCTGCGAGCTGTCGGCGCCTGCCGCGCCGGCCGGGCACTCGGAAAGGTCGCCGGGCACGGCGAGTCGGCCATCCCACCGGGCAACGGTCGAGGTCGCGTTGCGGACCTCGGGCAGCACCGGGGTCTCGTGCCGGATCGCGGTGACGCGACCGAGGGCGTCATAGCTCGTGGTGGTGGTGACACCCGATGAGCGTGCCTCGCTCAGGAGGTTTCCGACCGGGTCGTACGCGTAGGTCAGCGACCCCCAGGGGGAGGTCTGCGAGGTGGTGCGACCGGCCGCGTCGTAGCCGTAGCCGATGGATGCCCCTGGCACGGCGAGACTCGTCAGCCGCCCGGCCGCGTCATACTCCCACCCGAGGGTCGCGCCAGTCGGGTCGGTCTGGGAGACCATCCGGCCGGCGCGGTCGTACGCCCAGCCGGTGGCACCCAACGCATCGGTCATGACGATCGGGTTCTGTTCGGCGTCGTACTCGAAGCCGACGGTGACTCCGTCGGGGTAGGCGATCTGCGCGACGTCGGATCGGGCGGTGTAGCTCGTGCGGGTGGTGGCCCCGCTGCCGTCAGTGCTCGACACCGGACGGCCGAGAACGTCGTAGGTCGTGCGAACGACGATGCCGAGTGGGTTCGTCTCGGCGGTGGTCAACCCGCGGCTGTCGTGATCGAACTTCGTCACGGCGCCGTTGGCGTCGGTGATCGACTCGAGCAGCCCCGTTGCCGTGAACGCGTACCGGGTGGTGACATTGACGTCGGTGCCTGTAGCAGTGGTCGGAACCGGATGGAAGCCGTCGGTGACCTGGGTGAGGCGGCCGAGCGGATCGTAGGAGTACGCGGTCACGATCCCGAGCGAATCTGCGGTGCTGACGACCCGACCCGCGCGGTCGTAGGAGAAGCGTGAGACGTCACCGAGCGCATCCGTGAGGGCGGTGATCCGGCCGACACTGTCGTAGGCGGCCGTCGATACCGCACCGTTCGCATCGGTGGTGGCCGTGAGTCGGCCAGCCGCGTCGTAAACCGCTGCAGTGACAGCACCCAGAGGGTCGGTGACGGATGCCGCGCGCCCGAGCGCGTCGAGGCTTGTGACCGTCATGTTGCCGAGCGGGTCGGTCTCGCGCACCTCGCCGGCGGCCGAGTCGTAAGCGACGCGGCTCGTCGCACCCGTGGGATCCGTCGTCGACGTCACCCGACCGATCGCGTCGTAGCCCGTCGACCACCGCTGTCCACGGCGGTCGATCGTGGCGATCTGGTTGCCGACGATGTCATAGGTGTAGGAGGTGGTCGCGCCGGTCTCGTCGGTGGCGGCGGCGAGCTGATCGAGGATTGTGTAGGCGTACGAGAGGGTGCCGCCCGCGGCATCCGTCGTCGACGCCAGCCGGCCGACCGAGTCATATGCTGCGGTCGTCGCTGCGCCGATGGGATCGGTGACCGTGGTCGGGCGCCCCATGGCGTCGTAGGCGTACCGGGTCACTGCGCCGAGTGGGTCGGTGACCTCGACCAGCTGGCCGAGCGCGTCGTAGGCGTTCAGCCACACGGCACCGTTCGCATCCGTGATCTGCGTCTGTCTGCCGAGGGCGTCGACGTCGTAGCGAGTCACGGCACCCAGAGGGTCGGTGATCGAGGTGAGCCGGTCCTCGCTGTCGTAGCCGTAGCGGGTGATCGCGCCGTCGGGAGTGGTCACGGCCGTGAGATGGAACAGGTCGTCCCACGCGAAACGAGTGACCGCACCGAGCGCGTCGGTGACGGAGACGACGTGATCGTTGGCGTCGTAGCCGTACCGAGTCATCGCCCCCAGTGCGTCCGTCGATGCCACCAGTCGGTCGCCGGCATCCCACTCGAAGGTCGTGGTCGCCCCGGTCGGATCGGTTGTCGACACCGCCCTCCCGGCCGCGTCGTAGGCAGTGGTGGTGACCTGCCCCAGCGGGTCGGTCACTGTGACAAGGTTGCCCACTGCGTCGTATCCGAAGCTCGTCGTGTTGCCCGCCTGATCGGTGACCGACGCCAGATCGCCCGAACTCGTGTACGCGAAGGTGACGGTGGAGCCATCGGGCAGGTGGGCCGCGGTGGTGAGGCCACGGGCATCCACGTCGTAGGTGGTAGTGCGGGAGGAGTTGGCTGCGCCGCCGCTATCGGTCCTGGATGCCAGCACCCCCGTCGCCGTGTACGTGTAGGTGCGCACCGAGCCATCGGGAGCGGTCTCGCGCTCGAGGTTGCCGCCGGCGTCGTAGCGATAGCTGGTGGTATTACCTGCGGGGTCGGTGTGCGTAGCGACGTTGCCGTCGGCGTCGTAGGTGTACGACTCGACGCCACCCAGGGCGTCGGTGATCGACGTGATGCGGGACAGCTCGTCCCACTCGTAGGTTGTCTCGGCTCCCTCGTTGTCGGTGTACACGGTGCGCCCGCCGGTGAGGATGGTGCCGGTGTACTCGATGGTGCGCAGGTTGCCGTCGGCGTCCCACTGACGGATGACGCGACCCTGAGCGTCGTACTCGTTGATGAGGTAGGTGACCCCGGCGGCATCGGTTGCCGTGAGCATCCGGTGAGCGATGTCGTAGCTGAACGCCCGCACCCGACCGTCGGGGTTGGTGATCGTGGTCAGGTCGCCGGCGCCGTTGTAACCCAGACCCCAGGTGCGCCCGTCGGGATGGGTGAAGCCTGTGACGCGACCGAGGCTGTCGGTGGTGACCTGGATCACCTGCCCCGCCGAGTCGGTGATCGACGCCAACGGGAGGAACCGGTCGGCCGAGAACGGGTCGCCCGCGGGGTCGGTGACAGTCGCCGGGTCGCCGTAGGAGAGCGTGTAGCCGTTGCCCTGCTGGTCGGAGAAGGAGACCAGCTCGCCGATCCCGTCGACGTCGGACGCGTCGAACACCCACGTCTGACCCGTCACGCTGGTGAGAGTGAGCCGCCCGAGCCCGGACTCGGTGAGGGTGTCATGCACGTCGGGGTCGGCCGTGTAGCCACCCGCGCCGTCAGGCGAGAAGACTTCGGATGCCCCGTCCCCTCCCACGACGAGCACGCTGCCGTCGTCGAACCGCTGTGCCCGCGCGCCCAGCCCGAACGACCACCCCGCCCCCACCCGGGACGCCCGGCCGTCTTGCGAGTTGTAGACGAGCGTGAGGTCGACGGCCTGACTGCCGGGACCGTTCAGAGTGAAGAGCGGCTCGTCCTCGAGCAGGTTGCCGGTGGAGAACGAGACGGGGTCGCCGCCATACACCTGGTGGTAGTGGTAGCCGAGCTGCTTCCACGCCGCGAGCTGCGCCGCCGAGGGCTTGGCCGGCCAGCCTCCCGTCGCCGGATCCGTGCAGTCGTAGCCGAGGGACTCGGCGTACATGCCGATGCCGGTCGCGACTCCCGAGGTCACCGCTTCCCAGCCGCCGGGACTGTCGAGCACGCCTCGATCGTCGGTGTTGTCGAAGAAGAGGGTCTCCAGGTGAACCATCGCGCCGGGCAGACCGTCGAACTCGCTCCACGGATAGCGTGGATCAGAGCCCACGTGCGCCGGTCGCGAGGTGTATCCGGGCAGGGTCGCGACGAGGCTGTTGCGCAGCGCTGTGTCGGCGGAGGAACCACGCCCCCAAACCAACGATCCACCCTCGGTCTCGTCGCCGCCCCACGCATAGCCGTACACGGTGTTGAAGGCGACTGTGAGGGTCACATCCGGTGCCCACGCGGCCGCCTGGGCCGCGCGGAAGTCGCGCGACAGGTAGGGCTGATCGGTGGTCGTGCGGGTCACGAACACTTTGGCCTGACACAACGTCTGCAGCTGAGCGGCCAGGGCATTGGCAAGGCGCACGTTGTAGGGCAGTTCGGTCGAGTAGCCGTTGGGGCCCTCCGTGTGGCCGACATCGTCATCGGGGTCGAGCACGATGCGCGGCCCTGTCGGCACGAACGGTGTGCCGATCACCGCGAACTGCGACAGGTGATCGCTCTGCGCGACCGCCGCCCCCGACTCCTCGTCGTAGAACGACGGCAGTTCGAGCCAGGGCTCGCCCTCGTGTTCGCGAGTCACGATCCGCACACTCGTGGGGTCGATGCCCTGCAACTGCTCGGACGACACCGCGATCGACACCGCGACACCGGGAGTGACGTCAACGACGACCGGCTGCACCGCGTCGGGATCCAGAATTGTCGGGTCCGCGGGGAACGAGGTGACCTCGATTCCCGCGTCCGTCGTCGCTGTGACGTCGAACGGCGCAGTGAGCACCAGCGCCGAGGTTTCGGCGGCTGCAGAATCGGCGACCGTCTGCGGGAGAGGTGCGACAGTGACATCCAGTGGCTCACTGATCTCGTGGCCGGAGAAGTCGATGGTCGTTCCGAGGTCGGGGGCGTCCACCGTGCTCGACTCCCCCGGCGTGACGGCGCCGACGGGCGTGGGAGCGGGCGTCGGGTCCGGTGTCGACGAGGGTGTGGGGTCGGGGTCGGGCGTCGGCGCAGGATCGGTTTCGATGGCGAGGGCTGCGGCACGGGCATCCGCCACGGTCTGCGCGGCGAGCGCCTCGGCTGCGGCCGCGGCGGGTGGCTGCGACTGCGCAATGCCGACGCCGAGGATGAGCGCGAGGATCGCGGTCGCGCTCGTGACGACTCTGCCGCGCCTCACCGCAGCATCGTCTCGATGACGTCGACACTGTCGGCAGGCTGGTCGGATGCGTCACGCTCGCGGTCCCGACGGCGCTGCAGGTACAGCGCAATGCCCAGCGCAGCAAGACCTAGGACGGCGAGCAGTGCGCCGATGATCAGCGGCCACCAGTTGACGATCTCGACCCGCAGAACCCCGGCAGCATCGATGTCCACGGAGACCGGCGGGGCAAAGACGAACGCCGAACCCGTGACGTCGAAGGCGACGACGCAGGCGGTGAGCTGTTTCGCGTCAGAGACGCCGTCGTTGTCGTAGTCCTCGCCGCCGTTGGCGCACGTGCTGTCGCCGCAGATCACGAACTCGACCCAGTCGCCGATACGGTCCCCATCGATGTCCTCACGGCCGCCCGAGCACGAGGTAGTGCCGCACACGTACAGCTCGGCGAAGTCGGGGATGCCGTCGAGGTCACCATCCTTGCCCGGGTCGGCGCACCCCGCGGTTCCGCAGGCGACCAGTTCTGACCAGTCCGGGATGCCGTCGCGATCGCGGTCCTCACGGCCCGTCGCACAGGTTGCGGTTCCGCACACCTGCTGCTCGACAACGTCGACAATGCGGTCGGTGTCGGCATCGCAGTGGCTCGAGCTCGAACGCTCAGCGCACGTCACCAGGGGCGCTGCCGCGGCCGGGGCGAGGGCCAGGGTCGCCAGAACGACACCGACCAGCGCAGCAAGCCCGTGACCGGGTGCGATGTGCGTACGACTCATGGGCCCTCCTGACGGCAGCAGAGAGAAACCCCTCTACCGGGCAAGAGTCTCCTGAGCTTCATTCATTACGCCGACGGGCGAGAAATGGTCCGGCCGTGAGCGAACGACTCAGTACTTGGTATTGCTATCTACCGGTACTTGGTCTTACTATCTACTGGTAGTCAGCAACACTGATTAGCGGCATCATCCGGAAGCGACGAAAGGCACACATGAGTAAGCAGATGACCGAGATGCTCAAGGGCACCCTCGAGGGCATCGTCCTCGCGGTGCTGGCAACCCGCCCCGCGTACGGCTACGACGTCACCGCGCGGCTGCGCGAGCAAGGCTTCACCGACCTAGTCGAGGGAACCGTCTATGCGCTGCTCATTCGCATCGAGCAGCGGGGTTTCGTCGACGTCGAGAAGGTGCCGTCGGAGAAGGGCCCGCCGCGCAAGGTGTACACGCTCAACGCCCTCGGGCGCGAACAGCTCGATGAATTCTGGAGGACCTGGAGCTTCCTCTCGGAACACATTGGACAGCTCCGAACCGAATTGACAGAAGGAGACAACTGACATGGTTGCCAAGTGGATCGAGGCCATCACCGGGCCTCTGGAACAGAAGAAGCAGTACAAGCGCGACAAGGCGCGCATCGACGGGCTTCCTGAGCCCTATGCGACGGCCGCTAAAGCGATGCATCGGTACTTCATGTACTACGGCGGCATCACCGACGGCGACACCCTCATCACGATGTTCGGCGACCTCGCCGACCTCTGGGAGCGGGCCGCGACCGACGGCACGCCCGTGCGCGAAATCGTCGGCGATGACCCGGTCGAGTTCGCGGAGACCTTCGCGCAGGCCTACTCGGGCACTCACTGGATCGACAAGGAGCGCGCCCGTCTGACCGCCGCGATCGAGGATGCGGAGAGGGCGGAGAACAAGTGACGACCGCCACTACCCCGGCCATCCACATCACCGGGCTCGAGAAGTCGTACAAGAAGCTGCACGTGCTGCGCGGCGTCGACCTCGACGTCGAGCGCGGCACCATCGTCGCCCTTCTCGGCTCGAACGGGGCGGGCAAGACGACGATCATCAAGGCGCTGTCGACCCTGCTCGCCACCGATGCCGGCTTCGCGAGCGTCAACGGCTTCGACGTCAAGGCTGATGCCGCGCAGGTGCGCGAGTCGATCAGCCTCACCGGCCAGTTCGCCGCGGTCGACGAGATCCTGACCGGTCGCGAGAACCTCGTGCTGATCGCACGGCTGCGCCACCAGCGGGATCCTGGCGCAATCGCCGACGACCTCCTCGAGCGCTTCTCGCTCACCGACGCGGGCAAGCGACGGGTCGCCACCTACTCCGGGGGGATGCGGCGGCGGCTCGATATCGCGATGAGTCTGATCGGGCATCCGTCAGTCATCTTCCTCGATGAGCCCACCACCGGCCTCGACCCGGAGGCGCGCATCGAAGTCTGGAACTCGGTCAAGGAGCTCGCGGCCGGCGGAACCACAGTGCTGCTCACCACCCAGTACCTCGAAGAGGCGGAGCACCTCGCCGACCGCATCGCGATCCTTCACGAGGGGCGGATCATCGTGAACGGCACACTCTCTGAGCTCAAGGAGCTGCTGCCGCCCGCGAAGGTCGAGTACATCGAGAAGCAGCCCACACTCGAGGACGTGTTCTTCGCGCTCGTCGGACGAAAGGAAACGAAATGACCACGCACTTCGTCGGCGACACCGCCGTACTCACCGGCCGCTCGCTGCGGCACATCCTGCGCAGCCCCGACACGATCATCACGACCGCTGTCATGCCGATCGCGTTCCTGCTGTTGTTCGTGTTCGTGTTCGGCGGAGCGATCGACACGGGCGACGTGCCCTACGTGAACTACCTCCTGCCGGGCATCCTGCTGATCACCATCGCTTCGGGCATCGCGTACACGTCTTACCGGCTGTTCCTCGACCTGCAGACCGGCATCTTCGAGCGCTTCCAGTCGATGCCGATCGCCAGATCGTCCGTGCTCTGGGCGCACGTGCTGACCTCACTCGTGGCCAACTTCATCTCCCTCGCGGTGGTGATGGTCGTGGCGCTGGTGATCGGCTTCCGCTCGGGAGTGGGTGTGCTGTCGTGGCTCGCGGTGATCGCCATCCTCGGGCTCTTCACCCTCGCCCTCACGTGGCTTGCGGTGATCGCAGGCCTCTCAGCAAAGTCTGTGGATGGGGCCAGCGCGTTCTCCTACCCGCTGATCTTCCTGCCCTTCATCAGCTCGGCGTTTGTGCCCACGGACAGCATGCCGGGTCCGGTGCGGTGGTTCGCCGAGAACCAACCAGTGACGTCCATCGTCAACTCGATCAGACACCTGCTGATGGGGCAGTCGGTGGGGATCGACCTGTGGATCGCGCTGGCCTGGTGCGGCGGAATCCTGGTGGTCGCGTTCACCCTCGCGATGGTCGTGTACCGCCGCCGGATCAGCTGACCTCCCGGCGGGCCTACGCCGTGAACAGGCCGATGATCAGGCTCGCGGCGATGGCGAACATCACCACCGCGATGAGCGCATCGAGCACGCGCCAGGCGACCGGCTTCGCGAAAAGCGGGCGCAGGGCGCGGCTGCCGAAGCCGAGGGCGGTGAACCAGACGATGCTGCCGATAGTCGCGCCGAGCGCAAACCACCAGCGGGCGTCGCCATAGGTTCCGCCGATCGACCCCAGGAGCACGACGGTATCGAGGTACACGTGCGGGTTGAGCCAGGTGAGCGCGAGCACCGTCGAGATGGCGGCGGCTCGCGTCATCCGGTCGCCGCCCTCGTCGGCTTCGAGCACCTTGGGCCTGATCGCCCGGCGGGCGGCGCCGACTCCGTACCAGGTGAGGAACGCCGCGCCCGCGATGCGCACGACCACGAGGATCCAGCCTGCCTGCTGAATGAGCACTCCGAGGCCAGCGACCCCGGCCGCGATGAGGATCGCATCGGATGCCGCGCACACAATCACGACGACGAGCACGTGCTCGCGGCGCAACCCCTGCCGCAGTACGAACGCGTTCTGCGCGCCGATCGCGACGATGAGCGAGAGGCCGAGTCCGAGGCCGGCGAGAGCGGCGGCGAGAGCGTGGGGCACCCGTTCACGCTAGGGCACGCGCGCCATCAGCGCAGCAAATGATTCTTGGGGAACATTAGAGTAGCTGTTGTGACACTCGATCTCGCCCAGCTTCAGGCGCTCGCCGCTGCCGTCGACACGGGAACCTTCGACGCCGCCGCCGCACGCCTCCACGTCACCCCGTCCGCGATCAGCCAGCGCATCAGGGCGCTCGAGAACTCCGTGGGCAGCATCCTTCTGACGCGCTCCAAGCCCGTGCGGGTCACCGAGGTCGGCGCGACCTATCTCGCACTCGCCCGCAAGATCGACGCGCTCACCCTCGACGTCCTTTCGGCCCAGGGATCGGACCAGCCACTGTCCTTGCCCATCGCCGTCAACGGTGACTCGCTGGCCACCTGGGTGCTGCCCGCTCTCGCGCCACTCGCGGGCGACATTCGCTTCACCTTCCACCGCGAGGATCAGGACCACTCGACGGCCCTCCTGCGCGACGGCACGGTGATGGCGGCCATCACGACCGAGGCCACGCCCGTGCAGGGCTGCACGGCGCGCCCGCTCGGCACCATGCGCTACCGGCTGTTGGCCTCGCCCGACTTCGCCTCGCGCTGGTTTGCAAGCGGGGTGGATGCCACAACCATCGCCCGCGCGCCGGTGGTGGTGTTCGACGCCAAAGACGACCTCCAGCATCGCTATGTGCGCGACAGATGGGACACCACGATCGACCAACACCCCCACTACGTGCCCAGTTCGACCGACTTCGTCGCCGCGGTCGCGCAGGGCTTCGGCTGGGCGACCGTGCCCGACCTGCAGTCAGCACCGCTGCTTGCCGGCGGCGCTCTCGTGGAGCTCGACCCCGGACATCATCTCGACGTGGCGCTGCACTGGCAGCAGTGGGCGCTCAGCACCTCGGCGCTCGACCGTACCGCCGCGGCCATCTCGTATGCCGCACGGAGCGCCCTCACCTAGGGCGCGATCGATTCCCTCTCGATGATCGCGCGGATCTCCGCGATCGAGGGCTCGGTCGAGCTGTGTAACACCGCGTGCCATCCCACGGCTCGCGCGCCCTCGACAGCCGTCTCACGATCGTCAACGAAGACGATCTCGTGGGGGTCAACGCCCAGCGCCTTCTGCGTATGCAGATAGATCGCGGCATCCGGCTTCGCGATCCCCACCTCGTGCGAGTAGACCATGAGATCGAAGAGCGCGTCGAAGCCGTAGCGCCTCTCGTCCTCGCGGCGGGCTCCGTCGGCCGAGTTGCTCAGGGCGGCAACGGTCATCGACTCGCCGAGGTCGGCTACGAAATCACGCATTGCCACATCGAGGTCGCCGCAATACGCATCCCAGAACTCCAGCATCACCCGATTGGACTCATCTGGTCGCAACCCCAGGGATGACGTCACCAGGTCGGCGAAGCCGCGCTCCGACAGAGTCGGCGCGTCAGCAAGCACCCGCCCGAGAGTCCCAGCCTTGGTGCCGCTGCGCAGTTCCCAGCGCGTCATCCAGCGCTGCTGCCAGCGATCATCGTCGACCACCTCGAGAACTCCCCCGAGATCGAAGACTGCGGCACGAATCACTCGTCGAGCGCGAGTTCCTTGGGAAGCTCGAGCTCCTTGGAGGAAAGCTCCTCCACGTTGACATCCTTGAACGTCAGCACGCGCACGCTCTTCACGAAGCGGTCGGAACGGTAGACATCCCACACCCAGACATCGTTCATCGTGAGCTCGAAGTAGAAGTCGTGCTCGGTGTCCTGGCGCACGAGTTCGACCTCGTTGGCCAGGTAGAAGCGGCGCTCGGTCTCCACGACGAAGCGGAACTGGCCCACCACATCGCGGTACTCCTTGTACAGCGCCAGCTCGACCTCGCGGTCGTAGTCTTCGAACTCGTCCTCATCCATGCTGGTTAAGAGTCTAGTTCGGGTCTCGACACGCTCGACCACCGGATCTCGATGGTTTCGACGGCCTCGACACGCTCGAGCACCGGTTCTCCAGCGCGCTACTCAACCGGCCGGGGCAGTCAACCGGCCTTCGGGTGCAGCCACGTGCGGCGATGCACGTCAGACGGACCGAGGGCGTCGATCGCCGCGAAATGCTCAGTCGAGCCGTAGCCCTTGTTGCCCGCCCAGCCGTAGCCGGGGAACACGGCATCCAGCTCGCGCATGATGCGGTCGCGGTGCACCTTGGCGATGACGGATGCCGCAGCCACCGAAGCGCAGTCGCGGTCGGCCTTCACCTGGGTCTGCACCCTCGGCGGCTTGGACAGCGCGGGCGTCAGCCAATCGTGGGCTCCGTCGAGCAGCACCACACTCTCGTGGATGCGGGCGCCCTGCTCGTGCAGCTGAGTCAGCGCCCGCAGACCCGCGAGACCCAACGCGGCAATGATGCCGACCGTGTCGACCTCCTCGGCGGTGGCGAGACCCACGGCGGAGTGCAGCGACCAGTCCGCCGCCAGCGGCGAGAGCTCCTCACGGCGCTTCTCGCTGAGCAGCTTCGAGTCCCTCAGCCCGGCGGGGTGCTCGCCGACTCCGGCGGCCACGAGCGACAGCCCCACTGCGACTGGCCCGGCGATCGCTCCGCGGCCGACCTCGTCGCATCCGATCACGAAACGGGCACCGTCACGGTGCAGCGCACGCTCGACGGCGAGGGTGGGGTCGGCGACAACCACGAACTAGCCGTCCACGCCCGCGAATGTGACGGGGTAGTTGTCGAGCCAGGTCCAGCGGCTGACCGGCCAGCTGATCAGCAACGCGCGACCGACGACGTTCTCGATCGGCACGAAACCGCCGGTCGGCTCGTTGCGGTGGAAGGCCGAGTCAGCGGAGTTGTAGCGATTGTCGCCCATGACCCAGAGCGAACCCTCGGGCACAGTGACATCGAAGTCGTCGCGCGTCGCCTTGGTGACGCCGTCGGGCAGGGTCGTGTACGGCTCATCGAGCGGCACGCCATTGACGGTGAGCTGCCCGAAGTCGTTGCAGCAGATGACCTCGTCGCCGGGCATCCCGATCACTCGCTTGATGAGGTGATCGTTGCTGTCGGGCGCGCTCAGGCCTACGAAGGCGAGCACGGCATCCACCGCCCCGACAAACCAGTTCACCTGGGGGTCGGGCTGCGGTGTCAACCAGCCGCCCGGGTCTTTGAACACCACGACGTCGCCGTGCTCGAGCGGCATCAGGTTGGGGGTGAGCTGGTTCACGATGATGCGGTCGTCGATGTGCAGGGTCTGCTCCATCGACGACGACGGGATGTAGAACGAGCGGATCAGGAACGTCTTGATGAGGAACGAGATCAGAAGGGCTGCGACGAAAATGATGAGGATGTCGCGCACGAAGATCTTCCAGCCACGTCCCTTGCGGACGGGCTTGGATGTGTCGCTAGCTGGCACTGTGCCTGAATCCGTAGTCATTAAACCCCTGAGCTCCCAGCAAGCATATGCGTCTGGGAGCTCAGGATTGAATGAAACGCGCTGGGCGAAACCTCGTTACGAGAAGTCGCGCTTCTCCTTGATCTTCGCCTTCTTGCCGCGCAGACCGCGCAGGTAGTAGAGCTTGGCGCGACGAACGTCACCGCGGGTGACGATCTCGATGTGGTCGATGATCGGGGAGTGCACGGGGAACGTGCGCTCGACGCCGACCTGGAAGCTCACCTTGCGCACGGTGAAGGTCTCGCGAACACCCTCGCCCGAACGGCCGATGACGACACCCTGGAAGACCTGGATACGCGAGCGCGTGCCTTCGATGATGTTCACGTGCACCTTGACGTTGTCGCCGGCGCGGAAGTCGGGGATGTTGTCCTTGAGGGATGCTGCGTCGACGCTGTCGAGGATATGCATGGTGATTCGCTCTCTGCGCCCGCTCACCGGTCGAACGCGCTGTTCAGTACATCAGGAAGAATGGATGTGCGCCGTTAGTCAGAACCCCGGAACCCCTGTGGCAGATCCGGTGACTGGCACGAAGGGTAATTCTCGCATACAACCGGCGCGCCGTGCCACTCAGCTTGCTGAGAGGCGCTCGGGGTAGGGTCGAACGCAGATATCGACCGAGGAGCTCCACCATCATGAACCACAAGGCGGACTTTCCCGTCCTCACTCTCGCCGTACGAACCGAGCCCGTGCAACAGCGCAGCACCGAGCGAATCGCCAGTCTGCTGGATGCCGCGGCTCACCTGATCGACCAGAACGGCATCGACGGTCTCACCACGAGCGATGTCGCCACGCGCTCCGGTTCGTCGGTCGGAGTCGTCTACCGCTACTTCCCCAACATCCAGTCGCTGCTTCGCGCGCTGGCGGTGCGCAACCTGGAGCGCTTCATCGACCGCATCAAGGATGTCGGCGACGGCGCGCACTGGATCGACGCGACCGACGCGATCATCGACGCCTACATCGATCTGGCACGCACGGAGCCCGGCTTCCGAGCGGTTCGGTTCGGCGAGGTCATTGACGAGCGATTCATCCACCAGTCGAAGGAGGGCACCAGAACGTCGATCGCACACATGGTCGACACCCTTCTGGTCTCACGCTACGGTTTCGTCGCGTCAGACAGCCTGTCGTTCGACGTCGAGGTGATCGTCGAACTCGGCGACGCACTGCTGCACCGTGCTTTCCTTTACGAGCCCGCGGGCGACGACCGGTTCATCAGCAAACTCCGCAGCCTCGTGCGCGATTACCTCACGCCATACGAGGTCGCCGCCCGGTGATCGAACTGCGTACCCCCGCGGAGATCGAGCGGATGCGGGTTGCGGGCGAGTTCGTCGCCAGCGTGCTCACTGCTACCGCCGCCGCATCCGCAGTCGGTGTGAACCTCCTGGATCTCGACGCGCTCGCGCACGACATGATCCGCGCGCGTGGTGCCGAGAGTTGCTACATCGACTATCACCCGTCGTTTGGCGGCTCGCCCTTCGGCAAGGTGATCTGCACGTCGGTGAACGACGCCGCACTGCACGGGCTGCCCCACGACTACCGCCTGGACGACGGGGACATGCTTTCGCTCGACTTCGCGGCATCCGTCGATGGATGGGTGAGCGACTCGGCCCTGACGTTGATTGTGGGCACACCCCGCGACGAGGATCTGCGGCTCATCGACGCGACCTCTCGAGCCCTGGATGCAGGGATCGCCGCGGCGGTTGTCGGCAACCGAATCGGCGACATTTCCGCCGCGATCGGCCATGTCGCGCACAGGGCCGGTCTCACGGTCAACCTCGACTTCGGCGGTCACGGGGTGGGCACGATCATGCACGGTGACCCGCACGTTCCCAATGACGGTCGGGCCGGTCGCGGGCTGCCCCTGCGCGCCGGGCTCGTATTCGCGATTGAGCCGTGGTTCATGCTCGGTACCAAGAAGCTGTACACCGACGACGACGGCTGGACGCTCCGCAGCGCCGACGGCTCACGTGCCGCGCACTTCGAACACACAGTCGCCGTGACCGACGACGGCCCCGTGGTGCTCTCCGCGCGCTAGTCGCTGCGGCCGAGTAGTTCGTCGATTTCGGCTTGGTCGGCCGGGGGCTCGGTCGGCGATGTCACTTTCGCGATACGCACGTGCGTGGCGATCAAGATCGTGATGACTACGGCTAGCACGATCATGAGGGGCCAGAGCACGAGGCCGATGATCAGTGCTTCCGGGTCGAACGAGGTGGCGATCACGACCGCGATGAGCAGAAACTCGAAGCCCAGCAGGATGCGTTCCGGCAGGGTGACCAACCGCGGTTGCCTTCGGGAGAGCAGCACCTGGCTGACCCCGAGTGAGATCAGCAGGCCCGGGAAGATGAATGCGCCATTCACGGCGAACTGAATCGAGAACAACCCCGAAGCTTCGAATGCCACGAAGTTCACGAGCGTGTAGATCGTGAACCCGAGCAACACGGCGGCCACTGCAGGCTGCGACCAGTACCAGAACTTCATGGCGTCCCCTCCGGGTTCGGCAACAGGTCGGGTCGCACGCGTTTGGTGCGCTCGAGCTGCTGCTCCCGACGCCACGCCGCGATGGCGCCGTGGTTGCCGCTGGTCAGTACTGGCGGCACGGGCATCCCGCGCCATTCGGCGGGCTTGGTGAAGCTCGGGTACTCGAGCAGACCGCCCTCGTGGCTCTCCTCGTCGAGGCTCTCGGGGTTGCCGATCACGCCGGGAACGAGGCGACCGACGGCCTCGATCATGGCCATAGCCGCGACCTCTCCCCCGTTGAGCACGTAGTCGCCGAGACTGATCTCGCGCACTGTCGCTCGGGATGTCGCGTAGTCCACCACCCGCTGGTCGATGCCCTCGTACCGCCCGCAGGCGAACACGAGGTGCGACTCGAGGCTCAACTCGCGCGCGGTCGTCTGGGTGAACCGCTCCCCCGCGGGGGACGGGAAGATCACGACGGTGCCATCCGTGAGGAGGGAGTCGAGCGCCTCGCCCCACGGCTCTGGCCGCATCACCATGCCGGCGCCGCCGCCGTAGGGCGTGTCATCAACAGTGCGGTGCTTGTCACTCGTGTAATCCCGCAGGTCGTGGACGGCGACATCGATCAAGCCGCGCTCACGGGCCTTACCGAGCAAGGACACGTCGAGCACCCCGAAGAACTCCGGGAAGATCGTGACGATGTCGATGCGCACGTGTCGACCCTACTTCGCTCCCCGACCCGCCGAAACTCAGGCCCTGAGTGCCGACCGACCCGCGACGGAGCTCGGCCAGGTGGATGTGCCTGAGTTCCTGTCCTGCACGGCCACTCTCGTGCGCCCGGATGCCACCGCGTTCGGCACACCGCCACGCTTCGCTGCCGCCGCGAGTGATCCTTCGGGAATGAAACTAGGCAATCACGGGATAGTCACACTCGGGGAGCTCGAGGCGCACGGCTTCCGCCGGCGTGAGCGGGAGTTCGCCCTCGGTAGCGGGGCTCTCCTACGAGTGCGCAACGGCTGGTTTGCGATCCCTGGCGCTGAACCGGACGTTGTGCGGTCGGTGCGCCTCGGGGGTCGATTGACCTGCGGAAATGCCCTGCGGATCCACGGGCTATGGGTCGTCGATGACGCGGCCCTCCATGTCGCAGTGAGGGGTAACGCAGCCCGACTGCGCGATCCCGACGACAGGCGCCGGGAATGGGACCGAGCGCGCAGCGGGAATGTGGTGCTGCACTGGAGGCAGGAGGCGGCGCATCCGGTCCCAATCGACGACATGAGCTCGGCACTCGACCAGTTCGCCCGGTGCGCGCCCTTCGAGAACGTCGTTGCCACGCTTGACTCGGCACTCAACAAACGGGCGGCATCCATGGCAGCGCTGGAGTCTCTGCTGCGACCAACTCTGGAGTCAGCGCGCATTCTTCGGGCGCTCGATGCGGGGGCGCAGTCGGGCACCGAGTCGCTCGCACGGGTGAGGCTGCGCAGTCTCGGGCTCACCGTGCGGACCCAGGTGCCGATTGCGGGAGTCGGCCGCGTCGATCTCCTAGTCGGCGAGCGACTCGTCGTGGAGATCGACAGCGTCAGCCACCACCTGGGCGAACAGTATGAGCGCGACCGGCTTCGCGATCTTGAGTTGGTGCGCCAGGGGTTCATCGTGATCCGAGCGTCGTATCGCACTGTGATGTATGACTGGGAGATCCTTGAGGCCGCTATCCGGCAGATTGTGAGCCGCGGCGAGCATCGCCGCCGTTCCGGCCACGCGCGCCATGGGCTCGCGATCTCTCTCGCGTGAGGGCACGGCTCGCCGAGCGGAAACTCAGGCTCTGCGTTGGCGCCGAGCGCGAGCGCGGCTCGGAGCGAGCCCTGTGCCTGAGTTTCGGCAAGGGAGGTGATGCGGATGGGGGA
>JBJXDR010000122.1:0-3007 GCA_046155245.1 Rhodoglobus sp. | reverse complement strand
TGCTTCTTGGGTGCTCTCTGCGACATAGCCCAACGAATGTACGCCTACTTTTAATTGATGAGGTGAATGGCCGGCTCGCCTGCCCGCTTCCCGGTAAAGATCAATGCGGAGTTTCCCGAGGTGGTGTTTCTCGCCGAGGCCTTCACCCGCCCCGCGATGCTGCGGTCGCTCGCGCAGGTTGGTTACCAGCAGTCGTACACCTACTTCACGTGGCGCAACACGAAAGACGAGCTCGCTGAGTTCTTCGACTCGATCTCGCACGAGACTGCCGCCTACCTGCGGCCCAACCTGTTCGTGAACACTCCTGACATCCTAACCGAGTTCCTGCAGTTCGGTGGTCGTCCCGCGTACAAGATTCGCGCCGCTCTCGCCGCGACGGCCGGTTCGACCTGGGGGGTCTACGCAGGATACGAACTGTTCGAGCACGTGGCGCGGCCCGGGTCGGAGGAGAACCTTGACAACGAGAAGTACGAGTACAAGCAGCGGGACTGGGCCGCCGCCGAGAAGGCGGGCAACTCGCTCGCGCCCTACCTCACGCGCCTCAACCTGATCCGGGCGGCGCACCCCGCCCTGCGCCAACTGCGCAACCTCGACGTGCACTGGAGCGACGACGACTCCATGCTCGTGTACACCAAGTACCTGGCGGCCGAGCACAACCCTGCGGGAACCACCGACGCCCTCATCGTGGTCGTCAACGTCGACCCGCACTCGGTGCGCGAGACCACCGTGCACCTTGACCTGACCCGCATCGGGCTCGACCACGACGCGCGCTACACCGTGCGCGACCTCCTCACCGGGGCCGAGTTTGAGTGGGGCCCCGACAACTACGTGAGGCTCGACGCCTTCGGCGAGCCGGCGCACATCCTGCACGTGCAGATGCCCGCTCCGGTCGCAACGAAGGGTCGCTGAGATGGCTGGCAAGAAGAGCGCTGCCGGGCTTCCCGAGCTGCACCCCGACCACGTCGCCGCCCTCGTCGGCGGATCGCACCCCCAGCCGCACGCGACACTCGGCCAGCACGCTGTCGGCGGCGGCTGGGTCATCCGGGTCGTGCGGCCCTTGGCCTCATCGGTGACGGCCGTGCGGGCCGACGGCTCGCGGATCCCGCTCACGCACCTCGATCAGGGCCTGTGGCAGGGCCTCGCACCCGATCCTGGCCAGGCCTACGTCGTCGAGACCGCGTACGAGAACGCCCCCGGCTGGACTGCGGATGACCCGTACCGGTTCGTGCCCTCCGTGGGCGAGGTCGACCTCTACCTGTGGGGTGAGGGCCGCCACGAACAGATCTGGCAGGTGCTCGGATCGCACTACCGACCCCACGAGGGCGTGGTGGGCACGAGCTTCTCCGTCTGGGCACCGCACGCTCGTGCGGCACGCGTGGTCGGCGATTTCAACGGCTGGAACGGCGTAGGCCACGCCCTTCGCCGGCTCGACGACAACGGGGTGTGGGAAATCTTCCTGCCCGGGCTCGAGCCCGGCAACGCCTACAAATTCGAACTCCTGACCCAGGCCGACGAGTGGGTCACTCGCGCCGACCCGATGGCTCGGTACACCGAGGTGCCGCCCGCGACTGCATCCAAGGTGGGGCAGTCGTTGTACTCCTGGGGCGACGGCGAGTGGATGACCCGGCGCGCGAACACCGACCCGCACAACTCGCCCATGAGCGTCTACGAGGTGCACGTCGGTTCGTGGCGTCCCGGCCTCGACTACCGGTCTCTCGCCACCGAGCTCATCGACTACGTGCTCGAGCTGGGATTCACGCACGTGGAGTTCATGCCTCTCGCCGAGCATCCGTATGGGCCTTCGTGGGGCTACCAGGTGACGGGCTATTTCGCCCCGACCAGCCGGTTTGGGCATGGCGATGACCTCAAATACCTCATCGACCGCCTGCACGGCGCGGGCATCGGCGTGATCATGGACTGGGTCCCCGGCCACTTTCCTAAGGACGAGTGGGCACTGGGCAAGTTCGACGGACAGGCGCTGTACGAACACAGCGATCCGCGCCGCGGCGAGCAGATGGACTGGGGCACGCTGATCTTCAACTTCGGGCAGTCGCAGGTGCGCAACTTCCTCGTCGCGAACGCGCTGTACTGGCTTGAGGAGTTCCACATCGACGGCCTTCGGGTCGATGCCGTCGCGAGCATGCTCTACCTCGACTACTCGCGCGACGAGGGGCAGTGGCTGCCCAACCAATACGGCGGACGCGAGAATCTCGAGGCCATCAGCTTTTTGCAGGAAGTCAACGCGACCGCCTACAAGCGCAATCCGGGCATCGTGATGATCGCCGAGGAGTCGACCAGTTGGCCGGGCGTGACGAAGCCGACCGCGTCATCCGGCCTCGGATTCGGCCTGAAGTGGAACATGGGGTGGATGCACGACTCCCTGCAGTACATGCAGGAGGACCCGATGTACCGCTCGTACCACCACAACGACATCACGTTCTCGTTCTTTTACGCGTTCAGCGAGAACTTTCTGCTGCCGATCAGTCACGATGAGGTCGTGCACGGCAAGGGATCGCTGCTGCACAAGATGCCGGGTGACCAGTGGCAAAAGCTCGCCAACGTTCGAGCGTATTTGTCGTTCATGTGGGCACACCCCGGCAAGCAGTTGTTGTTCATGGGCAGCGAATTCGGTCAGCCGAGCGAGTGGAGCGAGGAACGGGGTCTGGACTGGTGGATTCTCGACCAGCCCCTGCACCGCAGCCTGCAGAAGCTGGTCGGCGAGCTCAACCGGGTGTACACGGCGAGCCCGGCCCTCTGGGAGCAGGACAACTCCCCCGCCGGCTTCGAGTGGCTCGATGGCGGCAACTCCGCGCAGAACGTGCTCGCGTTCGTGCGCTGGTCGGCCTCGGGTGCGCCGCTCGTGGGCGTCTTCAACTTCTCCGGTAACCCCGTCGGCCCGTATCGGATCGGGCTGCCGTTCGGAGGGGTGTGGCAGGAGGTCATCAACACCGACGCGGTCGAGTTCGGCGGCTCCGGTGTAGGCAACTACGGCGCGGTCACGGCGCTC
>JBJXDR010000121.1:0-13596 GCA_046155245.1 Rhodoglobus sp. | reverse complement strand
AGATCGAACCGCCCGGACAAAGCGAACGGCCCCCGGGCACCCTTGCGGGGCCCGAGGGCCGATCTGTTGTGTCTTCGGGTTGCCCCTCCGACCGGCCGCCGGGTTTGACCCCTTCGGCTTTCCCTTTGAGTTTTACCTCTCTGGTAGAAGATGAATTTACTCCTCCCGGCCAGGTAAACAACCCGTAAAGTTTCGCTAGATAGTTGAGGGTTACCAGAACTGGGGGTGCCGGGCGGGGTAGACAGCACTTTCTGTCGAATACCTTTGCCGGTTACGCTATGTGAGTGGATGACAACAACTTCGGGGTGCCGGCCGGGTGGTATCCCGACCCCCTCGGTCTTCCCCAGCTGCGCTGGTGGGACGCTCAGGCGTGGACTGAGCACACCTCCGAGGCGCGCGCGCCCATCATCATCCAGCCTGCGACACGTCTGGCCTACGCCGACGACGACCTAAACCTCGACGAATCCCGGGCGTGGGATGACCTTCCGTCGCGTCGCGAGCAGCGCGAGCGCGAGCGTCAGGACTCCGGCCCGGTGCAGCTCGACTACGAGTCTGACGTGCTGCAGTACGAGACAGACACAGTCGATGACGAGCTCAGCGCCCAGCCGCTGCTGGCGATGACGCTCAAGGAACTCGAGCCACCCCTCACCGACACCGTCGATGAGGATATGCCTGGGCCGCGCCGCGCGAGCACGCACACGAACGCTGCGCCCGCGGCATCCACCCTCAGCGCTCTCGCGGAGGAGGAGGAAGCCCCCGCGCGCGCGCCCAAGCGCATGCGCACCTACACGGCGGCCGTGTGGTTCATGGCCCTCATGCCCGCCCTTCAGCTCGCGGTGAGCGTTCTGTTGATCGTCTACGGTCTGGGCAACAACTACCCGCTCTACCTTGTCGTGTGGTTCGCGCCTTACTTGGTTGTGCTCGGTATCGCCGCGTTCGACCGTTTGGTACTGACCCTGTGGGGTCACGAGCGACCAGCCAGCGCCGCGTGGGGTTTGCTAACCGCGCCCGTCTACCTCGTCGCCCGAGCTCTCCGCACGTACCGCCAGACCGGTCGCGGCCTCGCCCCGATCGCCGGGTTCGTGGGCTCGGCGACGGCTGTCCTCGCGGGTGTGCTCGTGCTCCCCGGTCTCGTGATCGCGGCGATTCCCGGGGCCTTCGCTCAGGAGGCCGCGCGATCCGTGGAGTCGGATGCCGCAGCATTGGGCGCCATTTTCACAGTTGAATGCCCTGCACCGCCGCTGGTCATCGACGACACGTTTGCGTGCATCGGCACGAAGGCCGACGGCACGTGGGACTCGATCTCGGTGCGCCTGACCCGCCAGTCCGGCTGGATCGACTGGCGTGTTGAGGACTGGGGTCCTGCCATCATGATCGGCAACTAGAAGTCGGGTACGTCGACCTTCTCCACCGTTGACCCCGCGAAGGCGACGCGCAACGCCTCCCGCAGATGCACGGTCTCGCTGTCGAGCACCTGACTGAATCCGAGTCGCTTGGCCTCTGACAGACGCTGCTTGCCGGATGACGCGGGCCTGATCTCTCCCGCGAGGCTGATCTCACCGACCGCCGCAAGCGTGACGGGGTAGGCCTTATCGCGGTAGGCGCTCGCGATGGCGAGCGCGATCGCCAGGTCGGCGCCGGGCTCGGTCAGGCGGATGCCGCCCACCGTCGACACATACACGTCGAAACTCGAGAGGGCGAGGTTCGCCCGCCGCTCCAGCACGGCCAACAGCATCGCGACGCGGGACGAGTCCACACCGTTGACCACCCGCCGAGGTTGCGGTGCTTGAGTCTTCACGATCAGCGCCTGCACTTCGACCGGCAGCGCCCGTCGACCCTCGACCGCGATGGTCACGCACGTGCCGCTGACCGGTATGCGGGCGCGGGAGAGGAATAACCCGCTCGGGTCGGCAACCTCGGCGATGCCGTCCCCGGTCATCTCGAAGCAGCCCACCTCATCGGTCGGCCCGAAACGGTTCTTATGGGCGCGCACGAAGCGCAAGCTCGTCTGGCGGTCGCCCTCGAACTGCAGCACAACATCCACCAGATGCTCGAGCAGGCGGGGGCCCGCGATCGAGCCGTCTTTGGTCACGTGACCGACAAGCAGCACGGGCAGGTTGCGGTCCTTGCTCACGCGAATCAACGTCGATGCCACTTCACGCACCTGCGAGGGGCCGCCGGCCAGCCCATCCGTCAACCCGGATGACACGGTCTGCACGCTGTCGACGATCACAAGCTGGGGCTGCACTTGGTCGATCTGGCCGAGGATCGTCGCGAGGTCGGTCTCCGCCGCGAGGAACAGCAGCGGCTGCAGCGCGTGGGTGCGCTCGGCACGCAGGCGCACCTGGCTCACGCTCTCCTCGGCGCTGACGTAGAGCACGCGCTGACCGGATGCCGCGGCGCGCGAAGCCACCTCCAGCAGGAGTGTCGACTTGCCGACCCCCGGCTCCCCGCTGAGCAGGATCGCCGCGCCCGGGACCACCCCGCCGCCGAGCACACGGTCGAACTCCGCGATACCGCTGGGCCAGTGGGCGACAGATTCCGCGCCGACCTCGGTGATCGATCGGGCTTCGTTCTTCGGTCGAGTGGCGGTGACGCGCTGGGTCGGCTCGCCGGCGTCGACGACCGTGTTCCATTGTTGGCACTCGCTACACTGGCCGACCCACTTGAGGCTGGTCCAGCCACACTCGGTGCAGCGGAACTGGGTGGTCGGGCGTGCCATGGGGCAAGCCTAGGTGGAGGGGGTGACAGCGGGGGGTGGGCTCACGCGAGGGTCAGAAAGAGCTTCTCGATCTCTGCGGCAGTCATGCCGTCATGGTTGTCTCGGCCATCTTCATCGTCGACGACGCAAGTCTGCATGGCGTTTGCGATGATCGCGTAGCCCGCCCGGTCGAGCGCCTTGCTCACCGCCGCGAGCTGGGTGACGACGTCACCGCAGTTCGCGTCGGGACCAATAGCGGCGATCAGGGCGTGCAACTGACCTTCGGCGCGCTTGAGCCGATTGACAATGCGGCGCATGGTCTCGGGGTCGTGCTTGTGGTCGCTCATGGTCCTCCTCCGGTGACACGTGCGATGTTACTTCGCGGAGCTTCTGTTCCACGCGGACATGCCTCCGCTCACGGTGGATGCCGCGTAGCCGTGGTCGCTGAGGATGCGCGCGGCGGAGGCGGAGCGCATCCCGGATGCGCAGATCGCGACGACCGGCGTCGACTTGGGGAGGGAGCCGAGCTTGGTCTCCAGGGTGTCTAGCGGAACGTGCCGTGCTTCGGGTGCGTGGCCGGCGTTCCACTCTCCGGTGCTGCGCACATCGATGAGCACGGCGCCCTCGGCTAGTCGAGCCCGCGCTTGCGTCGGCGTGAGCGTCTCGTACTTCTTGCGGAAGATGTTGATCATGTTGCTGCTCCAATCGGTTGAGGTTGACGAGCTCGGGTGCCCGACAGCCAGGTGCTGTACCCGCCGTCGAGATTGGCGACGGCGATGTTGAGGTTCACGAGCAGGCGCGCGGCGGTGTGCCCTCGTTGTCCCACCTGACACGTCACGACGACTCGGCGGGACACAAATTCGAACGCTCGGTCGCGAAGCTTCTCTAGGGGGATGTTGATCGCGCCGGGTATCGACCCGGCCTCGAACTCGGCTGGGGTTCGCACATCCACTAGGGCTGTTCCACGCTGCAGCAGGTCATCGAGTTCGTGCCATTGCACCGTCTCGGTGAGACCCTCGCGAAGGTTGCGGGCGATGTATCCGAGCATGTTGACCGGGTCTTTGGCAGAGCCGTACTGGGGCGCGTAGGCGAGCTCAAGATCCGCTAGGGCGCTCGCGGTGAGGCCTGCCGACATTGCCGTCGACAGCACATCGATGCGCTTGTCAACGCCAGAGCCGCCGACGGCCTGGGCCCCAAGAATGAGGTCTGTCGTGGCATCCACCACGAGCTTGAGCGACATGGTTTCGGAGCCGGGGTAGTAGGTGGCGTGGGACGCCGGGTGGGTGTGGATGACTCGGATGTCGCGACCGCCCGCCCGCAGTTCTCGCTCCGTCGCACCGAGGCTGGCGACGGTCATCCCGAACAGCTCGATGATCGCGGTGCCGAGTGCTGGCGCCGATGCGACTCGGTCGCCCGCCAAAGCGTCGGCCACCAAACGACCAGCGTGATTGGCGGGACCGGCAAGCATGACGAGTCGATCGCGCCCGTCGATCGCGCTGACCTTCTCCGCGACGTCCCCGACGGCATGCACGTGAGCCGCGCTGGTGCGAAACTGCGAGTCGACTCGGATGCCACTCCCGGGACCGAGCTCGATGCCGGCATCCCGCGCGAGGTCACTCTCCGGGCGCACCCCCACTGCCGAGATGACGAGGGTCGCCTCGACGATCGAGCCATCGTCGAGGGTGACGGACTCGCTGTTGACGGCGGCGACGGTGGAGTTGAGGCGCAGGTCGATGCCAGCCGCGCGAAGGTGTTCCGCGACCGGCTCTGCCATCTCCGCGTCGAGAGCAAGTAGGTGCGCACCGCGCTGCGCGAGCGTGACTGCGTGTCCCCTGGCCACCAAGTTCTCGGCGAGTTCGAGTCCGATGAATCCCGCACCCGCGATGACGACGCGGTTCGCTGCCCCCGCCCCCGTGCTGAGGTCGGCCGAGGTCAGGGCGGCATCGAGTGCGTCGGTGTCGTCGAGCGACCTGAGCGTGAGCATCCGCTCACTGCCCGGAATATCGGGGCGGAGGGCCGCAGCCCCCGTGGCGAGCACTAGTTCGTCGTAGTGAAGGTCATAGGAACCCTGGGCGGATGACACCGTGACGGTCTGGTTGAGGGGATCGATGCGCGTTGCCTCGGAGTTCACTCGCACGTCGATGCGGAACCGCTCGAACAGTCGCTCGGGACTCTGTAGCAGCAAGTCGTCCCGATCAATGATGATGCCGCCCACGTAGTAGGGCAGCCCGCAGTTGGCGAACGAGACGTCGTTGCCACGCTCGAGCACCACGATGTGGGCAGCCTCATCTCGCCGGCGAAGCCGCGTGGCGGTCGACATTCCGGCCGCCACCCCGCCAACGATCACGATACGGCGGGGGGTATTGACCTTCATAGTTCGAGAATACTCCCGGGGGTATGAATGCGCAAGCGCACGATGAGTAGCGATCGCCCCGGAGGACCTTCGGCCCTAACGCGGCGCGCGCTTCTCGGCGCACTCTGAGGCTGGAGCGGCATCAGTCCGCCGAGGAGGTTACTCATGGGCAGAATCATGGTTGGCGTCAGCGGGAGCACCGCGGGGCATCCTGCGATCGGGTGGGCGATTCGACATGCCCACCATCGGGGTCTCGAGGTGGAACTCGTACACATCGTCGACATCACGTGGAACACCGTGCCCCCGGAGTGGGCTGAGTCTGCACTGCTTGCGGCGGAGGAAGCCCTGCGCGGAGAGGCCGAGCGGGCCCGTCTCATCGACCCGAGCGTTGCGGTGCATCCGACGGTGCTCATCGGGTCTCCCACGCACCAACTCGCGGAGCACGCCCGAGAAGCCGAACTGCTTGTCGTCGGCACTCATCCGCGCCGCTCGGTGGGTGACCTCGTGTTGAGCAGCCGCGCCGCGCGCATCGCCGCGGCTGCGTCGTGCCCGGTTGCCGTCATCCCGGATGACGCCGATCAGGGCACCGGGGTTGTGGTCGGGGTCGACGGTTCCGAAGCGTCGCAGGCCGCCGTGGCATTCGCTGCCGCCGAGGCGGATCGCGCGGGGGAGCTGCTCACCGCGATCTACGCGTGGAGTGCTCCCGAACCGTGGGGGGTCGACGAGAGCGAGTGGCCTGCCTCCCCGGTAGACGAGGACCGCCGCTTACTTGCCGAGGCGATTGCTGGCCTTGCCGATCAGTATCCGGACCTTCAGGTGCGTTCCGAGGTAATCGGCGCCCGTCCACTCCGCGCACTGTATGCGGCCGGGGTCGGGGCGCGGATGCTCGTGGTCGGCAGCCATGGCAAGCACGGCTTCTCGAGGGCCCTGCTTGGGTCGGTAAGCGAGGATGTAGTGCTGTCGATGCCGTGTCCGGTGGTGGTTGTGCGGGCGTGAATCGGGTCTGAGGCCGCGCCTGACGCAGCCCATTCCGCGGGGTTAGGCTCGCTATATGGCGAGCGACTTCGATCCGCGATTCGATCCGGCGTTCCAGCGCGGGTTTGAGGCCCGCGGCTCTCTGGCGGCTCCGGTTGCGCCCCGCTTCCCGGCTGAGGAAACACAGCGGTCGGTTCCGCAGCCGCGGCTCGTGCAGCCCACTCTGGATCGCGCCGACGCCGAAGTCGAGGCCCAGAGCGCCGACGCGCTGAGCGTGGGCCCGGCCCCGTTCGAAACCCGCGGCAACCCGTGGCTGCGCGCGCTGTGGATCGTTGCCGCCGTCTTCGTCGCGGGGGGAGTCGCGGTGCAATTCGCCGCCCAAGCGACGCTGCAGGGTGCGAGCCGCTCGGCGATCGAGTTCTACGTGGTGCCCACCGTGGCCGCCGAGCTCTCGCCGTGGTTCTTGCTCACCGGCCTGCTGGCGGGAGTCGTGGCGTTGTTGCTCAATGCGATCCGCTGGCGCCCGGGCCTGCAATGAAAGTGACCCTGGCCCTGCTTGGTGTGGCGGTCGTTGCCCTGGGCACGGGAGCCGCGTGGCTCGTGGCCGACGTGGCGGACTGGTTCGGGCATCCGATACCCATCTCGAGCTCGGCGGGGTTGTCGGTGTTCCGGGATGCCTCGGGCAACCTGGCCTCGTACCTACGCTACGTTCCCGGCCCCGCACTCGCTCTCATCGGACTCGGCGTGGTGCTCGTGCCAATCGCCCTCACGCTGGCCGCAGCGCGCTGGCGCCCCCGCGTGTACTAAACTCTCCCCCGGAACCGTGTCCGAGCGGCCGAAGGTGCAACTCTCGAAAAGTTGTGTGGGTGTTGAGCCCACCGTGGGTTCAAATCCCACCGGTTCCGCCAAATCAGTCAGGTTGAAACCCCCGGCAGCAGCAAGTTGCCCGGGGGTTTTGTTTTGCCCCTCCGGCTTGCCCTCACTGCCGTTATCTGCCTCTGTCAGGGCGTGTGGGGCCACGTCGCGGCTCTTCCGCCCGTTCGTGCCCAGCTGGGCCAGCCCGGCCACGGCAGCCACCGGTTCGGCCAGTTCCCCGGCCATCTGCACGGTCAGGGTCTCTTGTGTCGGGTGTGGGTCGTCGTCGCCGGTCAGGTCGATGGCGATCCTCGCGAAGACTGCTTGGTTGAGCCATTTGCGCTGTTCGCCCACGGCTTCGTCGTAGAGCCTGCCGGCATTGCCGAGCAGCAGGAGAACCAGCTCAAGATGCTGCCGGACCACCGCCATGTTCTGCTGGCAGGCCGCGATCAGGCGATTGGCATCATGTATCTCGGCCAGTACGGCTGTCTGGCGGAACTTGAGGTCTTCCACCGGGATGGCCTCATCGAGGTAGGCGTCGATCAGCTTCTGCTTGCGGCGTTCCAACTTTATGAGCCGCTGCCGTTGGCTGGCGAGCAGGGACCGGTCTTGTTGCTGCCGAGCGTCCAACTGCACGCGGCTGAATTCGCCCACCTCTTGAATCGTCTGCCTGGTGAACTGCACCTGCGTCTGCCAGATGCGCTCGACCTCCTGCTCGACTTTCTCCACCGAGACATACGGCAGGTCGCAGTCTGTCCGGCCCGTGTGCCGCCCGAGGCAGAAGAAGTAGCTGTAGACACCACCCTTGCCGCGGGAGTGCCCGTAGCCCAGGCGTCCGCCGCAGCGGTGGCAGACCAGCGAGCCTTTTAGGTAGTGGGTGTGCCGCCATGAGCGGTCTCCCGCGATGCGCCGCCCAGCCAGCACCTCCTGAACGCGGTACCACGTCTCGTTATCCACGAGGGGTTCATGCGCACCGTTGTACATAAGTTCGCGGTGCCGGATCATGCCCGCGTAATACGGGTTGGACAGCATGCGGTGGACTTGGCTGTTGTTCAGCGGCGTGCCGACGTACTTCGCAGTTGTGCGGCTCTTCAACCCGCGCTCTTCGAGCTCGTCGCGCAGGGTCGAGATGCTCCAGTGGCCACCGGCGTAGGTCTGGAAGGCCCAGCGGACATGCTCGGCCCGTTCCTCGTCAAAGGCGACACCTTTCACCTCTTGGCCTTGAATATGTGTCAGCGTGTTCCGATACCCGATCGGTGCCACACCATGCGTGCCGCCCCTCATGGCCTTCTGGGCGATGCCCTTCCTAGCCTCCTCGCCGAGGTTGCTTGCGTAGAACTCGGCCATACCGGCGAAGATGTTGTGCATCAACATGCCCGCTGGTGTTTCATCAATCTGCTCGGTGACCGAGACGAGGGTGGCTCTTGCGGTCCGGATCTTGGCGAGGATCATGACGTCATCGGCACGGTCCCGGGCCAGCCGGTCCAGCTTGTGCACGACGACATAGTCCACACCGCCCTCGCTCACATAGGCGAGTAACGCCTGCAGACCGGGCCTATCGGCGGAGCGGGCCGAAGCCCCAGCGTCGACAAATTCACGAACAACCTCGCCGCCGAGATCGGCCACCTTCCGCCCACAGGCTGAGCGCTGGGCTGGAATGGAATACCCCTCGGCCTCGCCGTTTCGGGTGGCCTGACGCGAGGTGGAAACGCGCAGGTAGATCACCGCGCGCTTGGGCTGGTCAGCAGCAACCTCCGTTGAAGCGCTGGTGGGGATGAGTTCGATGAACATAGTGGAGGCCCTCCTTTCCCCCGAAAACCGGCAGTTTTCGAGTAGTTGGCCTCCGGACTGTACCTCCGAATGCCCAACGAGTCGATAGTCCGATCGCTACTTCACGGCGGCTTAAGGGGATAACTCGTTTTCAGAACAGAGGTCACCTTCGCGCCGGATTCCGAATGTTGTTAAAACAACGACGACCAGCAACTTTGGCGTCTATAGCCCGCCGACTCGGGCGCTGCAACTCGCTTCGCTACAAGCCGACGAAGGGGTCTCCGTCTCCGCCGTGATGAGAGAAAGACACAGGCAGAATGACGGGGAGTCCCATCCCAGTTCGACCACAGATGGGCGGAAGTATGCGGGAGACAGCAAGTGTTCATCGTCGTGACCGGACGGGCGATGGGAAGTGTGGGCGGAAGGGCTGCTCCCTTGACGAGAGTCCCCGTGTGCTTCATAGTCATGCGCAGAAATGCCAGATTCAACCTCACCTCCAGCATCAAGTAGTTCCTCCGGGTTCGGAGCGATTGTTGGAGTTGTTGTCGTCATTCTGATCGGCATCTTTCTCTGGAATCAGGTCGTTGTGCCTGGATGGGAGAAGTACGTGGTCAAGTACGACAAGCCGTGGTGGAACGGAAACGAGTCAATGCGCGTGTGTGAGGCTTTCGGCGACGAGAGCTGCTATTCCCTCGTGGTGGGGAGCACGGGCGAAGAGATCGTGAGCATCTACTTCCCGAGCGGCGGCTATCTCTATGCCGATGACTGGGAATGTGCGAAGGCTGCGGAAGGCCTCTACGACTATGACCGGTTCTGTCGCATGTGGGATAGCGAAGGCAGAAAGTGGGACATACTTCCGTTCTGACTTCTCAACATTGAGGAGTTAGTCGACTCCCGTAGCGGCCCAGCTAGCCCGACTTCACACCGAAGAGGATACCCTCCTCAACGACGCGACCGGATGGGCGATCGGGCGTTGCAACAGCCTCGATTACGACACATAACGATTATGTTGTCTCCATCGATTTGGCGGGCTCGATAGGATCAAAACGCGCGTTTCGCCGTTTAGCGTTTTGAATCACGAGCCCGCAGATCACAGGCAGGATATTTGCGTCACTGCCTCCATCAGGAGCATGCTGGCGGTTACTCGATTCGCCCGATTCCCCAATGGCGGTGCGCCACAGCTTCTAGCGCGAGTCAGTATTGGGCTGAGTTCACCGACGTACAAGAAATGGAAGGTCACAGCAATGGACTCGGCAGCGAAGGTGGTCGGCGCTATTGGAGGCGTAGCAACCGGCGTGTGGGGCCTTTGGTGTACATGGGTTGCGTTCTTTGGTGGAACATTCCCGATCCCTTTCATCAACTGGACAACCTCAGGTGACATCGTTCAGGGATTGCTCTTCCTGTTCATTGTGACCCCGATACTTACCGGGCTGGTGTCACAGATCTTCGTTTGGCTCGTTGGCGGCATCCTCGTGCTCATTTCGCTGGCGACAGGAAAACGAGAGTCGTGAGTTCAAGGCCTGGCCTCGTCTTCGGTCTTGCTGGAGCTGTCTTGTCACTCATCGCGCTCGCGAACATGCCGTATGGCTACTACACCTTCGACCGGGTCGCTCTTACCGCGCTGGCGGTAGTGATGGCGGTCATCGCCGTTAGAAACCAGGTTCCCGGGTGGATATGGGGGCTTGCCCCCATCGCTCTTCTCTGGAACCCCGCCTTCCCGGTTCATCTCGATCGCGCGACGTGGGCTCCGCTGAACGTGGTAGCGGCAGCGTTCTTCTTGGTCTGTGGGCTCCTCATGAAGCGCGCGCCTTCGTCGTCCTAGGCTGTATTCATGACCGAGATGGACGACACCATTCTCCAAAGCCCGGAGTTTCAGTTCCGAGATGGCGGATACTCCGCAGTTATTAGAAAGCACGGAGACGCACGATGGGACATCTACGACCTGTTCGACAAACCAATTGGGTACCTTGCACTCGCGTATCACGCGGTTGACGACACTGAAGCGCACTACACGGTAGGTCGCCCCGACGAGATTCAATCGGTCACCGACGCTACATCACCGAATTGGCGGGAGCTCGTTGGTTGGCTACTCGCGGGGCAAGCTCAAGTTCTCTAGCAGAACCGCCGCCTGGGCCCACGCTGGTTTGTTCCAACCTTGCGTCACCGACACCGCCAAAGACAAGAAAAGCTCCGATTTTGGGAATCGGGGCTTTTGTCGTCTTTTCGGCCAACTTGTGGTGGTGAAGAGCGCGGACAACGACGGCTGACGGCAACGCCCGGCACCCCGCGCAGGCGCCTGTGTGGCGGCTCTGCCGACACGCGGCAAGACCACCGGTTCCGCCAAGCGAATGCCCCGTACATCCCAGTGATTGCGGGGCTTTCGGCTCTTTAGATGTCGGTGTGGCCTACAAGGGCACTTCTTGCGAACTCGTGACAGATCCTTGAACACCAGTCCTAACGACCGCCAAGGCACGTAGCATCGCCGTCATGGCTCGTGTCATCTGCGTGACGGCATGAAGGGAACCTTTCAGCCCGCGCCGACCTTGGTTACCGTGATCGACCGTGAAAGTGAGTACATGACATGACCAGCAGCACCCTTACCGAGACCGAGAACGTGTCCCTGGAGGATGCCACCGCACGAGTAGTGGCAGTCGCACGGGAGCACGCTTCCGACGTGGATGCGTCGGCCCGGTTTCCTTCTGAAGCCGTCGCTGAGCTCGGTGCATCCGGTCTGTTCGGCCTGACGGTTGCGAAGGCTCACGGGGGCATGGGTGCCACGCCAGCGGAGTTTGCGGTCACCATGTCGGCGATCGCTGAAGCGTGCGGGTCGACAGCGATGGTCTTCCTCATGCATTGCTGTGCAGCGGCGGTGATTGAGGCAGCGCCGGGGGATGACTGGGCAGACACCCTGCGCGCGATGGCTTCGGGCGAGTCCCTGGGCACACTAGCGTTCAGCGAGAAGGGCTCGCGCTCACACTTCTGGGCGCCGGTCTCGACGGCGACGACACACGACGGCATGGTCACGGTGGCGGCCGAGAAGAGTTGGGTGACGTCCGCAGAACATGCGCAGGTGTACGTGATCTCGTCCGGCTCGGTCAGTGGCGACGCCGGCGCAGTCGACCTCTATGTTGTGTCAGGAAAGACGCCGGGTTTCGAGGTCAGCGGCGGGTTCAGCGGGCTCGGATTGCGAGGAAATGATTCGGCACCGATGAAAGTGGCTACCACCGTTCCGGACGCTGCGCGGTTGGGTGATGTTGCCGCCGGGTTCGGCCTCATGATGTCTGCGGTTCTTCCCTGGTTCGCGCTGGGGAATGCCGCAGTGTCGGTCGGGATTGCACGTGCCGCCTCAAGTGCCGCGACCGCCCACGCCAGCGCGGCGAAGCTCGAGCACGTCGGGCAGTCGCTCTCGAACCTTCCGACGATCCGCGCACAACTGTCCAAGATGGGAATCGCCGTTGCGCTTCACACCGCCTATCTCCAAGACGTTGCGCAGCGCATGACCGCACCCGACGATTCGACGTTGCTTCACATCATCGGCGTCAAGGCGAGCGCTAACGAAATGGCCCTCACCGTCACCGAGACAGCGATGCGGGTCTGCGGAGGCGCAGCATTTTCTCGACACCTTCCGATCGAGAGGTCGTTCCGCGATGCCCGAGCGGGTGCGGTGATGGCCCCGACCGCTGACATGATTTATGAGCTCTACGGGCTCGCAATCACTGGCCAGCCTCTGTTCTAGGGCAGTGGTGGACCTGATCACCAATGGGCGCTCGGACGACGTGAACCACAACCCTGATCCTCGGTGACGACGTTCACCTGCGCGTCACGCGCACGGGCGCCGCGTTTGCGTTGCACTCTTCGTCGGACTGGGCGCCGTGGGACCTTGCCCGCTACTTCACCTTCGGTCGGCCGACAGCGTTCTTCGCCTCGGGGTCGCCGGCCAGTCGCCGGCGGGCGAGGGAACCGACGCGACGTTATCCCCGTACGGCAGGAAAGCCCGCGGGCTTAGTGATGCCCCGAGACGGCAGTTAGGGTCGGCTGCCCTCGCCCTTCCCGAGCATCCTGCAAGGCGCTAAGGAAGGCGATACTGCGTTCGGCCAGGATGTCCTGACTCGGGGCAAGGGGCCGCCAGATCGACGCAGCCGTCGCAATCGTGTCGTTCTCGCCGGTGAAGCTTTCAAGATTGAGGGCGCCGGCGTAACCAATGTCATCGAGTGCGTCGAGGAACCCATTCCAATCGATGTGGTCGTCTCCCACTGCACCACGATCGTTGCCGCACACCTGAACGTGAACGAGGTTGGCCCCGGCCGCACGGATCGCGTCATTGGGGCGCTTCTCTTCGATGTTGAGGTGGTAGCTGTCGAGCGCCAGACCGAGGGCGGGGCCTAACAAGGGATGGAGAACATCCAGCGCCTGCTCGACTGTATTGATGATGGACGTCTCGTAGCGGTTGAGGGGTTCGATCCCGAGCGTGACTTGGGCCTCACCTGCGGCATCGACTACGGGAGCCAAAGACTCGCGAAGCTCGCGGATTACCGCTGCTCGCTCGGTCGAGTCCATGCGCCAGACCCGCCCGGTTTGCGCGTAGACGGGGCCGGCGACGACAGACGCCCCGAGCACAGAAGCCACGCGGATGCATTCGCGCAGGTAGTCCTGTGTGGCGGCAATTCCGGCAGCCGGCGCCGACACCAGGTCGCGGCCGGCGCCCATCGCGCCGACCACCATCGCCTTCAGCGAGAGCTCGGCAAGTACGTCGGCGGCGCGGGCCGGATCCCAGTCGCTAGGGGATTCGACCGGAAGCTCGATTGCGCCAAAACCCATCCCCGCTGCAGTGCGTGCTAGCCGTTCGAGGCTGGCGTCGTTAAGGGGCGATGTCCACACCCAGGTGTTAACGCCCAGTACCCGTCGCATGGTGCACTCCTCTGGATGTGTGCGGCGGGGGAGG
>JBJXDR010000120.1:0-3434 GCA_046155245.1 Rhodoglobus sp. | reverse complement strand
CCTCCCCCGCCGGGTAAATCACCGCTTGATATCAAGCGGCACTACGGAACGATCCGGTCCTGCCAGACCTGCGGGTAACCCGGGAGGTCTTCGCCACCGAACAGAGCGTAGTGGCCGTCAGGCATTCCCTCGTTCACGGACAGGTACTCGTCGAGTTCACCAGCGGTGATCGGGACCTGAGGCAGCACCCACTCGGCGGGGACCTCGGTGCCATCGAAGATCATCTCGATAGCGAGGAGCGCGGTACGCCACTGGAAGTTCGAGTACACGGGAGCTAGGCCCGTGATACCGGTGTCCTTCCACGCGCGCATGAACGCCATCTGGTCTTCACCAGTCATGACGGGGTAGTCGACGCCGGCATCTTCGAACGCCTCAAGCGCGGCAGTTCCACCATCGCCAGCGTCCATCCAGATTCCGCGAACGTCGCCCTTGGCCAGCTCGTCGGAGATTATCTTCTTGATCTCAGCCGGGTCTGCACCTGTGAAGTAGTCGACGGCTTCGATGTTGGCTTCTTCGAATAGCTTCTTCGCTGCCGCCCACCTAGTCTCAAGCACGTCAACGCCCGGGAGGATACGAAGCGCGATTACCTTGTCGCCGGCCTCGAGGTTGTCGATTAGGAACTCAGCGGTGTCGATACCCCACGCGAAACCACCGATCGGGTGGATGAACGTGACGGGGCAGTCGGTGAGAACACCACGGTCGAACACGACAACGGGCTTGCCTGTTGCACAAGCACGCTCAACTGCGGGCGTCATTGCCGCGGTCGAGTTCGGCGAGATCAGGAAGACGTCGCAGTTACCTTCTTCGATGAAGTAGTCGATGTCGGCGATCTGGGTGTCATCCGAGTCCTGAGCGTCACGGGTCTCCATTTCACTGATGGCCCCCGACTCCTGCAAGACCTTGAGCTGCTGGTTCATCGTGATCCAGCCCGTCACGCGCCATGGGTTTGAGATCGACGCGTTGGCAAAACAGACCTTCTTCGCACCGTCCGAAGCGAACCCGCTGGTGTCGACGAACTCCGGGTTGATGTACTGAAGATACGGTTGGCCGTCAGGCAGCAATCTTGAGCGGCAGGATCACATTCTCCAGCACGGAGACCCCCGGAGTGAGGAAGAACTGCTGGAAGACGAACCCGAAGCGGCGGTTGCGCAGCTTGTTGACGGCGCGACTTGGCAGGGTCGTGGCATCCTGACCGTCGATGAGAACCGACCCGGTGTCGGCGGTGTCGAGCAGAGCCAGAATGTGCATCAGGGTCGACTTGCCGGATCCGCTCTTGCCGACGATGGCGAGACTCTCACCCTGGTGGATCGAGAGTGAGACATCATCGAGGGCTTGAAATCGGCCCTCGCCCTTGCCGTACCACTTTGATAAATGCCGGGTCTCGAGGATGGGTGGTGAACTGGTTGGGGTTGTTGTCATGGCTGCAATGCAACCAGTTTCTACAGTGACTGTAGTACTCCGTGCAGAGTAAGTTGGGGCACTGAAATAACGTGGCTCGACTAGCGTTGGCGGGGTGAGATTGTCACGGCGGGCCGGGCCAGCGATTCTTGCTGCCGCGCTCGCGGTTGTACTCGCGGGCTGCGCGACAGCGCCTCCGGCGCAGCCCCGGGCTGGGGTCGCCGTGGCATCCGCTGAAGCAGCGCGGGCCGATCGCATCGCCGAGCAGTCACGGCTCAGCGACTCGGTCATCGAGTCGCTCGTGCCCGACGATGGGCCGGGATGCTCCGCCGCCGTCGCCATGTACGGGCGGGTGATCTGGGCTGGGGCCGCAGGGCTCGCCGATATCGACGGCGGCATCCCGATGACCACGGACACCCGCTTCGAGATGGGGTCGGTGTCGAAACAGTTCACCGCGACGGCGATCCTGATGCTTCAGCGGGAAGGGCTACTGAGTCTGTCCGACACGATCGGCACCTATGTTGACGGGATGCCGGACTGGGCCGACACGATCACGCTCGATCAGCTCATCCACCACACCAGTCGCATCCCGGACTTCTGGGTGGAACTCGACAGCGTCGGCATCGGGTTCACCGACCCAGCGGATCAGGCGACCACGCTTGCGGCGATCGCGCGCGAGACCGAGTTGGAGCCGGGGTCGGGGTACACCTACTCCAACTCGAACTACGTGCTGCTCGCGGAGGTGGTGGCGCGCGTCAGCGGGATGCCCCTCGCCGACTTTCTCGCCGAGCGCATCTTCAGCCCGCTCGACCTCGACATCGTGCTCGCCCCAGGGCTCGACGCCCCCGATATCGCGCTCTCGTATGACGACGCCGTGCAGCTGCAAGAGGGTGGCTGGACCTCCTACGGCCACGTAGGCATCATCTCGACACCGTCCGAACTCGCCAAGTGGGGTGACCAGTACCGCGCGGGCGACATCATTCAAGACGACTTCCTCGTCGGTGCAGTCGATGAGGGCGCGGGCGAGGTCTACGCCGCGGGCATGGACGTCGAGGTCGACGGCGACCTCAACCACACCGGGCGATGGGGAGGCTACATCTCCGACTTCACGGTGTCGGCCGACCGCACAAAGACGATCGTGGTCGCGTGCAACGGCCATCGGAGCGACCGGTTCGGCATCGTCGATGCGCTCTGGGCGATCTGGGATCCGCACTCCGCTGAGTAAGCCGGGCGGCCGACGAAAAGCGTGCGACGGGCATTATGTTGGCGCGCCGCTCGCAAGGTCGATGAGTGCCTGCACCGTGCGGAGGTTGCGTCCGGTACCGATCACACCCAACGTATTGAGCAGTTTGTCGAGGTTGAGCTCGGCGCGGCCCATTCCGCCGGCGAAGCGCAGGTGCAGTTCACGGCCGGAGAGCGCCCACTGGTCGTCGCCGGTCGGTACAGCGGATGCGGCATCCGCAGCGCTGGCCGCGGGTGTCGCAGACAGAAACGCGACGTAAGAGAACGTCGGGTCGACGACCTCGAAGGGATGCTCGGCGAGGGCCGATCGCAGCTCGGTCGGCGTGCGGGAGATCACCTCGCGAGCGAAGCCGAAGCGAGTCTCGATCGCTGCTTCCACCGCGCGATCGAAGGCGTCGGGGTCGGTCGCGACCTCCACCACGGCGTTGCCTGAGGCGATGTATGTGCGCACATCCGTGCCGCCGAGCTCGGCAAGAAGCGCGCGAAGGTCGGCCATCGGCATCTTGGCACCGCCCACGTTCACGGCCCTCACCAAGAGGATTCGTGTGCTCACGCCTACAGCTCCGCAGCGATCTCGCGCCAGGTGGGCATCGAGGTGGATGCCCCGTGCCGAGTGACCGAGATCGATGCCGCCACGCCAGCCGCCGTCAATGCGGCGTCGAGGTCGTCGCCGAGAGAAAGCCGTGCGACCAGCACCCCCGCGAACGTGTCACCGGCCCCGGTCGTGTCGACGGGTTCGACGGGGCGGGCCGGCAGGTCGGCAATGACTTCTCCGTCTCGCGCGACGAGCACGC
>JBJXDR010000119.1:0-11822 GCA_046155245.1 Rhodoglobus sp. | reverse complement strand
GCCGAGCTTGGCGGAGCCGACGCGATCGTGTTCACCGCGGGAGTCGGGGAGAACAGCCCCGAGGTGCGCGCGGCGGCACTCGTGGGTCTTGAGGGGCTGGGCATCCGCCTCGACGCGTCGCGCAATGCCGAGCGCAGCGCCGAGCCCCGCCGGATCAGCACGGATGACTCGCCTGTCGCCGTTCTCGTCGTGCCCACCAACGAAGAACTCGAGATCGCGCGCCAGTCCCTCGCCGCCGTCGCTGGTTGAGTAGCGGTTTGCCCGCCTATCGAAACCGGCTCGAGCGTGAGCGGCGGACCGCCGCCCGCCTGCCCCCCGGCTGCCTCTGGGCACGCGTGCACAACTGCGGCTCGTTCGCGCGACACGCCGCACCCGCCACCCGAGTCACGCGCGTGTCACGAGAATCCCCGCAGTTGTGCTCGCAGTCGCGGCCATGATTCGGCAACCATCCGCTCGATGGTTGCGAGCGTGGTCGGCCACTCGTCGAATATGAGCGGCCGCCCGATGCGCAGCACCCGAATACCCCAGGCCTCAATGAGGACATCCTTGGTGCGGTCGGCGTGGAACCGGCTCGCGTGCCACTTCTCGCCGTCCGTCTCGATCCCGACGCAGTCGTCAACGAGGAGATCCAGCACGCCCGCGCCGGGAATCGGCACCTGACACTCGACGTGGTGTCCGGCGTCCTGGAGTTGCAGTCTGGTGAAGGTTTCGAAACCCGACTGCGATCGCAGGTCCAGTCGCTTCAGCACCGCCCGCATCCGCTGGGGCGCCAGCTCGAGCAGGCGCCCTAGGTCCGTCTCGTTCAGGTAGCCCAGATGCGCAGCCGACTCCACTGCCGCGAGCGCGTCATAGCCCGACAGGCACGACATCGCCTGGAGCAGGGCGTCGATGGGTGCGACCTCGAGCGGATGCTCGGACTCGCCGTGCACGACCTGCCAGTGCAGCACCGTCCCGGCGGCCGCCTGGGCGTGGAAGCGAGGGTCGACCCGAACGTGCAGCTCGCGAGCGGTCGGGCCGGTCCAGACATTCTCGTGTCGGGCGAGCGCGGAGAGGCAGTCGATGTGGCCGCCAATCGCGGCCGCACTGCGCTCTTGAGCATCGATGTGCGGGCAGGCATATATGCCCCGACGGCAGCGGATGAGCCGACCCTCGGCTACGGCGCGGGCGACGGCACGGCGGCTCGCGCCCATAGCCGCGAGGTCCCGGGCCGACGCGACGTGCCCACGAGTGCAGAGCCACGTCATGGTGCGAGGATGCACGCCCGTCAGTCCCTCGTGCGTCGCGGGTCGAGGCATCCGAAGACTGCCCGGCAACCCTGCTTGGTGAGGACGGGATTCACGTGCGCAATCGCGGACGAATCCGTGGCACGCCGTGTGCCGGGGCCCGTAGCGGCGGCGTGTCGCCGAAGTATCCGCAGTTGTGCACACGATCGGCAGCCCGCCGTCACCGAGACCTGCGGATGCCGCGGCTCAAGCGTCACCGGCGGCGGCTACTGTTGTCACGTGGTTGCCGCCCTGTATCGCCGTTATCGGCCGGAGACGTTCGCCGAGCTCATCGGCCAGACGCAGGTAACCGATCCGCTGCGCACGGCACTGCGCACCGATCGGGTCAACCACGCGTACCTCTTCAGCGGCCCGCGGGGCTGTGGCAAGACCACGAGCGCCCGCATCCTTGCTCGCTGCCTCAACTGCGCCGAGGGCCCGACGGACACCCCGTGCGGCGTCTGCCCGAGTTGCGTCGAGCTCTCGCGCGACGGCGGGGGCTCGCTTGACGTCGTCGAGATCGACGCCGCGAGTCACAACGGTGTTGATGACGCCCGCGACCTGCGCGAGCGTGCGGTTTTCGCTCCCGCGCGCGACCGGTACAAGATCTTCATACTTGACGAGGCGCACATGGTCACCCCGCAGGGGTTCAATGCTCTGCTCAAGATCGTTGAGGAACCGCCGGAGCACGTGAAGTTCATCTTCGCGACCACGGAGCCGGAGAAGGTCATCGGCACGATCCGGTCGCGCACTCACCACTACCCGTTCCGGTTGGTTCCCCCCGGCCAGATGCTCGACTACGTGCAGCAGTTGTGCGACAGCGAGAAGGTCACCGTCGAGCCCGGCGTCCTGCCCCTCGTCGTGCGGGCGGGCGGCGGGTCGGTGCGCGACACTCTGTCCCTGCTCGACCAGCTCATGGCCGGGTCGGAGGGGGCCGTCGTCGATTACGAGCGCGCCGTCGCGCTGCTCGGATACACCCACGGCGCACTTCTCGACGAGGTCGTTGATTCGCTCGGCGCTCGGGATGCCGCGGCCGCGTTCGGCGCCGTCGATCGCGTCATCCAGACCGGCCAGGACCCTCGCCGGTTCGTCGAGGACCTCCTCGAACGGCTGCGCGACCTCATCATTGTCGCCGCGACCTCGGGCAATGCGCAGGCCGTGCTGAGGGGTGTGCCGCAAGACCAACTGGACCGGATGATCCAGCAAGCAACAACGTTTGGAACCGCCGAGCTCTCCCGCGCAGCAGACGTCGTCAATGCCGCGCTCAGCGAGATGACCGGCGCGACCTCACCCCGGATGCACCTCGAACTCATGATTGCGCGAATGCTCGTGCCTTCGAGCGACGACACCGAGCGCGGGGCTCTCGCTCGTGTGGAGCGTCTCGAGCGCCGCATCGGGGTAGAGCAGGATGCCGCCGCTGGTCGAGCTCCCGCCGCCGGTCGCGTAGCGCCCAAAGCGCGTATCGAGACCCCCGCCGCCGCGCCCGTGGCCCTGGCACCGGAGACCCCGGCGCACGATGCCCCTGACCGGGAGACCCCAACCGCGCCCGCCGCGGTCACTGCCAAGGCCGCCGGCGAGGTCTCCCTCGAGCAGCTGCGCAACGCGTGGCCCGAGATTCTCGAGATCGTGCAGAAGGCCAAGATGAGCGCGTGGGCCGTCGTGTACACGGCGACCGCACGTGCCCTCGACGGCGATGTTCTCTCGCTGAGCTTCGTGAGCCAGGCCGACGTCGACACCTTCAAGCAGCCGCAGGGCGCTGGCGAGGGTGTGAGCGAGATTCTGCGCCGCGCAATCGTCGACGTGCTCGGTCTCAGGGTGAAGTTCATCGCCAAGGCGGATGCCCCCGCGGCGCCGTCCTCGGCCGCGAGCGCCCAACCCGACAAGACCGACGGCGCCGAAGTGCCCGGCCCGGCTGAGAGCAGCTCAGAGAAGGACTCCGAGGGCTGGGCGGTAGCTGAGATCCCCGGCGCCGAGCCCGTCGCGCCCGCACCCGCGAAGAAGACGCGGCCTGCGGCATCCACCGAGCCAAGCGCGTCAACTGAGTCGTCCGCACGATACGGCGAGTCAGTCGTGCGCGAACTGCTCGGCGCGAGCTTCATCGAGGAGCACGATGTCGCTCCCCGGGTCGTGCCTCGGGCCGAGGGCGACTGATGTACGACGGCATCGTTCAGGAGCTCATCGACGAGCTGGGTCGCCTGCCCGGTATCGGGCCGAAGTCGGCGCAGCGCATCGCCTTCCACATCCTGCAGACCGAGAGCTTCGACGTGACCCGCTTGTCGGAGGTGCTCAGGGATGTCCGCGATAAGGTGCGGTTCTGCGACATCTGCGGCAACGTCACCGAGGAGCAGACCTGCGCGATCTGTCGCGACCCCCGCCGCTCGGCGGCCACCATCTGCGTTGTCGAGGAAGCCAAGGACGTCGTTGCTATCGAGCGCACACGCGAGTTCAAAGGCCTGTACCACGTGCTGGGCGGCGCCATCAGCCCGATCGACGGCATCGGACCCGACGACCTGCGCATCCGTCAACTGCTCACGCGGCTCGCCGATGGCACGGTGACGGAAGTGATCATTGCGACCGACCCTAATCTCGAGGGTGAGGCCACCGCCACCTACCTCACTCGCCTGCTGGTGCAACCCGGTCTGCGCGTGACTCGCCTGGCCTCCGGTTTGCCCGTTGGAGGCGACCTGGAGTACGCCGACGAGGTCACCCTTGGGCGAGCCTTCGAGGGCCGTCGGCTCGTCGAGAACTAGCCGCCGCCTGCACCTAGAATTGGTCGTCGGGCCCGGCCAGGGGCCCATCAGGTGCAGGAGCCTCAGTGAGCTTGATCGTGCAGAAGTTCGGCGGTTCGTCGGTTGCCGACGCCGAGAGCATCAAGCGTGTCGCGAAGCGCATCGTCGAGACCCGTAGGGCTGGCAACGACGTTGTCGTCGCGGTCAGCGCGATGGGCGACACGACCGACGAACTGATCGATCTCGCCCACGAGGTCACACCGCTGCCCGACCCGCGCGAGATGGACATGCTGCTCACGACCGGCGAGCGCATCTCGATGGCGCTGCTGGCCATGGCCATCAAGAGCATGGGTGTCGATGCTCGGTCGTACACCGGCAGCCAGGCTGGCATGATCACGGATGCCCGGCACGGCTCCGCCCGCATCGTCGATGTCACCCCGACTCGCCTGCGCGAGGCTCTCGATGAGGGCGCCATCGTCATCGTTGCGGGGTTCCAGGGGTTCAACCGCGACACCAAGGACATCACGACTCTCGGGCGCGGCGGATCCGATACGACCGCAGTCGCCCTGGCTGCCGCCCTCGGCGCGGATGTCTGCGAGATCTACACCGACGTCGACGGAATCTTCACGGCCGACCCCCGGGTCGTGCCCCGCGCCCACAAGATCGACCGCATCACGAGCGAGGAGATGCTTGAGCTCGCCGCCGCGGGGGCCAAGGTGCTGTATATCCGCGCGGTCGAGTACGCGCGCCGACACGGGGTGACGCTGCACGTGCGGTCATCCTTCAACAACAACGAGGGCACCTGGGTGGTCGACTCGTACGGAACCGATGAAGGAGTAGCCGTGGAAGAACCGATCATCACCGGCGTTGCGGGCGACCTGAACGAGGCCAAGATCACGGTCGTCGGGGTTCCGGACGTTCCGGGCAAGGCCGCCGAGATCTTCACGATCGTCGCCCAAACGGGCGCGAACATCGACATGATTGTGCAAAACGTGTCAGCCGCGTCGACTGGACTCACCGACATTTCGTTCACGCTTCCCAAGACTGATGGTGAGAAGACGCTCACCGCGCTTCGGGCGGGTCAGGAATCGGCCGGCTTCCAGTCGCTGCAGTACGACGACCAGATCGGCAAGCTCGCCGTGGTCGGCGCCGGCATGCGCACGAGCGCGGGGGTCTCCGCTCAGTTGTTCCAGGCGCTCTCCGACGCGGGAATCAACATCGAGATGATCTCGACGAGTGAGATTCGCATCTCGGTGGTGACGCGCGCCGACATGCTCAACGAGGCCGTACGCGTCGTGCACACGGCGTTTGGGCTCGACGGCGGCACCGAGGCTATCGTCCACGGCGGCACCGGCCGCTGACGCCAGGCCCGCCACTGGGTCAAAGGATGCCAGAATTGTCACCATGAGTATCGGTGTGAGAATCGGCGTCGTGGGCGCTACCGGCCAAGTAGGTGCCGTCGTGCGCCGTCTCCTCGAGGAGCGGGACTTTCCTGTGGCCCAGATCCGTTTCTTCGCGTCATCGCGAAGTGCTGGCATCACGCTCGACTTCAAGGGCGAGCAGATCGTGGTCGAGGACGCCTCAACGGCCGACCCGTCCGGCCTGGACATCGCGATCTTCTCGGCCGGGGCCACGACGAGCAAGGCCCAAGCGCCGCGGTTCGCGGAGGCTGGCGTGCTCGTGATCGATAACTCCTCCGGCTGGCGCATGGACCCCGACGTGCCCCTCGTGGTAAGCGAAGTCAACCCGCACGCGATCAAGGATGCGCGCAAGGGCATCATCGCGAACCCCAACTGCACCACGATGGCCGCGATGCCCGTGCTCAAGGTGCTCGACGCTGAGGCCGGACTTCAGCGACTCGTCGTCAGCACCTACCAGGCCGTTTCCGGTGCGGGCCTCGCGGGCGGCGAGGAGTTGCTCGAGCAGGCCACTGCGGCGGTTGCGCAGGACGCGATCGAACTCGTGCACGACGGCTCGGCGGTCATCATGCCTGCACCGTCGAAGTTCCCTCGGAACATCGCATTCAACGTCGTGCCCTTCGCCGGCAACCTGGTGGACGACGGACTCGGAGAGACCGACGAGGAGAAGAAGCTGCGCAACGAGAGCCGCAAGATCCTCGAACTGCCCAACCTGTTGGTCAGTGGCACCTGCGTGCGGGTGCCCGTCTTCACCGGACACTCCCTGAGCATTAACGCGGAGTTTGCGAGGCCCCTGAGCCCGCAGCGTGCGCGCGAGCTGCTGGATGCCGCGGCCGGAGTCGTGCTCAGCGACATCCCGACCCCGCTGGATGCCGCGGGCAAGGACCCCACCTTCGTTGGCCGCATCCGCCGGGACGAGGGCGTGCCCGACGGCCGCGGGCTCGCGATGTTCATCAGCAACGACAACCTGCGCAAGGGCGCCGCGCTCAACGCGGTGCAGATCGCCGAGCTTGTCGCAGCCGAACTCGCAACCGCGAAAGCATAAGACCGATCAGTTTCGTGGGCGGCAACGAACACCGGGCATGCGGTTCTTCCCCCTGCTCGTGGTCGGCGCTCTGCTCTCGCTTGCGGGGTGCGCACCGGTGATGGCGCCAGTGGCCGAGGCGGTACGCGACGAGAGTGTGACTCGGGTCGCCTTCTACGGTGACTCCTACACGCTGGGCACCGGGGCATCCGTCCCGTCGGTGCGCTGGTCGAGCGTGATCTGCGCCGGTCGTGGTTGGAGCGAGTTCAACCCCAGCGTCAACGGCCTCGGCTTCATCAACAACCGTTCGACCTTCGGTGAGGGTGACCTGCCGAGCCTTGTGATCGCGGACGATCCCGACATCGTATTCATCACGATGGGCCTCAACGACAACTTCAGCTTTGGACGCGCCGCCGATCGCATCCGAGGCCAGATTACGGCGGACTTCGAGCGTCTCAAGACCGCGCTGCCGGATGCCCGTTTCATCGTCGTCGAGCCGTTCTGGTACACCGACTCGCGGCCACCCTCGGTCGAAGTCATCATCGGGTGGGTGCGAGCCGCTGCCGCGTCGATCGAGGCGGACTACATTCCCGGAGCGTCCCGCTGGATCGAGGGCCACCCGGAGTGGATGGCCTCTGACGGCGTGCACCCCAACGACGTGGGATACGCCGAGATGGCGGTGCGCATGGACGAAGAACTCACGAAACTGGGCCTGTGAAGCACCACTAAACTGGTGTCGTGAGTGAACCCGTGGATGTCGCCCTCATTGGCGGCGGCGTCATGAGTGCGACCCTCGGAGTGCTGCTGAAGCAGCTCGAGCCCAGCTGGGACATCCAGATCTATGAGCGTCTGAGTGACGTGGCGCTCGAGAGTTCCAACCCGTGGAACAACGCCGGCACCGGCCATTCGGCACTGTGCGAGCTCAACTACACGCCCGAGCGCGCCGACGGATCCGTGGATATCGCGGGCGCCGTGAAGGTTAACGAACAGTTTCAGGTGTCGCGCCAGTTTTGGTCCCATCTTGTCGGCGCCGGGCAACTGCCCCAACCGTCTGCCTTCATCAACTCCACCCCGCACATGAGTTTCGTCTGGGGCGAGGACAACGTCGAGTACCTGCGCAAGCGCTACGAGGCGTTGAAAGATCATCCGCTGTTCGCCGGCATGGAATTCTCGACGGATGCGCGCACGATTCGTTCGTGGGCCCCGCTCATGATCCCCGGCCGGGCCAAGTCCCAACCGATCGCCGCGACCCGGATGGCCTCGGGCACAGACGTGGACTTTGGCGCGCTCACGCACCACCTCACGAGGAGCTTGGTCGCCGGGGGCGCCGGCTTCACGACGGAGGTGAAGGTCACGGGTATCTCGCGTCAGCGCGATGGGCTCTGGAAGCTTCGCTTGCGCAGCGACCTCGGCGGCACGCCGCTGCCATCGGTGATCGCGAGGTTCGTCTTCGTGGGCGCGGGCGGATACGCGCTGAATCTTCTCCAGAAGTCGGGCATCAAGGAGATCCGCGGATACGGCGGCTTCCCTGTCAGCGGCGAGTTCCTGCGCACCGACAATCCGGATTTGGTGGCTCAGCACCGCGCAAAGGTCTACGGCAAGGCGGCGGTTGGATCCCCCCCGATGTCGATTCCGCACCTCGACCTCCGGGTCGTGGACGGCGCGAGAAGCCTGATGTTCGGTCCGTACGCGGGGTTCAGTCCCAAGTTCCTCAAGACCGGCTCGGTGCTCGACCTGTTTGCCTCGATCCGCTGGCACAACCTGGTTCCGATGGTTGCCGCCGGGTTGTCCAACCTCGCTCTCGTGAGGTACTTGGTCGGCCAACTCGCGGCCCGGCAGTCAACCAAGTTCCGAGAACTCCGGCAGTTTGTGCCGAACGCCAAGCCCGAGGATTGGTACCGCATCACCGCCGGCCAGCGGGTGCAGGTGATCAAGCGGGACGCGAAGAAGCTCGGCGTGCTCCAGTTCGGCACCGAGGTGGTGGCGGCCTCCGATGGCAGCATCGCGGGGCTCCTCGGCGCGTCCCCTGGCGCATCCACGGCCGTGCCGATCATGCTCGACCTCATCGAACGGTGCTTCTCCGATCGGCTCGACGCGTGGCGTCCGGCGCTCGTGGGCATGATCCCGAGCTACGGCACGACATTGTCCGACGACCCGGCGGTGGCTGCGGCCACGCTCGCTAGCACCGCGAAGGCGCTGGGTATCGAGCCTTAGGCTCCGGCACGAGCATCCCGAGCCCGGTGAGTTTGCGATCGGGGATCGTGTACCCCGTGCGCGGGGTACAACGTGAGCACTTCGGGTGACATAATCATCGTGGGGAGTGAGGGTCGCGTTCTGCGATCCTTGCGCTGAGGGGGCATCAGCAATGGATCAGGCATCGGCCGGGGTCGCGGCGGCCACACGCGTACGTCTGGCGATCCTCGATGACCATGAAGTGCTCCTGGATAGTCTCGGCAGTTGGATCTCCGCCAACGCTCCTGACTTCGACCTCGTGCTCAGCGCAAGCAGCTGGCTTCAGCTCGTGCACAGCGACAACTTTCCCACCGACCTGGTCTTCCTCGACTTCCAGCTTCGCGAACCGGTCTCGATCGAGGCTCGAGTGCGCACCTGCCGTGCGGCGGGTGCCAAGGTGATCGTGCTGTCGAGTCTCGACTCGCCTGAGGTGCGCGAGCGAGCGATGAACGCGGGCGTTGCCGACTTCCTCTCCAAGACCCTTCCCATGAGGGAGGTCATGGATGCCGCGCGCGAGGTGATGGGCATCGATCCGCGTCACTCCCTCCAACGTGACTGGCGCCCCCTGCCATCCGGTGCGGCCAGCCAGGCTCGTCCCAAGCTGAGCGCGGGTGAGACTCAGGCGCTCAGTCTCTATGCATCGGGCCTCAGCACGATCCAGGTGGCCGAGCACATGAGCGTCCAGTACGAGACCGCGAAGACGTATCTTCGACGGGTGAGGGAAAAGTATGCGAAGGTGAATCGGCCCGCGAGCAAGAAGACCGAGCTCATCCGTCGGGCGGCTGAGGACGGGTATCTGAGTTGAGCAAGCTGTACTTCCGGTACGGGGCGATGAACAGTGGCAAAAGCACGGCCCTGTTGCAGGCCGCGTACAACTACGAGGAGCGTGGTCAGCAGGTTCTGCTCACCAAGCCCCAGATCGACACTAAGGGGGATTCGGCGATCGTCTCGCGGCTCGGCGTTACGCGCCCCGTCGACTTCACCGTTGGGCCAACTGAGGACATCTACGAGAAGTTCCTCGCCGAGAGTGCTCGGGTTCTCGATCAGACCGGGCTGCCGGTCAGCTGCCTGCTGGTCGACGAGGCGCAGTTCCTCGGCGAGGGACAGGTGGATGACCTGCTTCGCATCGCCATACTCGAGGGCGTTCCGGTGCTTGCGTACGGCATCCGCACCGATTTCCAGACTGTGGCATTCCCCGGCAGCCGCCGACTGCTCGAGATCGCGCACTCCCTTGAGGAGTTGAAGACGATCTGCCGGTGCGGGCGTAAGGCGGTCTTCAACGCGCGCAAGGTGGGCGACCGGTATATCTTCGACGGCGACCAAGTGGCCATCGATGGCTTCGATGTCACCTACGAGTCGCTGTGTGGTGCGTGCTACCTCGAGGAGAGTCACGGGGTGCTGAACAACGGGTACCGTCCGAAGGCCGACCTGAGCTATCCGACCGCACCGGACGCGGACTTCGCCTGAGCCAAAGCTGCTGCGAACCACAAAGGCCGGGACCGCCCACTGGCAGTCCCGGCCTTGTCACATTGGTCGGGGTAGCGGGATTTGAACCCACGACCTCTTCGTCCCGAACGAAGCGCGCTACCAAGCTGCGCCACACCCCGATCGCCCACCCGCGCGCTTGGCGCGACTGGACCTGATCAAGAATAGCCGATATCTCCGGCGGTAAGAGTCACAACCACTGCCTCGGGCGCACACGCAAACCGCACCGGGGCGTAGATGGATGTTCCGATGCCAGCGCTCACGTTGAGCAGGGCCGCGCGGCGGGCGTGGTGCCAGACGCTCAGGCCTTGGGCCTGATCCCGAGGGATGTCGCAGTTCGTCACGAGCGGGGCAAGGCCTGGCACGCGCACCTGACCGCCGTGGGTGTGGCCCGCGAAGATCACCTCGGCCCCGTTGGTCACGAAGGCGTCCAACACCCGGCGATAGGGAGCATGAGTCACTCCGATCGCGACGGGTTGGGGACCACTGCGGTCGTCTTGCCAGCCCACATTCTCACGCATCTCCTCGACGAGTCCCGGGAGGCGATCGAGTCGATCCCACCCCCGGTGTGCGTCATTGACTCCGAAGAACTCGAGGCGGGAACCCCGCAGTTCAAGAGCGCGGGCGGCGTTGTTGAGCGAGAGCCAGCCGAGGCTGTTCTCGAAGTAATGCTCGAGGGCAGGCGTATCCAAGGTCGACGCCCGGTTGGTGCGGCCTGAAGGTGCGGTGAAGTATCCGAACGGATTCTTGAGCTCGGGCCCGAAGTAGTCGTTCGACCCGTTGACGTACACGCCAGGGGTGCCCCGCAGGGGTTCGAACGCGTACTCGAGCGCCTCGAGCGCGTCGGGGTGACCGAGATTGTCGCCGGTGTTGACGATCAGGTCCGGCTCGACCAGCGCGAGCGATCGCAGCCACTGAAGCTTGCGGTGTTGCCAGGGGGCGAGATGGATGTCCGCGAGGTGGAGCACCGTGATCGAGCGGGCGCCCGGGTCGAGGACGGGGAGCACCTCGTGCCGGATGGTGAAGCGGTTACGCTCCACCACGACACCCCAGAGCAGGGCGGCCGCGCCCACTGCTGCTACCGCGCCGAGCGCGGCAGCAGCAGTGTGTGACCGGTCTACGGGCACGCGAGCTTCGTGACTGTCAGCTTGACCTTGGTGTTGGGCATCACGAAGGCGCCGGGCGCGGGATCGGACCCGGACACCTTGTCGATCCGCTCGTCGCCCGGAAGGGTGCCGACCGGCAGGGCCACACAGACCTCACTGACTTGGTTGTATCCCTGACCGTTCAAGATGCCTTGAGCGTCGGGGAACGTGTTCGATTTTCCGTCTTCGACCACGTCGGGGAACGCCACCTTGTTGCCCTTGCTGGTGTACACCTTGATGATTGTGGCCTTTGCCGACTGAGTGCCGGGAGCGGGGTCAGTGGCAGCTACCTTGCCGGCCGGGACCTCTGAGTCGATCTGACCGGCATCCTCGTAGCCGAAGCCGAGTCCGACGAGCAGGGCTTTGGCGGCCTCAGGCGTTAGTCCGCGCACATCGGGAACCTCGAGCCCGGAGCCGGTCAGCAGAGCCGCTGACGGCTCGGGGAATGCGCCGCCACCGTACTTCGCGTTGATGACCGCAACAGTCGAGCGCATGATCACGTGCCTCAACAGACCGCCGCTGACGCC
>JBJXDR010000118.1:0-3560 GCA_046155245.1 Rhodoglobus sp. | reverse complement strand
ACGAGGTGTACGGCATGACGATGGTGCCCCGGTTCGGGGGAACCTACGCCGAGTACATCGCTGTTCCGTCCCTGTGTGTCGCGCGCAAGCCACGCGCACTGTCGCACGTCGAGGCGGCCGCCGTGCCACTCGCCGCCCTCACGGCGTGGGGTGCCGTGGTCGATGTCGCGAAGGCACACGAGGGCCAGCGGATGCTCATTCATGCCGGCGCCGGTGGCGTTGGTCACTTCGCGATCCAGTTCGCGGCTTTCTTCGGCGCACACGTGACCACAACGGGGTCGACCCGCAACTCGCGGTGGCTGCGCGAGCTCGGCGCCCGCGAGGTCATCGACTACACGACGACCCGGTTCGAGGAGGTTGCCTCCGACATGGACGTCGTGATCGACCTGATCGGCAACGTGAAGGACGACACCGGCACCCGTTCACTGAGCGTGCTCAAGCCGGGAGGACTGCTCGTCAACCTCCCTACCGGCAGCTGGCCGACCATGGTCGAGGATGCCGCGGCGGCGGGCATCCGGGCGACCGGCTATCGCGTGCCGCCCGACGGCTCCACGCTCGCCGTCATCTCGCGGCTGCTCGAGTCCGGCGAGGTGCGGGTGTACGTTGACCGGGTCTTCGAACTGGACCAGGTGCGCGCCGCCCACGAGGCTCTCGAGACAGGGCACACCCGCGGCAAGATCGTGCTGACGGTCAGCGACGGCTGATCCCTCGCGTCACAACTCGAGGGCTCTCACGAAGTCGTCCTCATAGCGCTGCCCCACGAGGAAACGCTTCGTGCCGACGACCGTGAAACCCTGCTTCTCGTAGAACCGGTTCGCGCGGTCGTTCTGCCGATTGACCCCCAACCACATGCTGCGAGCGCCGCGGTCGCGCGCGGCCTGCACCGACGTCGTGACCATGGCGGCGGCCAGTCCGCTGCCGTGCGCGGTGGGGAGGGCGTAACACTTGCTGAGCTCGGCGGTCGGCCGCGTCGTGACGGATGCCGCGGCATCCGCATCACCGGGTTCGCCGAACACGACCATCGTGTACCCACTCGCCGCCCCGTCGATCTCTCCCACGAACAACACCCGCGCGGGGTCGGACAGGTAAGCCCTGAAGGAATCCATTGAGAGGTTGGCCGCGATGAACGCCTCGATCGACGCGGGTAGTGCGTCGGGCGGGCACGCGAGGGGGAACGTGGCGGCGGCCAACTGGTGCAGGAGCGCCGCGTCATCCGGTGTCGCGGGGCGAATGTGCAGGGTGACCCCTCCCGCACCAAATGAAGGAGATTTCTGCGTTTCGGAGCGAACATCTGCTGAAGACTCTGACTCCGACACACATCTCCTGCATTTGGTAGGGGACAACGACGAGCCCAGCGTACGCAAAAAGGGGGCCGACCGAAGTCGACCCCCCTTTGTGAAGCGGATGCCTAGAGCACGTTCACGTCGAGCGGGATACCGGGACCGAAGGTCGTCGATACGGTGCCCTTGGTGATGTAGCGGCCCTTGGACGAGCTGGGCTTGGAGCGCACGACCTCGTCGATCGCGGCCTTGATGTTCTCGCTCAGCTGCTCCTCGGTGAAGCCCGCCTTGCCGACGACGAAGTGCACGTTGGAGTGCTTGTCGACGCGGAACTCGATCTTGCCGCCCTTGATCTCGGAGACGGCCTTGGCGGTGTCCTGAGTCACGGTGCCGGTCTTCGGGTTGGGCATGAGGCCACGCGGACCGAGCACCTTACCGAGACGACCGACCTGGCCCATGAGCTCGGGGGTCGACACAGCGGCGTCGAACGACGTGTAGCCGCCCGCAACCTTCTCGATGAGTTCGACGCCACCAACCTCGTCAGCGCCGGCAGCGATTGCGGCCTCGGCCGCGGGGCCCGTTGCGAAAACGATGACGCGAGCGGTCTTGCCGGTGCCATGCGGCAGGATGACGGTGCCACGCACCATCTGGTCGGCCTTGCGCGGGTCGACACCGAGCTTGAGGGCGACCTCAACGGTCGAGTCGAACTTCTTCGAGCCGGTGACCTTCGCGACTGCGACGGCTTCTGACGGCGTGTAGAACTTGCCGTCTTCAATCTTCGCCGCTGCGGCGCGGTATGCCTTGGACTTGGTTGCCATGATTACGCCTCCACCGTGATTCCCATGGAACGGGCGGTGCCCGCGATGATCTTCTCTGCGCCCTCGATGTCGTTGGCGTTCAGGTCGACCATCTTCTGCTCGGCGATCGTCCGCACCTGCTCCTTGGTGAGCTTGGCGACCTTCACCGTGTGCGGGGTCGATGACCCCTTCTGCACGCCGGCGGCCTTCTTGATGAGCTCAGCGGCGGGCGGCGTCTTGAGGATGAACGTGAACGAACGGTCCTCGTAGACGGTGATCTCCACCGGGATGACGTTGCCGCGCTGCGACTCGGTCGCCGCGTTGTACGCCTTGCAGAACTCCATGATGTTCACGCCGTGCTGCCCTAGCGCAGGCCCGATGGGCGGTGCGGGGTTGGCGGCGCCGGCCTGGATCTGAAGCTTGATCAGACCCGTAACCTTCTTCTTCGGTGCCATTGTTTTCCTTCGTGTCGTGCCGCCTGCTGGCGACGCTCCCGCCATCCGAGTGGATGCGGTGATTGGGTGCTGGTTGAGTAGCCGCGAGCGGCGTATCGAAACCGACAACCGCCTAATGATACGCGGGATGCCGGTGGTTGGCTATTCGCGGCAGATTTGGTTTCCCAACACTCGAACATATCTTCGAATGTTGTGCTATAGTTGTCTTGTGAACGACTCAACGCCCATCGCTCTTCAGGTGGACGTGGTTGCGCGCGAATTGGCGAAGCTAAATGAACTGCTCGCCGATGAGAACCCGCCCCTACCGATTGCTGATGCGATTGCAATGGTGGAGTCAGTGGGCCGACTGGTGGATTGTGCCCGCGTGCGTGTGCTAGCTCCGATCATCGGAGATCTTGTTCTCGCCGAGCGGCTCGGGTTCGCCTCACCCATTGCCGCGGTTGCGTCTCTCGCCCGCATCTCGGAGAGGTCGGCTCGAGGCCGTTTGACGGTGGCCGGGGCAGTGTGCTCCGACCGAGCGATCACCGGTGCTCCGCTGCCCGCCCCACGCCCGATCGTGAGCGCGGCACTCGCGGCCGGCGAGGTCGGGCTGGATGCTGCGGCGCTGATAGCCACGGAATTGGTGTCGATCGCCGCGCGCACTCCCGCGAATGTTCTTGACGCCGCCGAGTTGGTGATGGTTGGTCTTGCCACCGGTGTGAGCCCTAACGGCGAACGCATGGTCTCCACGGTGTCGGTCGATTACCTCGCCTGCGAAGTGCGCCAGATTGCCGCGGCCGCTGACCCAGATGGCGCTCGCCCTCGCGAAGAACGAGCGATGCGGCGTCGCGACTTTCGCTTGGGCAAGCCCGACGACGACGGACTCGTGCCCGCGAGCGGCAGGCTCCTTCCGGAGATCGGGTCACTTCTAGCCGAGATGCTCGAAGCTCACCGACGCTCGCCCCGATTCGTCGACCTCGATGCGGAGCTTGGAGGTGTCGATGACCTTGCACTCGACTCGCGTGCCGCCGACCCGCGGACTCCTGGGC
>JBJXDR010000117.1:0-8752 GCA_046155245.1 Rhodoglobus sp. | reverse complement strand
GTCGGATGCCTCGGTCGGCACGATCCCCGTACGTGCTGGCGATCGCGTGATTCTCGCGACCTTTCTCGCGAACCGCGCGGGCGGCGGATTCGACCCGGAGACCAACGCCGCGGCATCCCTCAAGCAGCTCTGGTTCGGCGCGGGCAGCCACTTCTGCCTGGGCGCTCCACTCGCGCTCGCCCAGGTGCGGGTCACCCTCGGCGCGCTGCTCGCCGCTGGCGCGCTTGAGATCGTGTCGCGTCGGCCCGCGCGCGGGGTGCTGATTCCTTCGTATGCGCGGCTCATCGTAAGCCGGTTGAGTAGCCCAAAGGGCGTATCGGGGCCGCCGCACCCATGACCGACATCCTCGCCGCCCTCCTCGAGTCGTGCGCCCGCACGCCCGACGCCCCCGCCCTGACGTTACGGAGGACGACACTCCGCTACCGAGACCTGCGCGACGCAATCGACGGTGTGTCGGCCTCCCTCACGGCGGCGGGACTCGTGCCGGGCGACCGCGTTCTGTTCAGCGTGCGCCCCGGCATCGACGCGATCTGCCTCGCTCTGGGCATCATCGCCGCGGGTGGCACGGTCGTGTTTGCGGATCCCGGTGCGGGAGAGACCCTGTTCCGAGCGCGTGCGGCGCTCGCCGCCCCCGCGTGGGTTGCGGCCGAGTCGGTGCTGTATGCCGCGTCATCCGGGCCGCTGAGACGGCTGGCCCGGCGGCGCGGGCTCGAGTTGCCCGACTACCGGGCGGTGGTTCCGGATGCCCGGCACCTGTACACCGGACCGTGGCTGCCCGGGGTGCCCCGTGGCGCGCTGTCTCTCGGTCGCTGGTTGAGTAGCGCGCTGGAGCTAAGAGCGAGGGCCATTTCTGGCCCTAGCCGCGACGCCAGCGCCGACGGCCGTCCCGGCCGGCGGGAATCGGCGAGCGCCCCGGACTCGGAGGCGTTGATCATCTTCACGCGCGGCACCACCGACGCCCCTAAGGCCGTCGTGCACTCTCGAGCCTCCCTCGGCACCGGTCTCAACGACTTCGCCACTGCCATCGGGTTCGTCCCCGGCGAGCGCGTGCTCACCGATCAGTTGATGGTCGGCATCCCCGCCCTCATCGCCGGAGCGCACTGGGAGTTGCCCCCCGCGGGCGCCGACCCCGGTGCCCGGCCCGAGAAGTATGTCGACCTACTTCCCGAGGCGGACGTACTTTTCGCGGTCCCCGCCGCCCTCGACGCTCTGCTGCGGATGCTCGAGCGCAACCCCGCGAAGGCTCCGGCCCTAAGGGTGCTGATCGTCGGCGGGGCCCCAGTACTCCGGCCCCTGCTGGAGCGCGCTCGCGCGCAGCTGCCCGGAACGATCATCCGTGCCGTGTACGGGATGACGGAGATCCTGCCGGTCGCGATCGCGGACGGTGACGAGAAGCTCGCCGACACGGGCGTGGGCGACTACGTCGGGCGCATCATGGGCCACATCGACGCGCGCATCGAGGACGGTGAGCTTGTCGTCGCCGGGGAGGGGCTCGCGAGCTACCTCGGCGAGCCGCCCCTGTTTGAGCTTCGCACCGGTGACCTCGCGCGCATTGACGGCGACCGACTCGTGCTCGCGGGGCGCAGCAAGGACATGTTCATTCGAGGCACGACGAATATCTACCCGGGTCTCTACGAGCCGGTCATCGCCGGCCTACCTGGCGTCGAGGAGGCAGCCCTGGTTGGACTCGCCGACGGTGTGGGCGGCGACCGGATCGTGCTCGTGATCGTGCCGGCCGACGGATTCGACGAGGCGCGCTTGCGCCGCGCCCTGCCCGGCCTCATCGACGCGGGTGCGCTGCCTGACAGGATCGTGACCATGTCAGATTTCCCCCGCTCTGGTCGCAGCAGCAAGCTCGACCGGGCTGCGCTTGCGACGCGACTGGTGGAGGCGAAATGAGGGTCGGGGTCACCGGCGCGAGTGGGTTCATCGGCGGCGCGATTGCCACCGCCCTCGCCGAGCGTGGGCATGAGGTGACCGGGTTCGGTCGCAGGCCTGGGGGGTGGGCGCATCCGCTCGGGCAGTACGAGCAGTGGGACATCACGGCAGGCCCCCGGGTGGACTCGTTCGACGCGGTCGTACACTGCGCCGCTCTCGCGGACGACTGGGCGCCCCGCGGCGAGGCGATGCGCACCAACGAGCTCGGCACCCGCAACGTCGTGGCCAGCTTCGCGGACACGCGCATCGTTCATCTGTCGACATCGAGTGTGTACGACGCGTACACGTCCAGCGTGCGGGTGAGGGAGGATGCCGCGCCCGCGGTCCACTTTCTCAGCACCTACTCGGAGTCCAAGACGGCGGCCGAGGCGGAGCTCGCGGGGGTCGACGCCGTCATCCTGCGTCCGCACGCGGTGTACGGTCCGGGGGACACGACCCTCTTGCCGCGCATCCTCGCGGGAGTTCGCGGCGGCCGTCTCGTGCTGCCGGAGGGCGCCGAGGTCAGTCACACTCTCACGCGCATCGACAACCTCGTCGCGGCTGCCGAGCTCGGCCTCACCGGGCCGGCGGGAATCTACAACATCGGCGACGACACCGATGTGCTGCTGTCGGCGGTGCTGCGCGAGTTCCTCGCGCGCCGAGGGCGATCGGATGTCACGCTCGTGTCGATCCCCTACCGTGCTGCCTTCACGGCCGCTGCCGCCCTGGAACGACTGCACCTCGTCACCCGCTCGGGTCGCCCACGAATCACTCGGTACGCGGTCACCCAGCTCGGCCTCGAGCGCACCCTCGATCTCACCGCGGCGCGGGAGCGGCTCGGCTATGACCCGCGGCCGACCAGTCTGACCGGTGCCGAGCGCTGGTAAAGCGCTCACTGAGTAATCCTGCACCTGCGTCGAGTCGGGGCAAAGGGTTGCTTGGCGGGATGTCTCGCCAACCGTTCGCCCCGGCTCGGCGTTGCCGACGCAGAACTATGCGCGCGCGACCACCAGACTCTCGTACGCCGGTATCAGCACCCGACGCCCGTACCGGCGCGACACCACGGTGAACGGTCGGCCATCCCCGAGCAGCAGGTCGATGATCGAGGAGAGTTCCGCGCGCGCGAGCGGCCCGCCCAGGCACAGGTGCCTTCCCGCGCCGAACCACAGCTGCCGGTTCTGCGGGATGTATTCGCGGTCGACCCGGTACTCGCCGGCCAGGTTGTTCGCGGTCCAGGTGAGCACGATGATGCGCTCGCCGGCCCGCAGCACTCGCCCCGCGATCTCCAGATCCTCGAGCACCGACCTCCCGATGATCGGCGCCGGCGAGGTCACCCGCAGCGCCTCGCGCACGGCGTTGTCCCGCCACTCGGGATGCTCCAGAAGCCGGTGCTGCTCACCGCTGTCGTAAAGCAGCGCGGCCATGCGAGCCATCGCGGATGCTGCGGTCTCGGTGCCGGCGACCATGAGCAGCGTCGACAGGCCCTGCGTCTCCTGAAGGGTAAGCCCGAGCTCTCGGCAGCGACCGATGATCGTGTCGCTGGGCGCGGTCGGGAAGGCCTCGCCGATGTGTCCCGTGAGCTTCGTGACGATGGCCCGGGCGACCTCGATCTTGTGCGGCGGCAGCACGGTGTCAGAGGTTGTGCCGAGGGCGATGGATGCCAGTTGCTCCCCGGTCGCGAAGATCTCGCGGTACGCGGCATCCGTGCCTGCCGAGGGCATCCCGAGCAGGGTCACGACCATCTGCCCGACGAGCACCCGGGACAGGTCGGCAAGGTCGAGCTCGCCGCCGGCGTCGAGCACCGCGCGGGCCTCGGCCAATCGTGGGGCCCACGCCTTCTCGACGAAGCCCGCGCTGGTTTTCTCGGTGAACAGCTCACGGCTGCGGGTGCGGAGGTCGTAGTGGCCCGGTCCGTCGAAGAGGTCATAGACCCAGTCCCCGAGGATCTGCGCCCACAGGTGTCCGACCCCGCCCTCGCTCAGCAGAGTGAAGTGCTCGGGATCGTTGAGCACGGCCCGCGCCGTGAGCGGGTCGGCAGTGATCCAACCGAGTCGCGGCACATGCAGGAGGGGGCGGGCGAACATTCCGAGCCAGTTCAGCACCGGCAGGGCGGGGCGGGCGGCACTCAGCAACCGGTGCTCGTGGGCACGCGCGCTGCGGCCCATCCCGTCGGTGAGCGGGTTGAGCACGCGCTCGCGAGCGGGAGCGACGAGATCCTCGGCGACGGGCATCCCACCAATCTAGCTAGGGTGGTCGCCATGGACGACGTGCGCGCGAGGTACCGCAGACTCTTCGTCGACGGCAGCACAACAGACCGTCTAATGATCTTCAGCGATGCCGTCTTCGCGATCGCCATGACGCTGTTGGTGATCGACCTCAAAGTGCCGCAGGATGCCAGCAGCACCGCCTGGGACGTGATCGTCGACCAGGCGTCGGCGTTCTTCGCCTATGCCCTCTCGTTCACGATCATCGCGATCAACTGGATGGCGCACCACCGCAAATTCCGCGTCATCAGAGCGCACGATGGCGGCCTCATGGCCCTCGACCTCGTGCTCCTGTTCTTCGTCGCGTTCGTGCCATTCCCCACCAGCCTGCTCAGCGAGTACGGCTCCCAAACGGCAGCCGTCGTGCTCTACGCGTTCGTGGTGGGCCTCCTCAGCGTGCTGCAGTACGCGGTCTGGTCGTACGCGTGGCGGCACGGATTCGTTGACAAGAAGGTCGATCTGGAGCTCTACCGATTCAACCGCCGCAACCAGTTCGCGACTCCGCTGATCTTCTGGCTGTCGATCCCGATCGCGTTGCTCGTCGACGGGCAGACCGCGATGTACTTCTGGTTCGCGCTGTTCCCGCTCATAATCGGGCTGCGCCTATACGACCGCCGCGGGGCGGGACGGGCTAGTCGAAATCCAGACTCAACTTCCGCAGCAGCGAGCTGAGCCGTTCCTGATCGGGAGCGCTGAGGCGCTCGAGCAGCTCTGACTCTGCGGCCAGCAGCGTGCGGATCGCGGCATCCACCCGTTCGCGCCCGGCGGGCGTCATGACCACGAGGATGCCGCGGCCGTCGTTGGGATCGGTGTGTCGCAGCACGAGCCCGCGCGCGACCAGTCGGTCGATGCGGTTGGTCATGGTGCCGCTCGATACGAGAGTCTGCTGCAACAGTGCCTTGGGGCTCAACTGGTAGGGCGTGCCCGCGCGCCTCAGGGCCGAGAGTACGTCGAACTCCCAGAGCTCGAGATCGGATGCTGCGAACGCAGTGCGCCGCGCCCGCTCGAGGTGACGCGCCAGCCTGCCGACCCTGCTGAGTACCTGCAGCGGCGAGAAGTCGAGGTCGGGACGCTCCCGCGACCACGCGTCGACGATGCGGTCGACTTCGTCGCGGGCGGGCATCCGACAATTATCGCGTCTGGCAGACTTATCTGTGCGCCGCGAGGTCGCAATCCGCCTTGGTGTAATGGCAGCACGACAGCCTTTGGAGCTGTTAGGTCTAGGTTCGAGTCCTGGAGGCGGAGCGATCCTGTTCACCGATCAGTGTGCTGCTGTTCGCCGGTGGTTCGCGCTGACGCGGTTGAGTGGTCTCATCGCGCGGCAGGGGATCGCGCCGGTGACCGAGGTGGGCGCAATGACTGCTCGACCGAGCCTGGTCTTCCTCTGCTTCTCCGCAGCCGTGCGCTCGAGGCTTCCTCTCTGGAGCAGTCACGCTGGCCGAGTGATCTCCGCGGCGGGCCGCACCTATTCGGCTCGCGTCCCTGCCGTGCCGGACGCGTGGGTTTGGTTGCTGGTCTCTGGCAACAACCGGCAGCTCGCGCGCGGAGCCTCCGTACACCCGACTCTGGCGGCTGCCCGGCGCGATGCCGGACGGATGCTGCAGTCCCGGGAGCTGCTCGCGGTGGAGCTAGTCACCGGTACCGAGCGTGCCCGCTACGGGTGGTTTGCCACCGTCGCCGGGCATCCGATTGCGACCTGTGCACGCTGGTATCCCACAGACCGGGACCGGAACCATTCGCTCGATCTCGCACTGAAATCTATGGGAACAGTTGCGCACAACGATCTGTGGCGAGTGATCGCTCTGACCGAACGGTAGGCGTCGGGTAGCCTCGGGGGCATGACCAAGGTCGAGTTCTTCGAGGTGGTCACGAGCGTCTTCGAGATCGCCGGTGTCGCCGCGATGGTTCTCGGATTCGTCGTGGCGTTCGCGCTGGGGGTGCGGTCGCTCATCGTCACCCGCGACGGACGGGTCGCCTTCAAGACTCTGCGCGACTCGATTGGACTCGTAATCCTGCTCGGACTTGAGATACTCGTCGCGGCCGATCTCGTGCGCACCGTGACCTCAACGCCCTCGCTGACCGACGCGGTAGTGCTTGCGATCATCGTGTTGATCCGCACTGTTCTGAGCTTCTCGCTGCAGATCGAGATCGAGGGTGTCGCGCCGTGGCGCCGAGCCCTGATGACAGCTCCCGAGCAGATCGCACGCGCGGCCGGCGGTCGAACCAAGTCGGTGCCCGAAGAAGGAAGAATAGCCCTATGACCGACCTCACTCTTGCCGTGATCGTGCTTGCCGCGGGACAGGGCACGCGCATGAAGTCCGCCCGCCCCAAGGTGCTGCACTCCCTTGCGGGCCGCAGCCTGATCGGTCACGTGCTGGCGACCGCCGGAGAGCTTGAGCCGGGACACGTGATCGCCGTCGTGCGGCACGCGCGCGATTTGGTGGTCGAGACCATCGTCGACCTCATGCCTGGCGCGGTCATCGTCGATCAGGACGAGATCCCCGGCACCGGCCGCGCCGTCGAGGTGGCCATTGACGCCCTCCCCGCCGACTTCGCCGGCGACGTTGTGGTCGTCTCGGGCGATGTGCCCCTGCTGGATGCCGCGACCCTCCGCACTCTCATCGACACCCACCGGGCGGCCGCCGCCGCCGCAACCGTGCTCTCGGCGGTGCTCGACGACGCGACCGGATACGGGCGCATCGTGCGCGGTAGCACGGGCGAGGTCGACCGCATCGTCGAGCAGGCCGATGCCAGCGACGACGAGCTCACCATCACCGAGATCAATTCGGGCACCTACGTCTTCAGCGTGGGCCCGTTGCGCGAGCAACTCGCGCTCGTCGGCACCAAGAACGCACAGGGGGAGAAGTATCTCACCGACGTGGTCGGCCTGTTGCGGGCGGCAGGGTCCGCGGTTGCGGCGATGCCCGTGGCCGACGGCTGGCGGGTCGCGGGCGTCAACGATCGTGTGCAGTTGGCCGAGGCATCCCGCCGTATGAATGAACTCATCGTCACGCGCTGGCAGCTCGCCGGCGTGACGGTCGACGACCCCGCAACGACCTGGATCGACGCCGACGTCACCTTGGCCGAGGACGTACAACTCCTGCCCGGCACCCAACTCAAGGGCGCGACCCTCGTGCAGGCTGGCGCAACCATCGGTCCGGACACCACACTCGTCGACACCGAGGTGGGCGCCGGCGCGGTCGTCAAGCGCACGGATGCCACGCTCGCTGTCATCGGCGAGAACGCGAGTGTGGGCCCGTTCGCCTATCTCCGCCCCGGCACCTACCTCGGAGCGTCGGGCAAGATCGGCACCTTTGTCGAGACCAAGAACACGACCATCGGGGCGGGCAGCAAAGTGCCGCACCTCAGCTACCTCGGCGACACGACGGTGGGGGAGGGCTCGAACATCGGAGCCGGCACCATCACTGCCAACTACGACGGCGTGACCAAGAGCGCGACGACGGTGGGCAACCAGGTGCGCAGCGGATCGCACAACGTGTTCGTCGCTCCGGTGACGATCGGCGACGGTGCCTATACGGGTGCCGGCACCGTCGTGCGCAAGGATGTGCCGCCCGGGGCACTCGCGGTCAACGTGGCACCCCAGCGCAACCTCGAGGGGTGGGTCGCGGAGAACCGCGCGGGTACGGCCGCTGCCGATGCGGCTGCCGCGGCATCCGAACCCTCATCCACAGATTCGCTGTAGCTCATGTTCTACATCCCGCATAGCATGGTTTCATGCAGTCCGTGGGAATGAGAGAACTGAAGCAGAACGCCAGCGAGGTGGTCGCACGCGCCGAGGCCGGCGAGACGATCACAATCACGGTGCAGGGGCGTCCCGTGGCAAAGATCGGTCCGATCGCACCGACTCGACGACGGTGGGTGCCGGGGTCCGAGCTCGCCGCGATTGCCGCTGAGCTTGGACCGGACACCACCGGCTGGTACGAGGAGTGGTACGCGTCCCGCGACGATGATCCGATCGTCGATCCGTGGAACGATCCTCGCGGATGATCCTTCTCGATACGAGTATTCTCATTGCTCCGCCCGTTGACTTGTCCACAACCGGGATGGGCGCAAGCGTGATCAGTCTCGGTGAGCTTGAGTTTGGGGTGGCGGTGGCGGCATCTGTTAGCGAGCGCAACTTTCGCCTCCACCGCATAGCCAGGTACTCCGAAGTCCTGGAGTGGATCGCCTTCGAGGAGGCCGACGCGAGGAGTTATGGGGTTCTGGCCGCAAGGGTCGCTCCGGTGCGCGCAGGCCATGCGCGGAGCAAAGACATTCTGATCGCTGCGCAGGCTCTCACTCTCGGCATCCCCCTGATGACTCGAAACGAGCAGGACTTCGAACTGGTCAGCGATCTTGTGGAGATAGTCGGCCCAGACGGCCTACCGTCACCCCGTTAGGATCGGTAGCACGGCGTCGTCTTACAGGGAGCGGGAACATGTCCGAGATCAAGATCACCGGGCAGAAGAGACTGGTGATCGTGACCGGCCGTGCGCACCCGCAGCTGGCCATCGACATCGCCGAGGAGCTCGGTGCCGACCTAGTACACACCGACGCCCGCACGTTTGCGA
>JBJXDR010000116.1:0-5871 GCA_046155245.1 Rhodoglobus sp. | reverse complement strand
CGCCTGTCGCGTGCTGCTTCACGCAGCCGCACGGCGAGGTCGGCGACTTCGAGGGTGTGATCAGTGAAGGGCGCACCGGGTTCGACGAAACGCCGCCGGGCTCCGTCCCCTCGCAGTGCACGGAGCAGTCTCTCGCCGGTGGCGGAGAGTTGCCAGACGTTGCCGGATGAGCCGTGCTTGATGCCGCCGATGCGCCGTTCCAGGCGGACGACGAACCCGCGATCCTCTAAGCGTCCCAGCACTCGGACGGTGCCACGCGTTGCGGCTGAGATGGTCGCGTGCCCGATGCCGAAGTGCAGCCGTTGAATCTGTCGAGTGCTGAGCAGCCGGAACTGCTCGACGTCCTGCAGCAGTGCCAGATCTCGATCAGTCAGCAGTTGAAGGAGCATCTCAGTCTTGTAGGGAGTCCACGAGCTATTCATGACGACCTCCAGACCAGCTGGGGCGGGCAGCCGCACGAATGGGAAAGTGATCCCTTGAAACAGGGAGAGTCCCATCCCAGTTCGAACCGCGAGCCGCACAGCTTCGCCCCTGTTGGACGGTGTTCATCGTCGTGAGCGGAACAGCGACCGGACAGCCGACCGGACACATGACGACAGTGGTCAGGCGGGCGTTTCGGGCAATGGTGGCAGTCATGATCGCCTCGCCTTCACACTCGCCACGGGAGCGGCCACGCGGTTTAGGTCGCCCGATTCGGGCGTGGACTGCGGTTCGGTCTTGCTCACTTGGCCCCACTGGTTGCGGCTTCTCTGGCGAACGATGTGCCCGTTGTGCAGGGCAGCGGTCGGGGCGAGGGTGCGGGCCGAGAACCAGCCTGCTGGTGCGCCGTCGTCCACGACGTTCGCGTAGACGTCGTAGGGCTTGAGCGCCATGAAGTCCTCGGCCACCAATCCGGGTGCCATCCTCGCGAGGTCGCGGGCGTCGTCCGGCCCGAGGCCGAACACGACCTTGTTCCGCGCGTTGGCGTCGAACGCTGCGCGCATCTGGGCGGGTAGTTGGTCACGGAACTGGTGTGCCAGATTCCAGCTCACGCCATAGGAGCGCGAGGTGGCCAGTGCATCGGCGATGGAGGTCGGCAAGTGCAGAAACTGCTGCACCTCGTCGATGTAGATCGCTGCAGGGCGATCCAGCGGACGGGTCTCCGCTGCACGTTCCAGCGTGGCCATCCACAGCTCGGCAACGACCAGGCTGCCGAGAAGTTGCGCGGCACCGGGACCGAGCAGCGCGTCGTTCAGGGGCACGAGCACGGCCTTGCCGTCGCGGAAGACGTCCCGCAACCTGAACCGTGGGCGCGGTTGTCCAAGGACGGCGGCCAGGTTCTTGCGGAGCACGAACTTGCGCAGCTTGTTCATGGGTGCGGCGATGATCTGCGCCCTGGCTCCGGGGGAGAGCTCTTCGAACCCAGCCCAGAACGAAGCCAACGTCTGATCGCCGGCTATTGCCCCGATCACCGAACGGCGGAACGGGGCGTCGGTGAGCAGTCGAGGCAGATCCAGCAGTGTGTAGGGCTCGCCTCGCGCCTCGCCCGCTGTGGCGAGCGACAGGAGTCCAGCATGCAGCAGGTCTTCGGTGCGCGGTCCCCAACCGTCTTCGAACACCGCTTTGAACGCGCTAAGAATGCCATCGACGACAACGTCCTTGTTGCGCCCGACAGCGTCGAGCGGATTGAAGGCGACAGGGTTCTCATCCACAGCATCGATGATCACGACACGGTCGGCCAACTCAACAGGTACTCGTTCGCAGATGAAGTCGACGAGCTGGCGTTTCGGGTCGACCAAAACTAGCGGTCGCCCCGCCGCGATGTCCTGTGCGATCAGCGAGGCGAACACCATGGACTTGCCGGAACCGGTTGGCCCGGTGACGACGAGGTGTTGCATTCGCCCGGGCGTTCGGATGCCTACGAGACGCCTGTCGCCCGGAGCGTTCGCGGTGGCAAAGACGTTCTCGTTTGTCGAGAGTTTGGCCGGTGCGGGCACCAATCGCGGGTGGTGCGCGGGAAGCCCGGGAAGTTCCTGGTCGCCGATAGGCCACGCGATCAGGGGAAGAAGTTCTGCAACGGATACACGCATTGGCCAGCGTGATGGGATGGCCGCCGCGTTGAGTCGCTGAATGTCTTCGCGCACAAGCTGCAGTCGGACCCCCGGGCTTTGCGCGGTCGCCATTGCCCCGACAAGCTCAACGACGAGGCGTTTGCGCCTTTCGGGTGTTGGCGCGCTTGCGCCGATCCGGATGCTCACGTCGAGGTTTGCTTGCTCCGCGGTTGCCTTGATTCGGGAGCGCATATCGGCAGGCGCGAGTTGCCTTCCGTGGCTCAGCGACGCCCAGAGCGAGGCGCTCGGGTCGCTGATCTTCGTCGGCAGCGCGCGTGGCGGATGACCGAGTCCGACGATGACCTGGACGACAAGCGTTTCGCCTTGGCGGCGAGCGCGGAATGCCGAGTAGACCGCACGGACAGTTGCGTCGGCATTGTCGACACGGATCGGCAGACCTGGTGGATGGCTGGTCATGTGACCGCCGGCCTCCATAGGCGCACGATCACTCGGCTGTATCGCCACGCTGCGGATACCGGGCACAAGATCCCCGAGAAGGCGCATCTGATGTTCGGCGGCGAAGGGATGAACGCCGACGAGGTAGGCGATCCCGTCGTCGGTCGCGCGTGTTTCGAGAATGAGCGGGATTGGCGCGTCTGGCTGGGCAAGACGGGCCAGAAGTTCGCCAACATTGTCGGCGTCCAACGGTGGGGGCAAGTGCAGACGCAGGAACGTCGGTGGGATCTTCGAGTTACGAGGAGGCGTCATGCTCTACCTCCTCCCCGCTCTGGTCGGCGAGCTGATGCTCTTGACGTGCTTCGATCTCCAACTGCGCTTGCTCCAGCGAGTGCTGAATCAGCGCGTCATTGAGCAGGTGCTGATCGGGGCTCTCGCGCAGCTCGCTGAAGACCCACACCTTGCGACCTTCACGCTTTCTATAGCGGCGATTAGTTCGACTCATAGCTGTCCAACCTCCTTTCGGATTTGCTCCTGGCGATGTTCTTTTCGCTCGGTCGGGAGTGGTCGCGCTGGCATCCCTGTATAGGGGAGGCCGTTTATGAACTGATTGGAAGGAAATGTCAAGCGTTGTTGTCGATTCCGCAACGTTCTGACGGGGGTGAACATGCTCATGCCTTTCACCACCGATTCCGTCTGGCCCGCAGGATCGCGACCAGTGCCCAGATCGCGGCGACGAGCACCGCTATGAGGACGATCCAGCCCCAGAATTGAGCCAAGAACTGCAGCGCAACCCAGAGCGCGATGATGCCTCCGAGTAGCAGCAGGCAGAGGTCGAAAAAGCGTTGTGCGAGGTTCTTCGGGGTGGGTTCCTTGTCGGCCACGGGTCATCGCTCCTGTTCTCCGGTAAGGGTGTAGTCACTGGGCACGGGGTAGCCGGGGATGACGATGTCGGATTCGATCTCGTTGCCCCAGACGCTCCAGTCGCTGTGGCTGTTCGGGCGTTGCCGTGCGAACAGCTCCAGGTAGGGGCCGTCAAGGACGCGTTCGATGAGGGGGATCATCTCCTCGGGCTTCCGGGAGTGTTCCTGCCTCGGGAACTGCAGTGTCGAGCGTTGCCCGCGGAACTTGAACGGTGCTTTCCCTCGGGTGCCGTGGAGGAGCAGTTCGTGGGAGCCGCGAAAGTAGAGGCCGAGCCCCATGTAGTACTTGTCCCATGCGGCGTTGGTCTTGTACTCGAAGCCCCACGCCTTCATCACCTCAAGGCCGGCGGGCAGTGCTCCGTTGGTAACCCAGAGCAGCAAGGTTGCGTTGTCGTCCGCAAGATCGGCGACGGGCATGTTCTTGATGCGGTCGAGGGTCATCAGGTCGTAATGCTGGGCGGCTCCGCGGGCACCTTTCTGCTGGATGTCCCAGGGCGGGTCGGCGTAGATGACCTTGAATTTCTTGCTCGGCTCCGTCGTCTCGGTGAGCGTGTCGTTGGTGTTCATCGTGTGGTACCTCCTTTCATTTCCGTACCTCTGGCAGCGCGGAGTGCATGCCCTCGGGGTGGACGTATGGTTATGGGCTCTCGGCGGGTTCCGCGCAATGTTCCGATCGCTCCGGCAGCGAAGCGATACGACAGGTGATCGGAATATCGGCTGACAGAGGTGACGGCGTCGAAGCCGTCATGGTCGGTGGCGGCGATCCTCGATGTTGTGGAATTGGCAACGATGTTCACGCTGTTACCTCCTCGGTAGCGGGCTTCCTAGTTGAGCGGCGTCCGCGACGACCGACCGTCAGCTCACCGAACAGCGCATGAGCGACCGCGCCGGGTGGGTCGTCGTGACCGACCCGCAGACCGACGATGTTCTCGTCGTCCGCTGCGATGGGAGGGTCCGTGTTCAGCCCGATGGCGAGCACTGCTCCCGGGAAGCTGCGCAGCCGGTCGAGCACGTTGTCGGTGTCGAACAGTTGCCAGTCCGTCAGCACGACCAGTCGAACCTCGTGCTTCGGGAAGCTCGCCGCGATCTCCTCCGCACGGGTCAGGCTGGGACCGAGGACGCTCGATCCAGCCGCGAAGCGTGGCACCCGCAAGCCTCGCGTGAGGTGCTGCTGGAACGTGGGGCTGCGCAGCTTGCCCGGGTCGACATCCCCTCGGGGAGTGTCGAAGTGCAGCACCCCGCCCAGGCACTTCCCGCAGGTGCACCATTCCTGGAGTGCCTCGAAAGCAAGCTGCGCTTCCTCGTAGCGGTTTCCGACCGGGTCGCCCCCACCGGGTAGCGATACTGAGCCGGAGTCGTCGAAGACGGGGAGCACCAGCCGGGGCTGACGGGGGCAAAACCCCGGCCAGCCCAGATCAATGGTCGCCTGCTGCGGCTTGACCTGTCGTGGCAGTTCGCCGACGAGGGCGCTGGGTTGCAGGTGCGGTGCGAGGCTCATGCGCCGCTCCCGTCTTCGCGGGCACGCCGTCCGACAAGCGGCTCGGGCTCGGCTGCGAGGCCGTGTCCTGCTACGCCGGGGTTGCGGCGCAGTACCCGGTGCTTGAGTCCCTCGTAAGTGAGCAGTGCCGCCTGTCCGCGCACTTCGTGCTCGTGGCGGATCGACTCGTCCTCAGCAATCTTCTCCAGTGCCGACTTCAGTGGAGCGCTCGCAGCGAGGTTCGTCTGGCGCTTGAGCGTGCGCTCGAAGTCCTTCTCGGCCGTGTCGATCGCGTCTGCGATCTCATCGGTGACGACGTAACTCGAGATGAAGCTCGCGGCGGCGATCCCCGCAGCCAACGCGCCGTAGACGAGGCCACTGAGCGGACCGTCGATAGTCGAGCGCAGTGCGAAGATCCCAGTCGAGATCAGCACACCCACGGTGACGGCGGTGCCGACGAGGGCGCGCACGATGTGCTTGCCCTCATCAGTGCCGTCAAACAGATGCGCGAAGGGCTCCTGCTGTTTAGTGAGGTCGGCGCGTGGGATCTTCCGCTTAGCCGCCATGCGCAGGTCTTTGATCTCACCTCCGACCAGCCCTGCGGTGACAACCGCGACACCCGCGGCGAGTGCCTGGATGAGAGCCAGCTCAGGGATCTCGCCGTAGTAGATCTGCGCCCCGGCCTGCCCAGCGACATCCCCGAGGAGGAGCAGACCGGTGCGAACCATGAACCAGCTCTTCTGGCCTTGCTTGCGGCGTACAAACGGGCTCAGTGCCGCGACTGTGCGTTCGAGTCGGCGCTGGGCGCGTTTGACCAGTCGGCCGTGCCGACGACTGAGGTGCTCCGCTGTCTCGGCCTGTTCCTTCAGTCCCGAGTGTGCGATCAGCGCTGGACGGGACTGCAGGATGCCCTCTGCCTTCCACAGCGGTTCCTGCTCACGCCCGAAGGCATCAAGCTCGTTCTCGACATGAAGGGCCGGCCCGG
>JBJXDR010000115.1:0-18304 GCA_046155245.1 Rhodoglobus sp. | reverse complement strand
GCCGAGGCGCCGACAAACGTGACCGCAAGCGAGTTGTAGGCACCGGCCGCGAGTTCGGTCGCTACGGCGGCACGATTCGTGCGCATGACAGATCCGAAGTCGCCCCAGCGCGCGGCCTGCCAGTGCCCGGCGCGAAGCGTGAGCGTGGCGTAGCCCCCGACGCTCGCGATCAGGGCGGCGATCAGCAGGATCGGGTACCACAGCACGGCGCCGCCAGCTAGAACTATCGCCGCGGCGGCGAGCGTGGCAACCATCCGCGGGGCGATCTCGTAGAGGGCGATCGACTCGGCCCGGCCCAGCCCAATCATGTACCACGCCGACGAGAGCCCGGTCATCGTGAGCGCCACCGCCATGAGTCCCGCCTCGAGGCGATGGGAGGCCGGGGCTACGAGCACTGCAACCGTCGCGGCGGCCACGGTGCTCGGCATCCACACCAGCACACGCGCTCGAAGGCTTCGCGCCAGCAGCCCGGGCCGGAACTCGGGGGACGATACGGCGACCATCGGCGGCCCAACCGTGTTGTACCCGAGGGCGACGATGAGCGCGAAGAACCCACCACTGGACTGACCAACCGCGAACGCGAGCCACGCGTCGGCGCCGGCCACCCGCGCGAGAATCGGCAGGAAGAGAAACGGTGTGACCAGCGAGAGGAATGGCAGGCCCGCGAACGCGAGAATGCGCCTCGCGAGCCCCGCACCGTCGGCACGACGATGCAGTTCAGTCATGCGCTCAGACTACCGCCGGGGCTTGCGGAAGGTCAGTCGATCCACACCATGACGTTCCAGCCTTGGCCGATTTGGCTCTGACTGCGCCAGCCGCCGCTGCCGTTTCCGGCGTAGAGCAACAGGGAACCGGAACTGTGGCGCGCGATGACGTCGGGATTGCCGTCGCCGTTCATGTCCCCCGGCCCGAACAGCGCCGTCATCTGCCCCCAGCCGGTACCGATCTGAATCGGCTGTGCCCAGGTTCCGGGCCCGCTGCCGGGGTAGAGCCACAGCACACCGTTGTTCTGGCGGGCGATCAGGTCCGGTTTGCCATCGCCCGTGAAGTCACCGGGGCTGAACACGGCGACCATCGAGCTCCACCCGTTGCCGGCAATGCGGCGAGGTAGCCAGCCACCAGCGCCGTCGCCGGGGTAGAGCCAGAGCATGCCCGCCGAGTCGCGCGCCGCGACATCCTGGAAGCCGTCGCCCGTGATGTCGCCGGTGGGGATCAGCAGGTCGAATGCTTCCCATCCGGTTCCGACAGAAACCGGAGGGCCTGAGAACTGTCCGTTGCCCCGCGATGAGTAGAGCCAAGCCGTGCCTGCCGAGTCGCGGGTCAGGATGTCACGGCTCCCGTTGCCGTCGAAGTCGCCGATCGGCACCGCGAGGCTACCGATCGCCCACGAGCCGTTCACGGTGGTCGGGCGACCGTCGGAGTATGCGAACAGAGTGCCGGCCGAGTTCATCGCGAGGATGTCGCGCGCGCCATCACCCGTGAAGTCGCCGACACCGGCCTGCTCGCTGAAGGGGCGTCCTGCCGCCGGGCCGGAGCTGGCGATCACGTCCATCGAGCCCCACCCGATGCCGACGCGCGAGGGGACTCCCCAGCTGCCCCGACCGTTGCCGGGGTAGAGCCACAGTGTTCCGCCGCTGTCCCGTGCGAGGACATCCTGGGCACCGTCACCGTTGAAGTCGAGACTGCCGCTGAGGTTGCTCAATCCATTCCAGCCAACGCCGATACGCGAGGCGGCGAGCCAGCTACCGCGGCCGTTGCCGCGGTAGAGCCAGAGGTCACCTGTCGGGGTGCGCGCAATCACGTCGACCGCGCCGTCGCCGCTGAAGTCGCCCGCGCCGAAGATCGCCGTCATCGACTGCCACCCGTTGCCCACCTGCACGGGTGGGGCGAACCGGGCGCGACCGAGGTTTGCGTGCAGGAACAGCAGGCCCGCGGCATCCCGAGCAAGGATGTCCTGGGTGCCGTCGCCGTTGAAGTCGCCCGCCGAGAAGATCGCGGTGTAGGCCCCCCACCCGTCGGAGATCTTGACCGTAGTCAGCCATCCCGTCGCGCCGTCGGTGGGGTATAGCCAGAGCGCGCCCGCTGCGTCGCGAGCCAGTACGTCGCGGTTGCCGTCGCCGTCGACATCCCCCGCGCCGAAGATGGGAGAGAAGGTCTGCCAGCCGGTGCCGATCTGCTTGGGCACGCGCCATCCGCCCCGACCGTTGCCCTGGTAGATCCAGAGCGTGCCATCGGTCTGGCGGGTGATGAGCTGCGGTGCGGCATTCGTTGCGGTGATCACGTTGCCGGTCGTCGAGCCGAACCAGTTCGTGTAGTACGCCCAGAAGTTGCGGTTGCCATAGGAGGAGCACGAGTCGCCGACGCCACCGAGGTTCGCGAGAGCAGCCGCGTTGGGCTGGTACGGCGTGTAGTTGTAGAGAGCAGCGGTCGCGTAGTTCTGAATCGTCACCGTTCCCGAGCCGCACGACGAATTCGGGTTGTACTGGATCGAGTGCACCCCGGGCTGACGTGCGAACCGGCCCGCGCTGTAGACCTTGAGCTGCTTGGCGCCCTCATAGACCTGGTTGGCGAACCCGAGCGCATACGCGGCGCACGGTGCAGTGTCGGGGCACGCCATCCCCATGGCTCGGTCAAGGCGCGAGATCGACGGGGACGTCGCCGTGACGAGGCTCTGCTCTTTCTGCAGCATGACGAGGATGACCTTCGCGCTGATGCCGCAGGCGACCTGTGCGCGGTAGATGATGGCCGCGGCGGTGAGTGTGCCGCCTTCGAAGGCGCTGCACACCAGCGCGCCGGTGGTGCCCGACACCTCGGCGGGACGGCTTGAGGCCGCGACAGTCAGCACGTTGAGGCAGCTGCCGTTGAGACAGGTTCCGATCTGCGAATTCAGGAAGCCCTGAATCTCGCCCTGAGACATGGCTGCGGAATCGTAGAAGAGTTCGTCGCTGATGATGTTGCCCGCTTCGAACTCACTGCCGCTGAGTGCCTGAGCGGGATCAGCGTTCAGCGGCGAAACGACGGCGCCGGTCGGGACGACGGTGACAGCGAGGAACGCCGCGAGGATGCCTCTTAGCCTCGACGAATTCCACCCCCGGTGTGCACCAGCCATCGCGTTGCCCCCATCCGATCCGCACGCACGCATCGTTCCTAGGGTAGGCGATGCCCCGGAATTAGCTCGGATTAACTTCCGGTCGTGAAAGGGTGTCGAAATAGCTCCGCGAATCCCAGGCCGAGCTGATGATGCCCTCGAGGCCGTGTCGCGCGGTCCAGCCGGCCGCCTCGCGGATTCGGGAGACGTCGGCGACCACAGTGGCCGAGTCTCCGGGGCGCCGCGAACTGACGACCGGTCGCAGGCTGGATCCAGCGACGGCGATGAGCGCGGTGATCATCTCCCGCACACTCGTACCCACCCCGGTGCCGATGTTGAAGATCTCATGTCCCGCCTCCGCGGACAGCCGATCAAGCACAACGAGATGAGCGTCGGCCACGTCGCTGACGTGCACGTAGTCGCGCACGCACGTGCCGTCGGGCGTCGGATAGTCGTCGCCGAAGATCGTCGGGGGCGAGCCCTCCGCAAGACGGTCGAGCACGATCGGGATGAGATTGAGCGCTTGAGTGTCGCCGAGCTCGGGTCGCGCGGCACCGCCGACATTGAAGTAGCGCAGACTGACGGCGCTCAGCCCCCACTCGTTGCTCGCGGCCGAAATGAGGCGCTCCCCCTCGAGCTTGGTCTGGCCGTACGGGTTGGCGGGATAAGCCTCGTGAGTCTCGGCGATGACTCCATCGGCGTCGCCGTACACGGCGGCCGAGGATGAGAAGACGAGGCGAGACACCGTTGTCGCGCGCATTGCCGTAAGAAGGTTCGCGAGACCCCCGACGTTCTGCCGCTGGTACCACGCCGGGCGCTCGACGGATTCCGCGACTTGCTTGCGCGCGGCGAAGTGCACGACTGACTCCACGTTGTGGCGCGTCATCATCTCGGAGAGAGCGGCAGGGGCATCGTCGTCGGAGAGGTCCACCGGAAGGATCGGAATCCCGGGAACCCGAGCCGCCGATCCCGTTGCGAGGTCGTCAACGATGACCACGGTTTGACCTCGGGCGACGAGCAGATCACACACATGGGCGCCGATGTAGCCTGCCCCGCCTGTGACCATGATGCTCATTGAGCTAGTCTAGGAGGCGTCGGTTCGGCCCTCTGCTGAGCTCTGTGGGACGGCGTTCCGACTCCATCCCGCCCACCCCGAGACACCTCCGGGAGCCTTCATGTCTGTGATTTCCGGCTACGTGCACGACACGGCCGACGTCGCCGAAAGCGCCTCGATCGGGGCGGGATCCAAGGTGTGGCATTACGCCCAGGTTCGGGAGAACGCGACACTCGGGGTCAACTGCATCGTCGGCCGGGGTGCGTACATCGGCACGGGCGTGCAGATGGGCGACAACTGCAAGGTGCAGAACTACGCGCTGGTCTACGAGCCGGCCACCCTCGCGCGCGGTGTATTCATCGGCCCCGCGGTCGTGCTCACGAATGATCACTTCCCCCGCGCGATCAACGCCGACGGCAGTCAGAAGTCAGCGGATGACTGGGCGCCGGTGGGCGTCGACATACGCGAGGGCGCTTCCATTGGCGCGAACAGCACCTGCATCGCGCCGGTCGTGATCGGCCGCTGGGCGCTGGTCGGTGCCGGATCGGTCGTCGTCAAGGACGTACCAGATTTCGCGCTTGTCGTCGGCAGCCCGGCGCGGCGCATCGGCTGGGTCGGCACCGCCGGCCACCCCCTTCGCGAGGACTCACCCGGCAACTGGGTGTGCCCCGTAACCGGAGCCAGGTACCAGCAAACCGGACCGAACGAACTCACAGAGTCAGGAGACACATGATTCCCGCAGCCAGGCCAGAGATCGGCGACGAGGAGCGCGCCGCGGTCGACCGGGTGATGCGCTCGGGCATGCTCGCGCAGGGCCCCGAGGTCGCGGCATTCGAGAAGGAGTTCTCGGCGATCGTCGACGGCCGTGAATCCGTCGCTCTCAACTCCGGCACCTCCGCCCTGCACCTGTCGATCCTCGCTGTGGGTATCGGCGCGGGCGACGAAGTGATTGTGCCGTCATTCAGCTTCGCTGCCACGGCGAATTCAGTTGCTCTGACGGGTGCGACTCCCGTCTTCGTCGACATCGAGCTCGACTACTTCGCCGCGGCGCCCGCTGCGATCGAAGCGGCCATCACGCCGCGCACGAAGGCGATCATGCCCGTGCACCTCTACGGGCACCCGGCAGACCTAGTTGCCATCAAGGAGATCGCCGACCGACACGGGCTTCTGCTGCTTGAGGACGCCGCGCAGGCTCACGCGGCATCGGTCAACGGCGTACCGGTGGGCGCGTGGGGCACGGTCGGATCGTTCTCCTTCTACCCGACCAAGAACATGTCCTCCGGCGAGGGGGGAATGGTGACCACGGATTCCCCCGAGGTCGCTCGGGCGATTCGCGTGCTGCGCAATCAGGGCATGGAGCGCCGCTACGAGAACGAGGTCGTCGGCTTCAACAACCGCATGACCGACATCCACGCGGCCATCGGGCGCGTGCAACTCACCAAGCTCGCGGGGTGGACCGCGAAGCGCCAGCAGAATGCCGCGTTCCTGAGCGAGCACATTCGGGGTGTGGTTACGCCTCCGACCGCAGAGGGCGCGGTGCACGTTTTCCATCAATACACGGTGCGCGTCGTTGACCATGACCGTGACGCGTTCGCGGAGCAGCTCGCCGCTCGTGGGGTGGGCTCCGGCGTGTACTACCCGACACCTATCCACCGACTGCCGTCGTTCGCCCAAGAACTCGATCTGCCGACCACGGAGCTCGCCGCCAAACAGGTGCTGTCGTTGCCGGTCTTCCCCTCGCTCACTGACGCCGAACTCGAGACGATCGTGGAGGCCGTGAACGCTGTGGCGAAGGCGGGCAGCTAGTGGTGCTTCGGGCTGGCGTACTCGGCCTGGGAGTGATGGGCCGCCACCACAGTCGAGTGCTCAACGGGCTAGACGGCGTCGACTTTCTGGGCGTCTACGACCCGGCTGAGTCAGTGCGCCCGACGATCGAGGGCACACCAGTGGTGCGCGACCTGGAGGCGTTCCTCGACATGGGGTTCGACTACTGCGTGGTCGCTGCCCCCACCATCTATCACCTGGACATCGGCCGAGCACTTGCGGAGCGACGAATCCACGCGCTCATCGAGAAGCCGGTCGCCTCGACGGCCGAGGATGCAACGATTCTGCGTGATCTGTTCGACAAGGCCGGCCTCATTGGAGGCGTGGGGCACATCGAGCGGTACAACCCGGCGCTTCAGTCGGCCCGCGAGCGCATCGAGGCCGGCCTCATCGGCGACATCTACCAGATCGCGACCCGCCGGCAGGGTCCCTTCCCCGGTCGCATCGCCGATGTCGGTGTGATCAAGGACCTCGCGTCCCACGACATCGACCTCACCGCGTGGGTGACGCAACAGGAGTACGTGAGCGTCAATGCGCGAACGGCGCACCGCAGTGGTCGCGACCACGAAGACATGCTCATCGCCATCGGCACACTGAGCCGCGGCACGATCGCCTCGCACACCGTGAACTGGTTGACCCCGTTCAAGGAGCGCACCACGATCATCACCGGCGAGCTGGGCGCCCTGGTTGTTGACACCCTAACTGCCGATCTCACGCATTACCAGAACGGTGTGCAGGGAGAACCGTGGGCGAGCGTCGCCTCCTTCCGCGGCGTGGCCGAGGGTGACATCACCCGGTTCGCGCTCGTCAAGAAGGAGCCCTTGCTCGCTGAACACGAGGCGTTCCGGGATGCGGTGCTTGGCGAAACCACGGACGGCATCGTGACTCTCACCGAGGGCACGAATGTCGTGCGGATCGCCGAGAGCCTCGCGCTTGATGGCCTTGCGCACGAGCACGCGATCATCTCCCGCACAGCGCCCCGCTGAGGCGGATTCGCGCGGTCCAGACCCAGCGGGTCGCTGAAGGGCCGCTGATAGTCTGGCGCCAATGAAACTCATCTGGTCGACGTTACGAGACCTTCTGCCGCTTCTCCCCTCTGGGGCGCAAGGCTACTTCGTGCGCTACATGATCGTTTCAAGCGCCCTCACGATTCTCGATGTGCTCGCGATGGGCCTTCTGGCAATTGTGATCGCGCCGGCGCTGAACGGAACGGACATAAAGGTACCGATCATCGGTACGCTCGATTCCTCGGCGAGCCCGGGCCTCATCCTCGTCGCATGCTTTCTGATCCTTCTGAAGAGTGCGCTCTCGGTGCTCCTTCATTGGTTCGCCACGAAGCGTTTTGCTCGGTACGAACTTGAAATCGGAGAGCGCCTCTTCCGGGCGTACGTGCACTCGACGTGGGAGGAGCGGTCCAAGCGCAGCGTCGCGGAGATCACGCGGATTGCCGACGCGGGAATCGGGTCGACTGTCGCAGGGTTCATCCTGCCGCTCACCCGCGTGCCGGCATCGATCACCACGTTCGTGCTGATTCTGGGCGTGCTTCTGGTGGCCGACCCGCTCACTTCGGTCATCGCACTCGTATACCTCGCGATCGTCGCGGCGATTGTCAATCAGGTCGTGACTCGCCGGGCTCTCGAGGCCGGGCAGGTGAATGTCGATTACACCTATCGCGTCGCGATCCTCATGACCGAGATGGTCGAGGCGCTCAAGGAGTTGAGCTTGCGCAACAAGCTCGATCAGGTCGCCGATCTCGTCACTGCCAATCGAGTGCATTCGGTGCGAGCACGTCGAAACGGTTCCTTCCTTCAGATCATCCCGGTCTACTCAATCGAGGCCGCGCTCGTGGGAGGGTTTCTTCTCATCGGTGGGGCGGCGTACCTCACGTCCGGTCTCGCTGGCGCGGCCGCGGCGGTCGCGCTGTTCGCCGCCACCGGATTCCGACTCATCCCGGCAATCAACGCGATTCAGGCGAGCATCGTGCAAGCGGGGGCCACTCGTCCGTTCGCGATGGACGTAATCAACGACCTCAAGGGCGCGGAGTCGAGTGTCGCAGAGGCGCCGCGAAGCGACAGCGCAGTGCTGCCTGCGGAGCCGCAGATGCTGCGGCTCGAGTCGGTCAGATTCCGATACCCCACCGCCCAGAGCGACGTCATCAATGGACTCGACCTCGACATCCCGCTCGGCAGTTCGCTGGGTATTGTCGGCCCGTCGGGGGCGGGCAAGTCCACGCTCATCGACCTGATCCTCGGCCTGAGCGTACCTAGCTCGGGCGCGGTAACGATCGACGGGCAGCCGCTCAACGACGTGCTGCGGGCGTGGCGCGACCGGGTGGGGTACGTGCCCCAACGCGTGGCCTTGTTCGACGCGTCGGTCGCGCAGAACGTCGCCCTCACCTGGGATGACGACTTCGACGCCGACCGCGTGCGCGACGTGCTCAAGCGCGCGCAACTGACGTCGCTGGTCTCGTCGCGCCGCGGCGGCATCAATGAGCGTATCGGCGAACGCGGGATGTCGCTATCCGGTGGTCAACAGCAGCGACTCGGCATCGCCCGTGCCCTGTACGCCGACCCCCTCATCCTCGTGCTTGATGAAGCCACCAGTTCTTTGGACACCAAGACCGAGGACGAAGTGACTCAGGCGATCCGCACCCTGCGCGGCGACATCACGCTCATCTCGGTCGCCCACAGGCTCTCGACGATCAAGGACTACGACCAGATCTGCTACATCGAAGACGGCCAAGTGGTCGGCAAGGGCACATTCTCACAGGTCGCGCTCCAGTTGCCCACGTTCGGCGAGCAGGTTGCTCTTGCGGGCCTGGCGCGCGACGCCGGACTCCTTGCCGCCGTGGTTGAGGATGGCACGGGTGCCGCTGACAAAGCGCCCGAACAAGTCCGCGACGGCTCGCGGTCATGATCGCGCGGCTCCGCGACCGGCTTGCGGACCGCAACCGACTGCCGCGCCCGGTCAACGCTGCGATCGACTGGGTCGCGGCGCACCCGATGAGCATCCCCGGCCGTCTCGCGGCGCTTCGCTACGGTCGACCACAACCCGGCACGCCGGTGACGGCATTCGCCCCAGCCGATCGACGTCTCCTCATCGCGCCCGTCAACTACTCGGGCCAGGGTCGGGCGTGGGCCGCCGCACTCGAAGCCACCAACCTCTCGATCTCCGCGCGGAACATGGCTGTCGAGGTTCCCGGCGGGTTCGCGTTCGCGGCCGACCTGATTGTTCCGGTTGCTGTGTATCAGTACGATCGCGACTGGCAGCGCCGCCAGTTCGAAGCTGTCGCGACCAGCGCGACCCACGTTCTCGTCGAGGCGCAGGAGCCGCCGTTCGGACGCCTGTGGGGTCGCCGGACCGACAAGCAGGTCGCCGCACTCGTTGCGCGCGGTGTTGATGTTGCATTCATGGCTCACGGCACCGACATCCGACTGCCGAGCCGCCACATCGCTCGCTCGCGGTGGTCGCACTATGCCGACCCGTCGGTGTACGTGCCGCGGCTCGAACAGCTCGCGCGACACAATCGCGCACTTCTCGACCGCGCTGGGCGCCCGGTTTTCGTCTCCACCCCCGATCTTCTGGCTGACGTAGGCGAAGCCGAGTGGTGCCCAGTGGTTGTCGACCCGCAGCGGTGGGCGAACCCGAGTGCACTCGGAGAGAAGTCCGCGGGGCCATTGAGGGTCGCGCACGCTCCCTCCGTCGCGAGCACGAAGGGCACCGCCCTTATCGCTCCAGTCCTGGCCGAGCTCGAAGCCCTCGGGATCATCGAGTACCGACAAATCACGGGCATCCCCTCGGCGCAGATGCCCGAGGTGTACTGGAACGCGGACATCGTTCTCGATCAGTTCCGCGTCGGGAGTTACGGCGTCGGCGCGTGCGAGGCAATGGCCGCCGGATGCGTGGTCGTGGGGCACGTCATGGACGACGTGCGCGACATCGTGCGCGACACCACGGGCCAGCGCCTCCCGGTCGTAGAGGCGACGGCTGATACCCTTGAGGCTGTCTTGCGGGCGCTCGCCGAAGATGGGGAATCACTGCGGAACACTCGCAGCGCCGGAATCGGATTCGTTCGCGAGGTTCACGACGGTCGCCTCAGCTCATCAGTGCTGACGACGACCTGGCTCCACTGAGCCCCCAGAGGAAAATCGGAGCTCGACGTGCCAGCCCTAGTGAAGCGCTTGTGGGAGGCGATGCCCCGACCCATCCAGTCGCTGATCGCCATGACCGTCGACCGGATCCTCGGGCACCCGATCCCCTCTCCGCCCGAGGCCCCTACCGATGCGGCCGTGCGGGTACTCATCGGCCCAGTCAACTGGGCGGGCCAGGGCTACCGGTGGGCCCGAGCCGTCGAGCAGAATCCGACAGTTGCGGCCCGCAACCTGATCTCAGCCGAGATCGACACGTTCGGCTACGACTTCGACTACGGCGTGCGCTGGCGCACTATGACGCACTCCCGCCGTTGGCAGCGAGAGGCACTGGAGCGGGTCTTGCGTGACTTCACCCACGTGCTCTTCGAGGCGCAGATGCCTCTGCTGGGCGGGCTTTTCAAGGAGGACATCCGCCGGCAGGTCGAGGCCCTCCGCGCGGGCGGTGTCTCCGTGGGAATGATCTGCCACGGCACCGATATCCGTCTACCTAGCCGCAGCGCGCACCGAGAGCGCTGGTCGCCCTACGTCGGCGACGACTGGGTGCCGGTGCCGCCGCTTGAGGAACTCGCGCTCCGTAACCGTCAGCTGCTCGACGACCTTCAGGCTCCTACGTTCGTCTCGACCCCCGGGCTACTGCTCGACGTGCCTTATGCACACGTACTACCCGTCGTCATCGATCTGACCCTGTGGGTGACGGATGCCCCGACGTTACGCAGGACGCGACCCCGCGTGCTGCACGTGCCCTCGAATCCGGTACCGAAGGGCACCCTCCTCATCGAGCCAACGCTCCGCCGACTGCACGACGAAGGCGTCATCGAGCACATCTCCGTGCCGTTCGGCATCGAGCACTCGGCCATGCCGGCACTCATCGCCTCAGCAGACGTCGTCCTCGACCAGTTCCGCATCGGCGACTACGGGGTGGGAGCCTGCGAGGCGATGATGGCCGGGCGACTCGTGGTCTCGCATGTCAGCGACCAAGCCAGGGCTGCCGTGCTCGACGCGGACGGCATCGAACTGCCGATCGTCGAGGCAACCGTCGACACACTCGAGAGCGTATTGCGCTCGATCGCCAACAATCCCGAGTCGTACCGCGAGGCCGCTGCACGCGGTCCCGAGTTCGTCTCCCTCGTGCACGACGGGCGCAAGTCGCGCGAGGTTCTCGAGCGCCACTTCCTGTTCGCATGACACGGATACACCTGACAATCGTGAGCCGGATCTACGATCCGGAGCCGTCGGCCGCGTCCTACTTTCTACGTGCCGTGGCTCGCCGAGCGGCCTCCCGCGGTCACGAGGTGACCGTGCTCACGACCCGCCCGCCCGCGAACACGGCTATTTCCGACCCGCACGACGTGCGGGTCAAGCGCGCGCGGGTGCTGCGCGACCGCGGGGGCTACGTGCGGGGGTATCTGCCCTACCTGAGCTTCGACGTCCCACTCGCTGTGCGCATCCTTTTCGGTCGGCGCGCAGACGTCTACCTGGTCGAACCCCCGCCCACGACAGGCGCGGTCGTGCGCGTCGTGACTGCGTTGCTGCGGCGCCCATACGTCTACGACACCGCCGACATCTGGTCGGATGCCGCCCAGATGGCAACGGGGTCGAGCACGGTCATCCGGTTATTGCGGTGGGTTGAGCGCTTCGCACTTCGGGGGGCCGCGGAACAAGTGACCATCTCGCAGGGCGTCGTGGGCCGGGTTCGCGAGTTGGGCATCGACTCCCCCATGACCGTCGTGGGGTTTGGCGCGGACACTGCGACATTTCGCTACACGAAAGTGCTTGAGCACGATCACTTCTTCGTCTACGCGGGCAATCAGTCCGAGTGGCAGGGTGCGGATATCTTCGTCGATGCCTTCGCCCGCTTCTCTCAGCGTGTCACCGGCTACCGCCTGCTCTTCATCGGCAGCGGCTCGGAGCGTGAACTGATCGAACGGCGAGCGAGCGAGTTGGGGCTGACGGAGGTCGAATTCCGCGACCCGATTCCCGGTTCCGAGCTGACCGCGATCCTCTCCCGTGCCACCGCTTCTCTGGCCAGCGTGAAGCCCGGCGTGGGCTACGACTACGCCTTCGCGTCGAAGGTCTATTCTTCAATGGCTGCTGGCTGCCCCGTGGTATTCGCCGGCCCCGGTCCGACCGGGCCCTTCCTCGTGGCGGCCGAAGAGCGGCAACGAACCGGGTTCGCCGTTGACTACGACCCGGAGAGCGTGTCGGTCACGCTCCAGACGATGGTGGAGAAGCCGTTCACCAGCGACGAACGAATGGCCCTGAGCGAGTGGACGTCCCACACCCACTCGATGGATGCCGTCGCCGACCGGGTGGTCGAGGTCGCCGAGCGCGTGGCCGCGGAGCGATCGTGAGCTGGCTATCGCGCCGCGCATCCGAGATCGCGGGACGCTTGGTGCGCAACCGAGACCGGCTGCCGGGATTTCTCGACCGGCTCATCACGAGCGCCTCGAAGAACCCCGACGGGCTCGCCGGCCGCATGGCGTCCCTGCTATTGGGCGGCGGCTCGAAGGACCTCCCGGCTCCCACGACGCCACCCCCGACGCCGACCCGCATCTACATCGGCCCAACCAACTATGCCGGTCAGGGATACCTCTGGGCCCGGGCACTCATGGCCTCACGGGAGTCGATCGGCGCGCGGAACATGGCAGTCGAACTACCTGGAACCTTCGCCTTTCCCGCCGACACAGTCGTTCCGGTCGGGGTCTACAACCGGTCGAAGCAGTGGCAAGAGCGCGAGCTCGAGGCTGTCGCCGGCTTCACACATGTACTCGTCGAGGCCGAGCGTCCGCTCTTCGGCACGTTGTTCGACCGCGACATTCGGCGCGAGGTGGATGCTCTAGAGGAGCGCGGCCTATCGGTCGCCTACCTCAGCCACGGCACGGATGCCCGTTCCCCCCGCAACCACGCCGAGCGCACGCCCTGGTCCCCCTTCGCTGACGACCCGGAGGAGACGGCGCGGCTTCAGGCCGACGCGGACCACAACATCGACCTGCTGATAACGACGGACCGACCGGTCTTCGTGTCGACGCCCGACCTTCTGGTGGGCGTGCGCTCGGCGGCGTGGTGTCCCGTCGTCGTGGACCCGGCACAGTGGGCCGGTGCTCGCCCGTTGCTCGGCTCCGCGCGCCCGGTGGTCGCGCACATCCCGAGCATGAGCAGCATGAAGGGAACGCACCTCATCGAGCCGACCGTTCGCGCGCTCGCGGAGCGAGGCACCATCGACTACCGCGGCATCACGGGTGTGCCCGCAGCTAGCATGCCCGGGATCATCGGGGACACCGATATCGTGCTTGACCAGTTTCGGCTGGGGTCATACGGCGTCGCGGCGTGCGAAGCGATGGCGGCCGGCCGGGTCGTCATCGGGCACGTCCTGCCCGATGTGCGGGAGCACGTTCGATCGGCCGCGGGCCTGTCGCTTCCGATCGTCGAGGCCACGCCGACGACCCTGGTGGATGTCATCGCCGAGCTTCTCGGAGATCCCGCGCGTATGAAGGCGATAGGCGCCCAGGGCGTGGACTTCGTGGCGTCGGTGCATGCGGGGCCCTTCAGTGCCGCTGTGCTGATCTCGCACTGGATCGACAGCGCCTGAGGCCGTCGCTCAGACGGCTTCTCGAGCATCCTTCCACGCGCGCATCCGTCGCTCGAACGGGTTCTCCACATAGTGATGGAGCGCGGCGGCAGCAGCCAGCGCGATGGCGAGCATCGCAGCGAACCAGAGCAGGTTCCACCACGAGACCGGCTGAACGCCGAAAATGCGCAGCGCAATGTATACGAAAGAGGCGTGCACGAGGTAGAAGGCGTACGACCACTCCCCGAGGCGCACCTGCACGGGCGAAGCGAACGCCGAGTTCTTGCCCGCCACCGTGCGCTGCGCCGCGGCGATGATCGCAAGCGCGCACGCGACCGCGAACAACTCGGTACCGAAGCCCGTGATCAGGAAGGCGGGCAGCGACCCCGGCATAAGGCCCGGGAAGAGAACCATGGCCAGTACGACTGCAGCTATCGCCGCGAGCCCAACAAGGATCGGTAGCCGCGGCCGCCAGCCCTGACGGAATGCCCAAGCGAGGCCCATGCCGAGCACAAACTCAGGCAGGTGAACGATCGGCTGAGGAGCGGCGCTGAACCACGCGTCAGGGAACGCCAGCGCCAGCCCGCGATAGACGAACGCGACTACGACAGTGATCAGGGCGAACACGAGTGCTCCGCGTCGGATCAGCGGGGTGAGGATGCGGCTAAAGAACGGGTGGAGCGCGTAGAAGAAGGCCTCACAGGTGAGGGTCCACGCGGCGGGGTTGCCCGAAAACAGGATCGCCGGGTTGAGGAACCAGCCTTGGAGCAATACGACCGAGAGGGCGAGGATTCCCACGTCGAAGGGCTTGAGCCACGTCGGGTCGGGCACCGCCGAGAGCGTGTAGAAGACGGGCACGGCGAGGATCAGCGCCGCGAGGTGAGTCGGGTAGATCCGCGCGAACCGGCGCCAGTAGAAGGTCGAGGTCGTGACGCGTGATGACCACGACCACGTCAGCACGAACCCGGAGAGCACGAAGAAAAACGTAACGCCGAGATAGCCCTGGCCAAGCACCGCGCTGATCGTGGGCAGCGGTGCCAGCACGAGCATGTGGTACAGGAACACGAAGAACGCGGCCCACCAGCGGAGTCCGGTGAGAGCATCGACGCGGGGCAGACGCGTATCAATCGCAGGAGATGTGGTCACTGTGTGGCTTGATCCTCAGGGCGGTGTGGCAACCCTTCGTGCGAGGACCACCCCCGCGATTATCGCATAAAGCCTTCCCGCTCGATCCGGCCGGGAACCGGGCCGCACTAGAATCGTGTGGATGCACAGTCCTCACGTCGACGTTACGATTCCGGTCCACTCGGCGAGCCGACCCATCGCTCGGGCCGTTCGATCGGTCATCGACCCCACAAAGGCACCCGTGCGGGTCACGGTAGTCGCACACAACATCGACCCGACAATCATCCGAGCGAATTTGGGCGAACTGATCGCGAACAAGGGTGTTCGCCTGCTTGAGCTCCGAGACAACGTGCGCAGCCCATCCGGGCCCTTTAACCTAGGGCTCGCAGAATCCACGGCGCCCTTCGCGACGATCATGGGCTCGGACGACGAGCTCGAGCCCGGCGCCCTGGACTCGTGGCTCGCGCTCCAGCGGCGCACGGGCGCGGCGTTCGTCATCGCGCGCATGGCTCACCGTAGTCGCGCTGACGCAGCGCATCCGCCGGTTCGTCCATTCCGTCAAACCCGGCTCGATGGCGCCAAGGACAGGCTCTCCTACCGCAGCGCACCACTCGGTTTGCTCTCGCGGGCGGCCTTTGGGGAGCTTCGGTTCACCGAGGGTCTCCCTTCGGGCGAGGACGTCGCGTTCGTCACTCGCATGTGGTTCTCGGGTCTGCCACTCGCGTTCGATCGCACCGGGCCCGCGTACCTCGAGAACGACGACGCGACGGACCGCGTGAGCTTCACGCTGCGCAGCGTCGGCGACGACTTCGCATTCCTCGATGATGTCTTCGGTGCCTCCTGGGACGCGGACCTCACCCCCCGGCAGACCGAAGCCGTGGCAGTCAAGATGTTGCGCGGTCATGTGTTCGACGCGATCGGTAACCGCTTGACCCCCGAGGCTTACACCAGCCAAGCGATGGGTGAGCTCGGGGATGTGGTGCGACGAGTGGTGGCGACAGCGCCCCGAGTGGAGCGACTGCTGTCCCGAGTGGACCGTCGCCTTCTCGACGGCGTGCTGCGCGAGGCGATGTCGATCGAGGATGCGCGCGCACTCATCGTTGGGCGGTCAAACCGTGTGTCGATCGACACGGTGCTCACCCGCAACCCGCTTCACGCCCTCGCGCGACAGGCACCCTTCCGTACGTACGTGGGCATGGCGCTCGTGGCGCGCTCCCGGCGCCGCTAGAGCGCCTACTCAGACCGCCGGCGGGCCACCGTCGCCCTTGGTGTCGGGCGAGGTCGCGGTCAGCAGGGCGAGCTGTCGAGCGAGGTCGGTGATCTGGGACTCGATCTGGCGAAACCGCCGGTACGTTGTCGCGACGTACCCGATGAAGATCAGCACGAGGAAGTACAGCAGCAAGTCGGTGCCACGGCCGATGCCGAAGAGGTTGGCGGCCCACGTCCAGACCTGGGGGAAGAACACCGACGAGGTCGCGGCAGCGATGAAGATGAGCATGACAACGCGGCGAATCGCCTGATGACGAGCGCCGCCGCCGCGGAAGATGAAGAAGGCTGCAGTCGCAATCACTATGACGGCAAGGATCTGGAAGATGATTGTCATGGCGGTCACTTGAACAAGAGTTCGACGAGGATGTTGATGGAGTTCAGCAAGGATTGTCCCTTCGCCTTCGAGTAGTCGGTGTACACGATATGGGTCGGGTACTCGGCCCACGTGGCCTTGAGTTCGCCGACCTGCTCGATCAGCTCCGATGCATGAGCCATGCGGTTCTGGGTGAGCTGTATTCTCTCGACCAGCCCGCGATCGAGCGCCCGCAGCCCGTTATGGGCGTCGGTGAGGGCCATCCCCGTTGACACGCGGGTGTAGAACGCCGCAACCCTCAGCACGACCTTCTTCGCGCGACCCAACTCGGTGCGGTCATCCAAGAATCGAGACCCGATCACGATGTCGAGCGAACGCTCGCGCAGGAGCTCGACCATTCCGATGGCGTCGGCGACCTGGTGCTGTCCGTCGGCATCGAAGGTGACGATGTCGGTCATCAGCGGGTCGCGGAGCGCGAAGTCCATGCCGGTCTGGAGGCTCGCCCCCTGGCCGAGATTGATGGGGTGACGGATGACGTGGGCGCCAGCGCCCAGAGCGAGCTCGATCGAGTTGTCGGAGCTGCCATCATCCACGCACACCACGTGAGGGAAGTGAGGTTTCAGGTCGTGAAGGACCGACTCGATCACGGTCGCCTCGTTGAACATCGGGATGATCACCCAGGTGCGAGCCATGTCACACCTCCAACCGCGGGCGGGTCGCGTGGATTTCGCGAAGCACGATCGCGACCACTGCTCCGAAGGCCAGCGTGCCGACGATCCAGACGGCCATAGGCGAGAACGGAACGTTCCACCACCACTCGGCACCCTGATCGAGGTTGAGTCCGGGCTGGTCGATGCCGGTTACATACCGGCGCATGTTGACCTGAATCGCAACGAAGTAACACACCACGAGGGTGACGCCCAGAAGTGCGACCTGAACGCGCCCGAAGCTCTCTCGCCCTGCGCGGATCCCCAGCGCGAGAAGGCCACCGAGAAGCACAATGAGCGGAATGATGTAGCGCGGCTGCACCCCTTGGCCCACCTGGTCGCCACCCTGGGTCAGCACGTAGACGGGAACAACGATCAGGACGAGAACCACGCCCATGACTGAGATCAAACGACGCCACTCGATGCGCGCGAGACCCGCGAAGCCGACGGCCACGAAGACGGCGATGGCGCCGAGCGGCACGATCGCGGGAAGGGACGTGTCCAGCCATCCCAGCCCCCACTCCCCGAATACTCCGGCCCAGAGGAAGGGCACGTTGAGCACGTTGTAGGCCAGAAGTCCGAATCCATCGAGGCCGACCTCCACCACCTGCTCCGACGACGAGCCGGCTCCCCCGAAGCCGTTTATGCCCGCGCCGACCTGGCCCGAGGTCGCGAACAGGGCTAGAGCGAGCGCGGCAACGACCACCGGCAAGATGAGCGACAGAAGATATTGCCGGGTCCGGGCGAAAGTGAGGATGGCGACGACGCCGATCGCGCCGAACACATACAGCGCCGCGTCGCCGCGAGAGCCGGCCGCCATGATCGCCCCCACGGTGAACAGCGCGCCGAGCGCGATCTTGCGGGGCCCGGTGGACTCGAAGTAGCCGAGCAACGCGAGCCACGCGGTGCCGATTCCCGTCACCGCCCAGCCGCTCGGGTTATTGGAGCCGATGAGGAACAGTCCGAGGGGCATCGTCGTGATGAGCCAGGCCCAGATCAGAACGGGGCGACGACGCGGGATCAGCCAGAACAGCAGGGAACTCAAGAGCACGAAGAGCGCGACATTCACGAGCCGCATTGTCATGACGGAAAGCACGATGTCGTCACCCGCGAACACGCTCATCGCCGCGTAGTAGAACGGGGGGTACTCCCGCTGGAAGTTGCCGCGGGAGGTGAGAATCGACGGAGTGACCGACCACTCGGAC
>JBJXDR010000114.1:0-2993 GCA_046155245.1 Rhodoglobus sp. | reverse complement strand
CTGGGGGCTCTGGCCTCGGCCCAAGAGCCGCCCGTAGCTCCGGACGAGCCCTCGCCTGATATCACCTGGGCCTACAGCGACATCGAGTACCTCGGAATGATCGAGGCGTGCCAGTCGGCGATCCGGGAGGGCGAGGCCTACCAGCTCTGCCTCACGACCGAGGCCCGAGTGGATGCCCGTCCCGACCCCTTTGCGACCTATCTCGCCCTTCGGGCATCCAGTCCCACTCACCATGGCGCGCTGCTCGTCGCCGGGGACATCGCGGTGCTCAGTGCCACCCCGGAGCAGTTTCTGACTGTCTCTGCCGGCGGCGAGATCGAGTCGAAGCCGATCAAGGGCACCCGCCCGCGCGGTCTCACCGGCCTCGCCGACGAGGAACTGCGCTTCGAGTTGGAGTCGAGCGAGAAGGAGCGCGCAGAGAACCTCATGATCGTCGACCTCATGCGCAACGACATTGGCCAGGTGGCCGCGGTGGGGTCCGTGACCGTGACGAGCTTGCTCGCGGTCGAGAGCTACGCCCACGTGCACCAGCTCGTGAGCACCGTGCGAGGCGTTCTCGGCGACGGCCTTACCGGCATCGATGCAATAGCCGCGTGCTTCCCGGCCGGGTCGATGACGGGCGCGCCCAAGAGGTCGGCGACGATGATCCTCGACTCCCTTGAGCAGCGTGCGCGCGGCATCTACTCGGGGGCGTTCGGCTATGTGGGACTCGACGGGGCGATCGACCTCGCGATGGTCATCCGGTCGATCATCATCGACGGCGAGGGCTCCACCGTGGGCACCGGTGGGGGCATCACGGCGCTGTCCGACCCGAAGGAGGAGCTCGCCGAGGCCCGGCTCAAGGCGGCCGCGCTGCTTCGGGTGCTCGGCATAGTCGACTGAACCCCGCCGCCTCCGGCGTTCGGTACCCTTGGAGCTTGCCCCTTTCACCGAAGTGGATTCCTGTGACCGATTCCGACGCGCGCCCCGATGGCAGCGATGTCGCGCCCGACTACGACATCGCCGCGATCCAGACCAAGTGGCAGGCCGTCTGGGACGAGCTAAACCCGTTCTCGACCGACGATCCGAACGACAAGCGGCCTCGCAAGTACATCCTCGACATGTTTCCGTATCCGTCGGGCGAGCTGCACATGGGCCACGCGGAGGCGTTCGCGTTCGGTGACATCGTGGCGCGCTACTGGCGCCAGCGCGGTTTCACCGTGCTCCACCCGATCGGCTGGGACTCCTTCGGCCTCCCCGCCGAGAACGCGGCGATCGAACGGGGCATCAACCCCGCCACCTGGACGTACGAGAACATCGACGAGCAGAAGCAGAACTTCCGCCGCTACGGCGTCTCGTTCGACTGGAGCCGCGTGCTCCACACGAGTGACCCCGAGTACTACAAGTGGAACCAGTGGCTGTTTCTGAAGCTCTACGAGAAGGGCCTCGCCTACCGCAAGGAGAGCTGGGTCAACTGGGATCCGGTGGACCAGACTGTCCTGGCCAATGAGCAGGTGCTTGCGGATGGCACGTCCGAACGATCCGGCGCTGTGGTCGTCAAGAAGCAGCTCACCCAGTGGTACTTCAAGATCACCGACTACGCGGATCGCCTGCTCGACGACCTCAACCAGCTTGAGGGCTCATGGCCCGCCAAGGTGCTCTCGATGCAGCGCAACTGGATCGGTCGTTCCACGGGAGCGGATGTCGACTTCCGCGTCGAGGGCAGCGACCTCACGATCACGGTCTTTACCACCCGGCCCGACACGTTGTACGGCGTGACCTTCATGGTCGTCGCGCCTGATTCAGAGCTCGCGGCCGAACTCGTCGCGGGCTCGACGCCCGAGGTGAAGTCCGCCTTTGCGGACTACCTGGTGCAGGCACAGAGGAACACCGAGATCGAGCGTCAGGATGCCACGCGGTCGAAGACGGGCATCCCGCTCGAGCGCTGGGCCGTCAATCCCGCAAGCGGCGAGCGCATCCCGATCTGGACCGCCGACTACGTTCTCGCCGAATACGGGCATGGCGCGGTCATGGCCGTTCCGGCGCACGACCAGCGTGACCTCGACTTCGCCCGTGCCTTCGACCTGCCCGTGCGGGTCGTCGTCGACACCACGGCGCCAGTGACGGGAGCGCTGCCGGTAATCACCGAGGAGATGCTCGCCGAAGGGCCTCCCGACCCCGTGTCGACCGGCGATGCGCTCAGCGGTGACGGACGCATGATCAACTCGGGTCCGCTCAACGGCCTGAGCAAGAACAACGCGATCACCAAGATCATCGAGCAGCTCGAGGCTGCAGGCACGGGTCGGGCGTCGAAGACCTACCGGCTGCGCGATTGGCTGATCAGCAGGCAGCGGTTCTGGGGCACGCCCATCCCGATCATTCACGGCGCCGATGGCGAGCTCATGCCCGTGCCCTTCGAGCATCTGCCGGTCGTGCTGCCTGACACCGCTGGCCTCGATCTGAAGCCCAAGGGAAAGTCGCCGCTTGCCGCGGCGACCGAGTGGCTGACTGTGGCAGACCCGCGCGATGGCAGCCCTGCCCAGCGCGACGCCGACACGATGGACACGTTCGTCGACAGCTCCTGGTACTTCCTGCGCTTCCTCTCCCCGAACGACGACACCGAGGCGTTCTCGATTGCGGAAGCTGAGAAATGGGCACCCGTCGACCAGTACGTGGGCGGTGTTGAGCACGCGATCCTGCACCTGCTGTACGCGCTCTTCATCACCAAGGTGCTCTTCGACATGGGACTCGTGAGTTTCACCGAACCGTTCAGCGCGCTGCTGAACCAGGGCATGGTGCTCAGCGAGGGCAAGAAGATGTCCAAGCGCAGCCGTAAGGGCACGACCTTCACGGCCGAGGTCGACAAGCACGGCGCCGACGCCCTGCGGCTGACCCTCGCGTTCGCGGGACCCCCGGAGGACAACATCAACTTGGAGGATGTCTCGCCCGCGGCATCCGCGAAGTTTCTTGCCCGCGCGTTTCGCATCGCGAACGATGTGACGAGCGCTCCCGGG